>NZ_PSRR01000536.1 GCF_004296405.1 Bradyrhizobium sp. Leo170
GTCGTCGAGGCGGCCTCCGTTCTCGAGGAAAGTCACCCCAACGTTCATTTCATTCTCGCCGGAGAGGGACCTCACAAGCCCAAGCTCCTGGAGATGTCACAGGGGCGCGGCAACATCCATTTCCTCGGGGTGCAGCCCAACGATCGTTTTGCCGCGTTGATGGCGAGCGCGGATATTCACCTGATCCCGCAGCGAGCAGAGGCGGCAGATCTGGTGTTGCCTTCCAAGCTCGGAGCCATCTTCTCGTCCGGTCGGCCGGTGATCGCTATGGCGGGATCTGGCACTGGGCTGGCCGATGAAGTGGAAGGCGCCGGTTTGGTCGTTCCGCCGGGCGATGCGAATGCGCTGGCCGAGGCTGTCCGAACGCTCGGCGAGGATGAACCGCTTCGAAATGTCCTGGGCAAGCAGGGCAGGACGCGCGCGCTCGAACGTTGGGACAGGGAAAGCATCATCCATCAGTGGCTGAGGGAGATGCTCTCCATCGATGATGATAGCACCAGGCCGCAGAGCAGCGGTGGGACACGGCTCCAGCCGGAAGCGCTGTTGCTTCCCGTCAAGGAGCAGGTGCGCGTGACGGGCAAATAAGGCGGTCAGACGCTCGAGCGGTTGGATGACCAATGCGCTCGAGCAATCAATCGCCGCAAGCGGTCCCCGTTCAGCGGCCCTTTCCCTACTCGTGCCGCGCGTAGTAGCGGAAGCCGTGCTGCTTGATCAGTTCGTCCCGCTTGGCCGATTCAAGATCTTCCTGCATCATTTCCTTGACCAGCACCTCGAACGAGGTCTTCGGCTCCCAGCCGAGCTTCTGCTTTGCCTTGGAGGGGTCGCCGAGCAGGGTCGCGACTTCCGACGGCCGGAAATAGCGGGGGTCGACCGAAACGATGCATTTGCCAGTCGCGTCGTCATAGCCTTTCTCGCGAACCCCGCTGCCTTCCCATCGGACCTTGATTCCGATCTCGGCCGCGGCGTAGTTGACGAAATCCCTCACTGAATACTGCTTGCCGGTGGCGATCACGAAGTCTTCCGGCTTGTCCTGCTGCAGCATCATCCACTGCATCTCGACATAGTCGCGCGCATGCCCCCAGTCGCGCAGCGCGTCCATGTTGCCGAGGTAGAGGCGGTCCTGCAGCCCGAGATGGATCCGCGCCAGCGCCCGCGTGATCTTGCGCGTCACGAATGTCTCGCCGCGGACCGGGGACTCGTGATTGAACAGGATGCCGTTGCAGGCGTACATTCCATACGCTTCACGGTAGTTGACCGTGATCCAGTACGCATAGAGCTTGGCGACGGCGTAGGGCGAGCGGGGGTAAAAAGGCGTCGTCTCCTTCTGCGGGATTTCCTGCACAAGTCCGTACAATTCGGAAGTCGAGGCCTGGTAGAAGCGTGTCTTGTTCTCCAGGCCGACAATGCGGATGGCTTCGAGCAGGCGCAGCGTGCCCAGGGCGTCGGAATTTGCGGTGTATTCCGGCTCCTCGAATGAAACGGCCACGTGGCTCTGCGCCGCGAGATTATAGATCTCGTCCGGCTGCACTTGCCCGACGATACGAACCAGACTCGAAGAGTCCGTGAGGTCGCCATAATGCAAACGGAATGGCGGATTGGCCTCGTGGGGATCGAGATAGATGTGGTCAATTCGATCGGTGTTGAAAAGCGAAGCCCGACGCTTGATGCCGTGGACCTCATATCCCTTTTGCAAAAGCAGTTCTGCCAGATAGGCGCCGTCCTGACCGGTAACGCCGGTAATCAAAGCCCGCTTCTTCGTCATAAAGCCCCCAAACAGAGATTTCAGCGCCGTTACATAACGCAATAATTCCGCCAGAATAGACATTTCCGGCGGATCATGTTGTGCGATGGACCAATAGGATTAATCGGGAAGCGTGTCCCTTGATAAAAGGCACCACGTTGTGCTGGGCTCTGCCTGAAAAGGCGGCGCTGCGCGCAATGAGAATCGGCAACCATTCTTGATCATGGCCTGCGCGCGAGGCGGGATATCGCCGTGCGCAGCGGCGCCTTCAGTCGTCACGATCAGCAATATCCATTGGGGTTGTTGCTCTGCCAGCGCCAATGATCCGCGCACATCGCCTCGAGCGATCTGGCCGCTGTCCATCCCATCAGCCGGGATGCGGTTTCGGTGGCGGCGTAGTAGGCATCGATATCGCCCGGGCGACGCGATTTGATGTCATAGGGTATGGGGCTGCCGCACGCCTTTTCGAACGCGCGAACGACTTCGAGCACGCTGCTGCCGGTACCGGTTCCGAGATTTACCGAGAAGCATTTCGGACTGTCCAATGCCGTCAGTGCGGACAGGTGTCCGAGCGCGAGGTCCATGACATGGATATAGTCGCGAACGCCTGTTCCATCAGGTGTATCGTAGTCGGCGCCCCATATGTTCAATCGCTCGCGTCGTCCGATTGCAACCTGAGCCACGAAGGGGACTAGGTTATTGGGGACGCCGCGGGGATCCTCGCCGATCAGTCCACTCTCGTGTGCGCCGACTGGATTGAAATAGCGCAATATGGCGACCCCCCAGCTTGGGTCGCTGACATATTGGTCGCGGAGCATTTCCTCGATGATGAGCTTGGTCCGCCCATAGGGGTTCACGGGATTGAGGGGATGGTCCTCGGTATAAGGCAGAAATTTGGGGGTGCCGTAGACGGTGGCCGATGAACTGAACACGATGGTCTTGACGCCCGACCGTCGCATCGCGCGCAGCAGCCGGTGCGATCCGATGACGTTCTGATCGTAATATTCGAGCGGCTCCGCAACGGAGTCCTGAACGGATTTCAGCCCGGCAAAATGCATGACCGCCGTGCAGTTGTATTGCGTCAACACCTGCTCGATCGCGCGTTCGTCGCGAATGTCGCCTTCAACGGCAATCAGCGATTTGCCGCAAATCTGCTGCACGCGCTGCAGGGCAATCGGACTGCTGTTGGAGAAATTATCGAATACGACAACATCTTCACCCGCAGCCAGCAAGGCCACACAAGCATGCGAGCCGATATAGCCGGCCCCGCCGGTCACAAGGATCATCGTCATTTCTCCGCTAGATTGGGTTCTCAAGGAGCTGTCCGCGGCGCAGACAGTCACTACAATCTAGAGCTGTTGAAAGCAAACGTGCGATGTGAGGGGTAGACAGCGGGATAGAAGCTGCCCTGTCAAGGTCGATCGGAGAGAATTTGACGCTGTTGTTAACCCTAGCCAGACCAAGACTGTTGCCGGCGCCGCTCCGATAGGTAATGGCCGATTGCATCGGAGCGGCCGCGTAAGTTGTCACTCCACTGTCATCGCCCGGCTTGACCGGGCGATCCAGTATTGCAGAGGCGTTCGTTTTCGATTGAGAGGCCGCCGCGTACTGGATCACCCGCGTTCGCGGGTGATGACAGTGTTGTTTGCGGCGAGCGAAGCGCTCAGCTCTTCGGGCGCCGCCATCTCAAATCTTCTGATTGTACTCGCCGACCTCCGGATGCGTGCGCAGCACGCTATCCACCGTCTCAAACG
>NZ_PSRR01000537.1 GCF_004296405.1 Bradyrhizobium sp. Leo170
GTCGTTGCTGCCAACACAGCGCCCGCCGCCCCTGTGCCAGCCAGCAATTCGGACCCGGCCGGCACCCCGGCAGCGTCATTGCCCGCGATGCCACTCGTCGCCGCAAAGTCGATGATCGGACCGCCCGATCCTGCCGCGAGCAAGCCAGTCGAGCCGGCCAAGCCCGCTGCCACGGTCACCGCCAGCCCCATGCCCGAGGTGGTCGCCGCGGCGCCTGCCGCCGGTGACGCGGAGAAAGCGAAAGAGGACGCTAGCGCGCCGAAAGCCGAGGTGCAGCATACCGAATTCGGCGTCGATCTCGGCACCGCCAATTCGGTGCCGGGGCTGCGCGCGCTGTGGCGAGGCCTGTTGAAATCGCGCTCGAACGCGCCGTTGTTCAATTTGCGCCCGATCATCGTCATCAAGGAGGGCGCCAACGGGCTCGGCATGCAGCTTCGCCTCGTTGCCGGCCCGCTGCGCGATGCCGGCGCCGCGGCGAAGATTTGCGCGGTGCTCGCCGAGAACGGCCGCGCTTGCGAAACCGCTGTTTTCGACGGTCAGCGCCTGACGCTCAAGGACGAGCCGCCGCCGGCCACGACAACTCCCAACAAACCCGCACCACGCCGGCACGCAGCACCGAAACGAGCGGCGGCAGCTCCGGTGGTGGTCGAGGAGCCGCCGAAGAAGCCGGAGCCACCTTCCGCGGTCTCGGCGATCACCTCGATGTTCGGTCGCAAGGAGCAATAATGGCGTGACCGCAAGACATTGCGGCGACATTTTCACTCGCTTTCACGCCGCCTGAAGCGGCTTGTCCTGATCCTCTTTCCCGACCATATTCGCGCGATGACAAAGCCTCCGTTCCGCCTCACACCCTATCAGGTGCAATTTCTGCTGATCGTCGGTTTCCTCGCCGTCGGTTACGCGCTTTACCTGCGCTATCTCGTGATCGAATTCTCAACCGTCGCGCTCGCCTGCGATGCGGGCCTGCAGACCATGAACTGCAAGATGCGGGTGCTGGCGACGAGCCTGTTCCGGAATTCCGTGTTCGGCATCGTCGCGCTCGTCATCGCGACCCTGCACGTGCTGCGGCCGTCGATCGTCCTGATGACCGGCGGGCTGATCGCGGCGGGGTTCGGGATCGTGCTCTACAATGTCGCGCTGTCGGGGATCGCGATCGGCCTGCTCATTTTGGGCTTTGCCCGACCCGCGCCCGCCACAGCGTAAGCGCCAGCAACACATACATCGCGCAGGTCCAGACCGACTGCCAGTTGTCGGTCCCCTCGTTCAGGAAGGTATAGCCGGCCGCGACCAGCAGAAGGCCGGCAAACACGGCCTCCGCGATCGGCCTTACGCCCTCCTGCGGCCGGTTGAGCAGCATCAGCAGCGCAAACGGCACCACAGCCATGGTGAGCGAGGCGAACGGAAAGTCCTTGTAGCGCGGGTCGAAAGTGAACCCGAGCGCTGTTTCCGCCCCGATCACGGTCGTCACGATCAGCGAAAGGCCGAGCAGCGCTGTGAGCAAGGTGCCGTGCCGGTACTGGCGCGGCCCGAGCAGTTCGAGGAAGGTCGGCAGCGACTTCCCCGCCATCAGTGCGTGAGCCGACAGGATCGGCGCAAAGACGGCCGCCGCAAGCAGCGTTCCCCACTGCACCCAGCCGCCGGTCCCGTAGCTCTCATAGATCATCTTGTCGATGGCAACCCCGAGCAGGATCCCGGCGCTGGTTGAGGAGATGCCGACCGCGATCCAGGACATGATCCGCGGCGCCCATGGCCGCCGCCGGACCGCCAGCCAAGCCACGAGGAAGGTGACGAAGCCCAGCCCAAGGCCAGCGCCCATGTACCATTTCCAAAGCGGGTAATTGCTGATGGCGACGCCAGGCGGGTACTTCACCACACGGTTGACGGAGTCGAACAGGCCCCAATAGCCGCCGACCGTACCCTCGAGCTGGCGCTTCCAGGGCTGGTCATAGGCCTCGATCAAGTTGACGCGGAAACCCTCGCGCTTGGCGAGATCGAGGATTTCCGAGACGATCCGCGCCTGGTTGGTGCGCGACGGCAGCGCGCCCTCGCGCATCCTGCCCATGCTCGGCCAGCCGGTCTCGCCGATCAGGATCTCCTTGTTCGGGAACGCCACAGCCATCCGCTTGCGGATGGCATCGACATGGGCGGCGGCGAATTTCGCCCGCACCGGCATGTCTTCCCAGTAAGGAAGGATGTGAATGGTGACGAAATCGACGGCGTCATAGACCTCGCGGTTGCGCAGCCAGAATTCCCAGACATCGGCATAGGTCACGGGCACCTGGACCTGCGCCTTGACCGCGCGGACATAGGCGGCGAGATCCGCGGTCGTCATTTCCCCGCGCAGCAGCACTTCATTACCGACCACCAGCGCCGTGATCACGCCCGGATATTGTTTGGCGAGCCCGACCGCGACCGCAATCTGCGTCTGGTTCTTGATCCGGTCGCTGCCGAGCCAGATGCCCTGGATGACCTTCAGCCCGACCTTCGCCGCGATACCCGGTACCTGGTCGAGCCCGTTCTCGATCGAATAAGTGCGCACGCACTCGGTGACCTTGGCGAGATCAGTCAGATCCTGCTCGATCTGCTCGGCCGGAATGTGCGTGGTGCGGATCAGCGGCGTCTGGGTGTCGCGGAACGGCGCATAGGAGACGCATTGCAGCTTTGCATTGGGATCGATCGGCGCGCGCGACAACGTAATCGGCGTGGCGAGCCACCACCACACGGCCGCAATCATACCCAGCGATATCAGGAGAAGCGCCAGTGGCGTACGAAGAGAAATCAGTTCCATCCTCCGGGGACCGTCGATTAACCGGTCAGGCACCGTCTGCCAAGAGCACGAGTCGGGCAATACCAAGGTTGTCCTGCGACAGTTTTGCGCTGGTGCGATAAAGTTGTGACTTTGCTGGACAAAATCTGAAATACCGGTCATGGGATTCCGCCAGCGTCTCCGCCGCACTGGAGACCTATTTGGACGGCATTACGCCATGGCCGTTTGGGATGATTTGTTGGGCGGGAAATCGATCGGGGAAGGTATGGGTGGACGGGTGCTTCAGTTCAAAATCGCGGTCTTGCGCCATTTCGCCACTGCCGGCCTCGCGCTTCTGATCGGTACCGGAGCCGCTTTCTCCCAAAGCGGCACGCCGAATCCGCAGGAACAGTCGAAGCAGGGAAACGCTCCGTCCGACGCCACCAAGGACAACCAGCGTAAGACCGACGAATTCGTCGAAGCCACGCAGGCGATCAACGGCCCGGCCGGAAACCCGGAATGCGTCTGGCTCGGCCGGCGCGTGGTGCGGCTGATGTGGCTTGACGACCTCGATACCGCCTTCCGTCACCTCGACCTTTACGACCGCTTCGGCTGCCCCGGTGGTCATGTGCAGGCGACCTTCCGATGCCTAACCCGGTTCGGCGCTACCATCGACGACAAGGTGCCGCGCAGCCTCGACGGCCGCATCCATGCTTGCTGGATCAACCCCGGCGCCCAGCCACCGGC
>NZ_PSRR01000538.1 GCF_004296405.1 Bradyrhizobium sp. Leo170
GGTCGGAAACACTACTCTACTTTGAAATGGTGCAGCTTGACGCTACGTGCCATTCAAGTCTCTTGAAGGTCGCGGCACGAATATGTACGAACGCTCGGCTTACGGATCTGGTCTTCCTGCGGTTTGTCCAGGATCATACACACTCCTTTCGTATTTGAAATCTGAGCCGCTGGTGGCCTCAGTTTCGCCACGCCGACAAATTCAAGGCATCACCAAGGATGTCGTTGCCGAGCCTTTAGAGAGAAAGATGAAGAAGCACTCTCACGAGGAGATTCTGTCGAAGCTTGCCCGAGCAAATGAGCTTGCACGAGCGGGCAATTCTCAGATGGAGATTTGCAAAGTGCTCGGGGTTAGCGTCATGACCCTTCATCGTTGGCGAAAAATGCCCTTGCATAAGAGTGATGCGACATTCGCGCAATGTGGCACACTTGAGAATGGCGGGTCAGCCAACGCGGGAACGATGGATGACATGCGGGGTGTGTTGGAGGATCTTACAGTCGAAAACCAACGCTTTCGAAAGATCGTCGCGGATCTCTTGCTGGAGAAGACGAGGCTGGAAGAAGCTTTAGCTGCAGCCGTCCGCGCTGGTCAGTCGCGGGCCTGAAATTCTGCCACATCTTCGGCCATGGCTGCCTCAAAAGCAGGGCCCATCCGAACGGAGCGGGTTACAGTTGCGCCACCATTAGCCGAGTTGGTGTTTCGTCACATCGAAGACCTAGTCGGCGAATTCGAGTTCCTCAAGTCCGGTAGCCGATGCCGTCTGGCTCACGGTTTAAACACAGCGTGGCAGTGGAGGTCTCTCCATTGCGATCGATCCTGCCAGGCTCATGGAATCCATTATTCCAAAGTCCGACAGTATCACCTTGCAAGGCCGAGACCGCGGCCGCCGTACGATTAAACAGCCAAACTCGTCAACGCCAGCACGACTATCGAGAAAAAATCGACCTTTGTCCCGATCAGCCTATCGTTACCATGGCGACCGGAAAGGAGACTATCGCTGTGATCTGGAACACGATTTCTGGCTTCAACGGTGAAGTGACCTGAGTGTAGTCGTCTCACCCAGCGCTCACGCGCCGGCGCAAACTGAGGAATCGTTTGTCCAAAACATGGATACCGAGGTCTGCTCGAAGGCTCCGGGGATGTCTCCGCGAGTTGGCGGAATGCTGAGTGAGCACGCCTCGGCAAAGTATGCGCTGTGATACCGATCAGAAGTCAACCTCTTGCGCGGTAGCGCGATGCGCTATCGCTGCCCTCCTTGGGCGTTTCCTCCCTAGACTTGGGCCGCTTGTTCACTACAAGCTGCCTCTTTTTCTTCGGTCACCGCTGTGGCGACACCCGGCTATTCTTTCGGAATTCGGCTTGCGCAGCTGGTTACGCAAGTCCATATCGCTCTCGTCTTCTTCCGCAGTCAGCGTATACGCTAATCGTGTCGCCCGGCGACATAGCTCTTCCCGGTCGAAGGTCCGAAACGATATCTCGGAAATGCTTGCGCCATCGCTGTCACGCCATCATCGGACAGCACTTCCATTCAGGCTCTCAAACGAAGCTTAGAAGATGTCTCTCTCCAGGGGGTTTTCCCGACGTCGCACACGTCTCATGTCCGGCTTCCGACAACCTGTCCATACCTGTCACTGATGTGAGCACCCAATCAAAACGATTGCCAACCAGTGTGCAGCGTCCGCGGAACATTGGCTGAAGATATTGGATCAGCTCGCGATCGTCAGCGTTGGCCCGACCAAACAAGCATGGAAAGCCAATTTCAGGGATGCGATGAAAAGTTTTCAGGCCTCGCTCTCAGGCCTGAGCTGGCGGGCGGGACTGGTTTATGACCTGATCAAGGAGCTTGCGCTCTACGGCCAATATTGGACGGCGGTGTCGATCCGGTCGGCAGCCTAATTACGACGTCCGCAGTAAAGGATTTCAAACTCTACACCAACAACCAGTTTGAGCTCGGTGTAAAGTAGATGTTATGGATGGTGGCGGCGAATGGACGGGCTACTACTAGTACCTCTACACAGAGGTTTTGACTGATTGGTTTGGGATTTCCAAGACGGGGAGCTGTTCAGGAGGGACCAGCACTTCGATGCTGCGCGGCGAGCCGGGCTGGCGCCTGATGATGCCCGCGCGTTCGAGGGTCAACACCATCTGGTGGACGGAAGGCGGGGACACGCCGAAGTGCCGTTGCATCTCCCATTCGGCAGGTGGCCGGCGATGCACGCGCGTGTAGGCGTCGATGAAGGCCAGGTACTGGCCCTGCTTGGGCGTGAAGGCTTTTGCAGAATGACTCACCTTGGCCATCCGATTCAGCTGTTCGTCAGTGCCTCGACAGGCGGAGGCACGGATGAATGTACGCTATCGGGTCGAACTCAGCCAAACCGAGCGCACGGAGCTTCTGAGCGGCGGCAAGCACGCGGCGCGCAAGCTCAAGCGGGCGCAGATATTGCTCGCCGCTGACGCAGGGGTCAGCGACGCGGAGATCGTCCGTAGCGTCGGCGTCGGCGGGTCCACGGTTTATCGCACCAAACGGCGTTTTGTCCTCGGCAATCTGGAGGCGGCGCTCAGCGAGGAGCCGCGGCCCGGGTCGGAACGCAAGCTCACCGGCAAGGAGGAAGCGCTTTTGGTGGCGACCGCCTGCTCAAGCCCTCCGGCAGGCCGCGCCCGTTGGACCCTGGAACTGTTGGCCGAAGCGATCGTCAAGCTGACGCCACACGAGAGCCTGTCGCGCGAGACGGTGCGCCGACGCTTGGCCGAGAGCGATCTCAAGCCGTGGCGCAAGGACATGTGGTGCATCCCTCAGATCGATGCCGACTACGTCGCCCGCATGGAGGACGTGCTCGATCTCTATGCCGAGGCGCCTGATCCGAAGCGGCCGGTGGTCTGCTTCGACGAGAGCCCAATCCAGCTCATCGGCGAAGTGCGCCAGCCGATCCCGGCCACACCGGGACAGATCGAGCGCTACGATTGCGAGTATCGGCGCAATGGCACCGCAAACCTGTTCGTCTTCCTCGACGCGCATCGCTCCTGGCGCAAGGTGAAGGTGACCGAGCGGCGGGCTGCGGAAGACTTTGCGGCCTGCATGCGCGACCTCGTCGACATCCATTATCCCCGAGCCGAGCGCATCCGCCTGGTGCTCGACAATCTCTCAACTCATTCGGCCGGGGCGCTCTACCAGGCCTTTCCGGCCGACGAAGCACGGCGGGTACTGCGCCGACTGGAGTTCCACTACGTCCCAAAGCACGCCAGCTGGCTCAACATGGTCGAGATCGAGATCGGCGTTCTCGCCCGCCAATGCCTCGATCGACGCATCGACGGTTTCGCCCGCCTCGTCGCCGAGACCGCCGCCTGGGAGAAACGGCGCAATGCCGACCGCGCCCGCGTCAAATGGATGTTCACAACCAATAAGGCTCGCGCCAAAATGGCGCGGGCCTATCCAAAACCCATCATCGAATCAGGCCAGGTTCAACGAGTCAAAACCTCTGTGCCGAGGTAC
>NZ_PSRR01000539.1 GCF_004296405.1 Bradyrhizobium sp. Leo170
GCGAGGGCTGGACAGACTTTTGGTGATTTGCCCGTCGGGTTGATTTGTCGCACCTGACGCACCCACATCGTCATTGCGAGCGGAGCGAAGCAATCCATAGCCCCGCAAGTGGAGACGTGGATTGCTTCGCTTCGCTCGCAATGACGGGGACTGTCATTCCGGGGCGCGCGGAGCGCGAGCCCGGAATCCATTCCTCCGCCTGCGCCTGCGGCCCGATCGATTCCGGGTTCGTCCTTCGGACGTCCCGGAATGACGGCGGAGGTTTTGGCGCGAGTGTGGCTCACTCGGCCAGCGCTTTCATCTCCTTGTAGAGATCGCTCTTGCCTTCGAAGCCGATGCCCGGAAGATCGGGCATGGTGATGTGGCCATTCTCGACGCTGATACCGTCGGGGAAGCCGCCATAGGGCTGGAACAGATCGGGATAGCTCTCATTGCCGCCGAGGCCGAGGCCGGCGGCGATGTTCAGCGACATCTGGTGGCCGCCATGCGGGATGCAGCGGCTTGGCGACCAGCCGTGGGTCTTCAGCACTTGCAGCGTGCGCTGATATTCGCAGAGGCCGTAGGACAGCGCGCAATCGAACTGCAGCCAGTCGCGGTCCGGCCGCATGCCGCCATAACGAACGAGATTGCGCGCATCCTGATGGCTGAACAGGTTCTCGCCGGTCGCCATCGGCGCCGGATAGAATTCTGCGAGCGCGGCCTGCAGCGCGAAGTCGAGGGGATCGCCGGCTTCCTCGTACCAGAACAGCGGATAGTCCCGCAGCATTTTTGCATAGGCGATCGCGGTCTCCAGATCGAAGCGGCCGTTGGCGTCGACCGCGAGCTGCGCGTCCTTGCCGATCTCCTTCAGCACCGCCTCGATCCGCTCGCTGTCTTCGGTTACAGACGCGCCGCCGATCTTCATTTTCACGACATTGTAGCCGCGATCGAGATAGCCGCGCATCTCCGCGCGCAGCGCGGAGAGATCCTTGCCGGGATAGTAATAGCCGCCGGCGGCATAGACGAACACGCGCGGATTGGCCTTGACGCCATGCCGCTCGGCGAGCAGGCGGAACAGCGGCTTGTTCGCGATCTTCGCAACCGCATCCCACACCGCCATGTCGATAGTGCCGACCGCGACAGAGCGCTCGCCGTGGCCGCCCGGCTTCTCGTTCGACATCATGGTCGACCAGACCTTGTCCGGGTCGAGATTGTCGCCGCTCGCATCAAGCAGCGCTTTCGGATCGGCCTCGAGCAGCCGCGGCGCAAAGCGCTCGCGGATCAGACCGCCCTGCCCGTAGCGACCGTTGGAATTGAAGCCGTAGCCGACCACGCGCTTGCCGTCGCGCACGACGTCGGTAACGACGGCAACCAGGCTCGTCGTCATCTTGCTGAAATCGATATAGGCGTTGCGGATCGGCGAGGCGATCGGTTTTGTCACCTCGCGGACGTCGATGATACGGACGGACATGTGTGTTTGGCTTTCTAAATTGCGGTGGTCGCCACGACGTCATTGCGAGCGAAGCGAAGCAATCCATTTCACCGCTTGTGGAGGCATGGATTGCTTCGTCGCTTCGCTCCTCGCAATGACGGCTGAGAGCTATTAGCGCTACTTCTTGTCGCGGAAATACGGCTCGACCGGGCCGTGGACCTTGATGGTCAGCGGATTGCCGTAGCGATCCTTCGCATTGCCGGCGGTGATGCGCACCCAGCCTTCGCTGACGCAATACTCCTCGACATTGGTCTTTTCGGCGCCCTTGAAGCGGATGCCGACATCGCGGGCCAGGACATCCGCATTGTAGTACGGGCTGTTCGGATCGACCGACAGGCGGTCCGGCAGTTCGTCATGGGTGGGTTCGTTGTTCTCGCTCATAGCAGGGCCTCGATTGCTGTCTTCAGTCCTTCGGGCCGCGCGGTGGGCGCATGGCGCGCCACCACCCTGCCCGACCGGTCGACCAGAAATTTGGTGAAATTCCATTTGATCGACGGGCCGAGCAGGCCCGATTTCTCGCTCTTCAGGTGTTCGTACAACGGGTGCGCGTTCGCGCCATTCACCTCGATCTTGGCGAACATCGGGAACGTCACCGCGTAATTGGTTTCGCAGAACTCGCCGATCTGCTTTTCATCACCCGGTTCCTGCCCGCCGAACTGGTTGCAGGGAAAGCCGAGCACGGAAAAACCGCGCGGCGAGAGCCCCTGATAGAGTTCCTGCAGGCCCTTGTATTGCGGCGTGAAGCCGCACGCGCTGGCGGTGTTGACGATGAGCAGCACCTGCCCCTCGAACCGCTTCAAGGGCACTTCATCTCCGGCCAGCGAACGGGCCGCAAAATCATAGACAGTGGGCATGGTTTTCCCTCAAAGCACGAAGCGGTCTCCGCTTCACCTCGCCCCGCTTGCGGGGAGAGGTCGGATCGCATCGCAGATGCGATCCGGGTGAGGGGGAGCCTCTACGAGTCCGTCTGTCACCGTATCCGCGGAGAGAGCCCCTCACCCCAACCCTCTCCCCGTAAGAACGGGGAGAGGGAGCTTTGCGCGCTGCAATCATCATGGTTCGATCAGCCTGCGGGATCGACGACCGCGGACGGCGTGCCGCCGGCTTCGACCGCCTCGCCCGCGGCAAGGCAGAGATCTTCGCGGTAGCGGCCCGAGACCAGTTGCACGCCGACGGGAATCCGGCCGACCAGGCCTGTGCTCACAACCAGCCCAGGCAGGCCCATGAAAGGAATGGCGATCTGCGGCAACTGCGCGTGCCAGACCCGCGCAAAGGAGGCATCGTCCTTGCAATCGAGTTGATCCGGGAACGGCAATTCGCCGGAGACCGGCATCAGCAACACCGCGTATTGTTCGAAGAACGCCAGCCATTCGCGCGTCAACGTCGCCCGGCGCGTCAGCGCTTTCGAAAGATCGAAAGGATGCACTTTGGCGCGGCTGCCGCGCAGGCAGGCGAGCGCGCCGGGATCGCCCTCGCGCTCGGCGGCTTCCAGTTGCGCCTCATAGCCGTCGCCGAGCCAGAGCTTGGTCTGGAGGTCGGCGGCTTCGCGCAGCGGCGGCGTTGTCGTGATCTCCTCGACGGTCCAGCCGGCGCGCTCCAGCCGCTTGCCGGCATCCGCCACCGCCGCCTTCACCTCGGCGACCGGGCTGAGGCCGTCGGGATCGAGGCACATCGCGACGCGCTTCGGCACCGAAGGTCCTTCCAATGGCACCGGCATCCACCAGGGGTCGCGCACGTCGCGGGCCGCCATCGCCGCGAGCGCGATGCGCAGGTCGTTGACGGTGCGCGCCAGCGGCCCCGAGACGGCGCTGATCTGCGGGCCGATCGGCCGCTCCGGCAGCGCCGCGTTGAAGGCGGGGATGCGGCCCATAGTCGGCCGCAGGCCATGCACGCCGCAGGCATAAGCCGGGTAGCGGATCGAGCCCGCGATATCGGTGCCATGCGCGATATGCCCGATGCCGGCCGCGACCGCGGACCCCGCGCCGCCGGAGGAGCCGCCCGGCGTGATGCCGCCATC
>NZ_PSRR01000540.1 GCF_004296405.1 Bradyrhizobium sp. Leo170
AGAAATTCGTCGTGCCGATACCGAGGCGAGAAGCAAGATCGTCTATATGGCTTGAGTGCATCGTTCGGACGAAAAACGTCTGGGTTTGAGGATGACGTAAGATGATCAATCCAATGTCTGGATACCAGCCCTATGCATGGGCCAGCAGCGCAGGAAATGTTCTCCCCGGGGGGGTATCTTTGGCCTCGATTATGACGCTGGTTCTGATGGAACGGCATGACATTTACCAGAATCAAATCCGCTCTCAAATCGACGATATGCAGGCGCGCAACAATTTGCTGAAAGATATGGATGAGGCGTTGGCTGCCCTGCGTACCAATCGACCTACCGATGAGAAGACGGTTAAAGACTACGGCAGCTTCGTCGATTCGCAAGGCAAGACTCAGGACGTGTTTGAATGGATGCAGGCAAACGGCATCTCCATCGAGACGGAGAATTCCGACAAGAGAGGTGTGCAGTCGCAGTTTGACGCTGCCACCAGCAACCTTAAGGCGGCGATTGACAGTGCCAATAGCGAAGGGCAGATGGCGTTGATTTTTCTGCAAGGGCTGCTTGATAAGCTCAATCAGGTTGCTGAACTGATGTCTAACCTCCTTTCGAGAGATCAAAAGATCAAGGAGGTGATCATTGGCAACTCTCGTTAAGAGACGGCAACACATGAGTAGTACAGGACGGCGGCAGTCATCCCAGTTCTGCCCACCCGTTCTCACAGTTGCAATGAATGCAAGTGCGGCGGTGGATGGAAAGTTGAATGGATGCGCATTCTCCGCGGGAACGCCGTTTCCTCAATGTCTAGCAAGACCTTGCTGACGTTCCTTGGTCTACTGCTTACCCGATGTGCCGGCTCCGACTCGATTGCTGAACGCGGTGTTCTGCTGGCTTCGCCAAGTGTCGGCTGGCATGCGTCGGAGCCCTCCTTCTCAGCGGGGAAACCGCAAGCACGTAGCTTTGAACTGCTGGCACAGCCGTCGACCCGGCCGGTCACCGCCTCGGTGGAGCGGCGGCTGCCGGTCACCTCCGACAGCACTCGCGTGAGCCTCGACTACGCCAATGCCGATATTCGGCAAGTTGTGAATGACGTCGTGGGCGACATTATGAGCATGCCTGTCATCATCGATCCGGGCGTTGGGGGAAAAATGACACTTCGGACCTCGGGCAAAGTCCCCGTGAGTGATGTGCCGCGATTACTCGACCAAGCGCTAGCACCATACGGCTACGGACTGGCCGTGGTTGACCGCGGAGTTCGGGTGGGGCGCTTGGTCGATCTCGCCGGCGGAGTACGAAGCGATGTTCAAGTGATTCCCGTGCGCTATGTCGATCCAGCCGATGTCATCAAGGTGATCCGACCAAACGTCGAGGAGAGCGTGCGTCTGACACCCGCGCCGGGAGAACAAGGTATTGCCATAAGTGGACCGCCCGGCTCGGTGAGTTCCGTGCGCGAACTCATCGGTTTACTTGACAACGATGCTATGGCTCACAAATCGTTTGCGCTGTATACGCTGGCTCATGCGAGTCCGGCCGCCGTAGAGCGAGAACTCAGCTTCTTGTTCAACCAGAATGACCAGGGCAGAGTGCGCGTTCGGCTTGCGCCACTCGAGCGGCTGAACGGCATTCTTGTGGTAGCGGACGACCCTGTGCTACTTGAGCAAGTTCGTCGGGCTATCGCCAAGCTGGATAAGACGTCGGAGGCGGCGGCAAACGTTCACGTGCGTCCACTTCGGTACCGAAGGGCTACGGAAGTGGCGCAGGTGCTAGCACGAATCTTTGGCGCTCAGCCGCCCAGTGTCGTATCTCGCGCGCAGCCCGCGGGAGAGTTTGGGAAGTTGTCAATCGGAAGCGCATCCGATCGATCGAGTTTGCCCCTAAACGTTCCCGGCCTGTCGGACGAAAGATCGGATGCGGCCGCGTCAGCAACCCAAGCAAAGGACGATGCGGCGGTCCCCGCAGTCAGTCTTGGCCTGTCGGCGCCGGTCCAGATCCAGGCAGACCCCAGCCAAAATGCACTCGTGATCTTAGCAACGCCGACCGACTACAAAATCATCGAAGCCGCAGTTCATCGGCTTGATGTCAAGCCGCGGCAGGTCCTGATCCAGGTCATTGTCGCGGAGGTGCGGTTGAGCGATCATTTGCGATACGGTGTCGACTATCTTCTTTCCTCTCTGGATTTGGGTGCCGTTCCACAAGGTGGTTTGTCCTATGTGTTCCCAAATAGGGATGTCAACGTTGTGCTACGCGCGCTAAGCGGCCTCGGGGACGTCAAGGTCGTATCGGCGCCACGTATTCTCACAGTTGACAACCAAACTGCGACCATTGAAGTGGGCGATCAGGTTCCGGTCCTCGCGCGATCCTCACAATCCACGCTAAGCCAGAGTTCATCGATCGTGAGCGACGTCGAACTGCGCGACACGGGGGTCATTTTGGCCGTAACACCTCGCATCGGCGCCGGGGGTAGCGTGACGCTCGACATCTTTCAGGAGGTCAGTACGGCGAACAAGAACACACTGACCAACGTCCAATCCCCGGTCATTTCGGTACGTCGCCTCCAAAGCACCGTATCGACACGAAACGGCGATACGATCGCGATCGGCGGTTTGATGCAGGATAGCACCAACCGGATGGATTCCGGGGCTCCCGTGCTGAAGGACATTCCGTTGTTGGGACCTCTATTCGGCAGCACGGAGCACGCCAAGGACCGAACCGAGCTCTTGGTGTTACTGAATCCTCGGGTGGTTGAGAGTGGCGCCGATGCGCGTGCTTTGACTGAGGAGTTGCGGGAGAAGTTCGAATCGCTAGCCCCCGATCTCGGCCGCCACCTGACGCCCCAACGTAGGCGTCGTTCTCAGGCCACGGCTTTGAGGGCTTGGGCGCGGCAGGCGCAGGGCAGAAACTGTGCGAGGTCGCGGTGGGGATGTCCGTTGGTGACCTCAAACAGGACGTCAGAGTTAGGCAAGCGGATCGACTGAAATGGACCCGCGGAGCGGGACCGGTTGAACCGGCTTGTTAGTTGGAAACTGATCGCTCCTGATCCTTTTCTATCACGCAGCCAGAGATTCTGTCTGCTGCTGTTGCTGTGGGCATGTGGTCAACGCGTCAGCGTTGTCCACCATGTCCACAGCCTTGTCGGCGTGCATCCGTTCGCGCCAGATCGGCATCGGGGTGCGATAGCCGTGCGCCTGATGAAGGCGACGATCGTTGTAGAAGGCGATCCAGCTTGCGACCCCTGCCTTGGCCTCGCGGCCGTCGGCATAGCCTCTGAGATAGATGTCCTCATGCTTGAGCGACCGCCTCAGCCGCTCGATGAAGACGTTGTCCATCCAGCGACCGCGGCCATCCATGGAGATCCTGATCCCTAGCGCCCGTCAACGCGCCGGTGAAGGCCGCACTGGTGAATTGGCTGCCCTGGTCGGTGTTGAATATCTCCGGCGTGCCATA
>NZ_PSRR01000541.1 GCF_004296405.1 Bradyrhizobium sp. Leo170
CGGCGCGGCGATGACCTGGCCATTTGCCCTTCCGTTCGCCGGCCTGCTGCTGTCGATCGCGCTTGGGCCGCTGCTGTTCCCGAAATTCTGGCATCACCATTACGGCAAGATCGCCGCCGCCTGGTCGGCGCTGACGCTCGCTTCGCTCGCCTGGGTCGCCGGAGGCGCAGCCATGCTAGAGAGCTTCGTGCATGCGATGCTCGGCGAATATCTGAGCTTCATCGTGCTGCTGTTCGCGCTCTATACCGTTGCCGGCGGGATCCTGGTGACCGGCGACATGAGGGGCACGCCTTGGACCAATACGTCGGTTCTTGCATTGGGTACGATGATGGCGAGCGTCGTCGGCACCACCGGTGCCGCCATGATCCTGATCCGCCCGCTGATCCGCGCCAACCTGCCGCGGCCCCATAACGCGCATGTCATCGTGTTCTTCATCATTCTCGTTGCCAATGTCGGCGGCGCGCTCAGTCCGCTCGGGGACCCGCCGCTGTTCGTCGGATTCCTGCACGGCGTCGAGTTCTTCTGGACCACGAGGAACATCTGGCCGCAGACCGCGGTCGTGGCCGGCATCTTGCTGCTGATCTTTGTCGTGCTCGATCTCTGGCTTTTCCGCAAAGAACCGGCTGCGCCGCCAGGCGGAGCGGCGCCGATCCGGGTTCACGGCCTGATGAATCTGCCACTGATCGCCGCAATCATTGCCAGCATCCTGATGTCGGCGACCTGGCGGCCGGGAATTGCCTTCGACGTTCTCGGCACAAGGCTGGAGCTGCAGAACCTGGTGCGCGACGGCCTTCTGGTCGTGATCGCGCTGCTTTCACTGTGGCTCACCCCGGACGAACATCGCGAGGCGAACGGCTTCAACTGGGAGCCGATCCGGGAGGTCGCCAAGCTGTTTGCCGGTATCTTCGCCGCGATCATCCCGGTGCTGGCGATGCTGCATGCAGGGCACGACGGGTCCTTTGCCTGGCTATTGTCCGCCGTCACCGAGCCCAACGGTGCTCCGCGGGAGGTTCCCTATTTCTGGTTCACCGGGCTGATGTCGGCGTTCCTCGACAATGCTCCGACCTACCTCCTGTTCTTCGAACTCGCCGGCGGTGATCCGCAGCGGTTAATGGGGGAATTGTCGGGGACGCTGGCTGCGATCTCCATGGGCGCCGTCTACATGGGGGCGCTCACCTATATCGGAAACGCACCGAACTTCATGGTGGCGGCGATCGCGAACGAGCGCGGCGTCAAAATGCCGAGCTTCTTTGGCTATCTTTTGTTTGCGGGCGGAGTGTTGATACCACTGTTCCTGCTTCTCACCCTTCTGCCGATCGCCCCTGTTCTCAGCGTTCACTGAGTGCCGTATGTTGGAGCTCCTCGAGCAGTGGAGGGGGAGTTCATGAGCGCACACGGTCCGATGCCGCATACGGCATGGATTTTCCCGGCGCTGGCGATGGCACTGTTCGCTGCGGCGACAGCCGTCGGATGGGTGTTCAGCCCATCTCCTAGCGGATGGCTCCTCGCCGCGATCCTGCTGGCCATCCTGTTCGGCACGGTGTTCGCGGCAGTCCATCATGCCGAGGTGATCGCCGAAGAGGTCGGCGAGCCTTTCGGCACCTTGGTGCTGACGCTAGCGGTGACGATCATTGAAGTGGCGCTGATCACCACGATCATGCTGGGCGACAAGCCGCAGCCGGCCCTGGCCCGTGACACCGTGTTTGCAGTCGTGATGATCGTCTGCAACGGCCTGGTCGGGCTTTGCATCTTCATCGGCGGGTTGCATTATCGAGAGCAGGATTTCCAGGTTTCCGGTGCCAACCTTTATCTCAGCGTGTTGTTCGTGTTGGCGACGATAACGCTGGTCATGCCGAATTATACGTTGGCGACGCCCGGGCCGGTCTATTCGGCCACGCAACTGGGCTTTGTCGACGTGGTCACGCTCGCGTTGTACGGCGTCTTTCTCTACATCCAGACCATGCGGCACCGCGATTACTTCGTCGTCGAGTCCGCAAATGATGCCGAGGCGCCGAAGAAGTCATCGGGCGCAGTGCTGGCGCTCAGTGTTCCGTTGCTCCTGGTTTCCCTTCTGGCCGTCGTGCTGCTGTCAAAGAAATTCTCGCTCGTCATCGATGCCACCGCGGCGATGATCGGTGCGCCGGCAGCCTTCGCGGGCCTGGTGGTCGCGCTTCTCATCCTCATGCCGGAGGCCGTCGCCGCGGCTTCGGCCGCCCGCAACAATGATTTGCAGAAGAGCATCAATCTTGCGCTGGGTTCATCGCTTGCCACGATCGGGTTGACGATCCCGGCGGTCGGCATTGCCACCTACCTGCTGGACAAAGAACTTGTACTCGGGCTCAGCGCCCAGAGCACGGTGCTGCTGTTCCTGACCTTCCTCTTGAGCATGCTGACCTTCGGCACCGGCCGCACCAACATCCTGTTCGGCTTGGTGCATCTGGTGGTATTTGCCGTATTCTTGTTCCTGGAATTCGTGCCATAGGAGACGATGACGATGCTTGCCGCCAAATCCGACGTCCAGGTCGACACCCCCGAGGTCCGCGTCACGGAGTGGCGGCTGGCGCCGGGCAGTGCGACCGGGCGTCATATCCATGAGATGGACTATGTGATCGTGCCCGTGACCGCGGGCGAGATGACCATCGTGGCGCCCAGTGGCGAGCGGTCGAATGCCCAGCTCGGCGCCGGCAAGTCGTATTTCCGGAAGGCGGGGGTGGAGCACGATGTGCTTAACGAAACCTCTACGGAGATCGTCTTCCTCGAGATTGAACTCAAGCCGTAAGCATCCGTGATCGCCGGAACCGGCCGGTTGCCATTGATCCGTCGCAGTTGATCCCTCAATGTGCCTCAAAGTTCCCGCATCTAACGCCGCGGCGGGGAGTGGTTGGCAATGCTGAAATACCTGACGAAATTTGTCGTCGATATCTTACCCTCGGTGGCTGCGACGGTCATCGGGGCCTACATCGTTAACCACTACATCGTAGCCAAGCCGGAGGCGCCGGCCGCCGCCGCTGTTTCGACCGCTCAGCCGAAGGCGGCTGTTGCGAGCAAGCCGGTCGAAAAGCCCGCCGAGGTCTCCAATCTCCCCGAAGCTGGCGTGAAGGCCAAGGGCATGTCGGAGCGCACATTGATGGAGCGCACGGCGTCCGAGAAGGCTACGGTGACCGAGAGGCCGGCCGAGAAGGCGACCGAGAGCAAACCCGCCGAAGCGCCCGCCGAGACCGCAAGCATTCCGCCCGCGGAGCTCCGTCGCCATCAGCCCGCACCGCGCGAACGCGAAAAGGCCGTCGCCAAGGTGACGCCCGCGCCGGCGCAGCAGCCTGCTACCGTGCCCGCCGCTACGCCCGCCTCGCCGCCAGCCGAAGCTGCGGCCGTATCGGACGAGCATCGTGACGCCAACGACCTCGCGCGCGCCGCGATCGAGCGGTTG
>NZ_PSRR01000542.1 GCF_004296405.1 Bradyrhizobium sp. Leo170
ATGAGGAGTGAGGGCTTCGGGATGAGGGACAGGCAGGGACTCGGCCATCTCAGGTGGCCCGGCCATTGCATGGGCGGGCCGGGCGTATAGCGGAACGGGGGAGCTTTGAACTACCACTGGAACTGGCAGATCTTCTTCGAGCCGAATCCGACCGGCAGCGGCACCTATCTCGACATGCTGCTGTCAGGGTTGGCGCTGACGATCAAGACCGCGCTCATGGCCTGGATCATCGCGCTGGTGTTCGGCTCGGTGGTCGGCGTGCTGCGCACGCTGCCGTCGAAGGTCGCGGGCTGGATCGGCTTCTGTTATGTCGAATTCTTCCGCAACATGCCGCTGCTGGTGCAGCTCTTCCTGTGGTTCTTCGTGCTGCCGGAACTGTTGCCGCGCGCGGCGGGGCTGTGGCTGAAGCAAATGCCGAATGCGCCGTTCTGGACGGCCTCGATCGGGGTCGGGCTGTTCATGTCGGCGCGCGTTGCCGTGCAGCTTGCCGCCGGTATTGCCTCGCTGCCGCGGGGGCAGAAGCAGGCGGCGACCGCGCTCGGGCTGACGACGGCACAGACCTATCGCTACGTGCTATTGCCGATGGCCTATCGGATCATCCTGCCGCCGCTGACCTCCGAATTCCTCAACACCGTGAAGAACACGGCCGTGGCGATCACCATCGGGCTGATCGAATTGACCGGGCAGGCGCGCGCGATGCAGGAATTCTCCTTCCAGGTGTTCGAGGCCTTCACGGCCGCGACCATCATGTATCTCCTGGTCAATATCGTCGTCGTCACCGGCATGCGCTTCCTGGAACGCAAGGTCGCGATCCCCGGCTATATCGCGGGGAAATAGCATGTTCGGCAGCTTCGATTTCGATGTCATCCGCCGCTCGCTGGCCTATCTTTTCATCGACGGCATGACGTTCACGCTGACGCTGACCGCGCTGTCGGCGCTGGGCGGGCTTGTGTTTGGAACGCTGATCGCGCTGATGCGCTTGTCCGGCTTCAAGCTGCTCGGCCGCATCGCCGGGCTCTATGTCGACTTCATGCGCTCGCTGCCGCTGGTGCTCGTGATCTTCTGGTTCTATTTCCTGGTGCCCTATATCGGGCAGTGGCTGACCGGCGCGTCGCGCCCGATCAGCGTCGGTGCGTTCGCCTCCTCGCTCATCACCTTCATCATGTTCGAGGCCGCCTATTTCTCCGAGATCATGCGCGCCGGAATCCAGTCGATCTCGCGCGGCCAGCCGGCGGCGGCAAGCGCGCTCGGCCTGACCTACGCGCAGAGCATGCGCTACGTCGTGCTGCCGCAGGCGTTCCGCAACATGCTGCCGGTGCTGCTCACCCAGACCATCGTGCTGTTCCAGGACACCTCGCTGGTCTACGTGCTGTCGATCCCGGATTTCCTCGGCGCCGCCAGCAAGGTGGCGCAGCGCGACGGACGGCTGGTCGAGATGTACCTGTTCGCGGCAGTGGTCTATTTCACGATCTCCTGCCTTGCCTCCTTCGGCGTCCGCCGCCTCCAGGCGCGCATCGCCATCGTCAGGTAACCAATCGCATGATCGAACTTCGCCACGTCGACAAATGGTACGGGCCGACCTTCCAGGTGCTCAAGGACTGCACCACCAGCGTCGCCAAGGGTGAGGTCGTGGTGGTCTGCGGCCCCTCCGGATCGGGCAAGTCGACGCTGATCAAATGCGTCAACGCGCTGGAGCCGATCCAGGGCGGCGAGATCATCCTTGACGGCATCAAGGTCAACGATCCCAAGACCAACCTGCCGAAACTGCGCGCGCGCGTCGGCATGGTGTTCCAGCACTTCGAACTGTTTCCGCATTTGCGGATCATCGACAATCTCTGCCTGGCGCAGGAGAAGGTGCTGGGCCGCAAACACGACGAGGCAGTGGCAAAGGCCATGAAGTTGCTCGATCGCGTCGGGCTGAAGGAGCATGCGAAGAAATATCCGGCGGAGCTTTCCGGCGGGCAGCAGCAGCGCGTCGCGATCGCGCGGGCGCTGGCGATGGACCCCGTCGCGATGCTGTTCGACGAGCCGACCTCGGCGCTCGATCCGGAAATGATCAGCGAAGTGCTCGACGTGATGGTCGATCTCGCGCGCGAGGGCATGACCATGATGGTCGTCACCCACGAAATGGGCTTTGCCAGCAAGGTCGCCCATCGCGTGATCTTCATGGACCAGGGCGAGATCGTCGAGGATGCGCTGAAGGCTGATTTCTTCGGCAAGCCGCGCAGCGACCGCGCGCAGAAGTTTCTGTCGAAGATTTTGCAGCATTAGCCCCCCGCTGTCATTCCGGGTTCGCGCTTCGCGCGCCCCGGAATGACGGCGAGAGAGTTGGGACGGAAGGTCTATCGGCATCAGCGAATTGCGTATAGAAAACCTGGTCGCATCACTACGTCCGGGGAGACTTCGCTTGGAAAAGATCGCTTACGTCAACGGCTCCTATGTGCCCCTTTCGGAGGCCAAAGTGTCGGTCCTCGACCGTGGCTTCCTGTTCGCCGATGGGATCTACGAGGTGGCCGCCGTGCTCGACGGTAAGCTGGTCGACAACGCCTCGCATCTGGCGCGGCTGGAGCGCTCGGTCGGCGAGATCAGGCTGGAACTGCCGGAAACCATTGCGCGGATCCAGGAAATCCAGAAGGAGCTGGTGGCGCGCAACAAGCTCGTCAACGGCATGGTCTATCTGGAGGTGACCCGCGGCGCCGATACCGGCCGCGATTTTGCTTTTCCCAAGGGGGTGAAGCCGACGCTGGTGATGTTCACCTCCGAGAAGGACATCGTCGGCGCGCCCTCGGCCAGGACTGGCATCAACGTGATCACCGTGCCTGACATCCGCTGGGAGCGGCGCGACATCAAGAGCGTGGCGCTGCTCGCCCAGGTGCTGGCCAAGCAGGCGGCCGCCGAAGCCGGCGCCGGCGAGGCCTGGATGATCGAGGACGGCAAGGTCACCGAGGGCGGCTCGTCCTCCGCCTTCATCCTGACCCAGGACGACGTCATCGTGACCCGGCAGAACGGCAGCGAAATCCTGCCCGGCTGCACCCGCAAGGCCGTGGTGGCGCTCGCCGAGGAGCGCCAGCTCCGGGTCGAGGAGCGTGCGTTCTCGATCGAGGAAGCGCTGGCCGCCAAGGAAGCCTTCATCACCAGCGCCAGCCTGTTCGTGCAAGGGGTGGTCGCCATCGACGGCAAGAAGGTCGGCAATGGCAAGCCCGGTCCGATGACGGACCGCCTGCGCGAGATCTATGTCGAATTCGCCAAGGCGACGGCGGTGTAGGCGCTCCGCTGCCCAGACTCCGATGTCATCGCCCGCGAAGGCGGGCGATCCAGTATTCCAGAGACGTCAGTGCTGGATCGAGAAGCCGCCGGTTACTGGATGCCCGCCTTCGCGGGGCATGACGGTGGAGAGCTGGTCCTAGC
>NZ_PSRR01000543.1 GCF_004296405.1 Bradyrhizobium sp. Leo170
TGGCAACGGCTTGAGCCGGTCTCTCGGGGGAGGATCGCGGGCGTGTAGGCACATAATGCGCTACAGTGAATTGAGCCAGTCGAGGAGGGTTTTGTCGTCCTTCCAGGCGACGCGAGCCCGGGAACACCGTTGAAATATCGGAACCCAGTTCGCAGGCGCGCAGCGCCTCGGCTTTAGCGCGCAGCGTCAGCTCGGCATAACGGTTTGTCGTGTCGAGACTCACGTGCCCGAGCCAACTCCGTATGACATTGACTTCGACACCGGATTCCAGCAGGTGGCAAGCAGCGGTGTGCCGGAATAGATGCGGACTGACCCGCCTGGATTTCGGCCCGTGTGTATCGAAGGATGCGCCGTGTCGTCGGACAATCTTATAGATCCCGAACCGCGTTAGAGGGCGGGCCTTCGGAGCGCAGAAGACTGGCTCGCCTGGCAATGCGCTACGCTGGGCGAGGAGCGCCTGGAGATGCTTCACTGTCTCATCCCAAAGCGGGCACGTCCGCCACTTGTCACCCTTGCCGTGCAAGTGGACTTTGGCTGGTGGCTTGAGTTCGAGGTGCTCGATACGAAGATCGGCAACTTCCTGCACCCGAGCGCCCGTGTTGTACAGGAAGAGCAACAGTGTGCGGTCGCGCAGCGAGAGATGACCTTGTCGAGGCAGCGAACGAAACAATGCCGTTACCTCCTCTCGCTCGAGGAAATGTGTATCGGGCAATGATGTGCGCTTGACGGGGATCGCCGCGACCTGCTGACAGACCGCCAGCATCTCGGGTGCACGCACCGCGAGGTAGGCAAAGAAGGTGTTCAGTGCTGCCCGCCGTTGATTGCGAGTACGCACCGAGTTACCGCGCTCTTGCTCCAGGTGCCTCAGGAACGCCAGACTTCGTTCGAATGTCAGGTCATCAAGGGCCAGTGTAGCAATCCGGCGACCACGCTGCTCGGACACGAAGCACAGGAACAGGCGGATCGTGTCACGATAACTGCGGATCGAACCGAGCCGCAGGCCCTTCTGTACCGGGAGATGATCGGTGAAAAATGACTGAACCAATGTACCGAGGGAGGGGGTCATGACTGATCCTCCCCGAGCGTTGTCGCAGCAAAGGCACGGAAGCGACGGTTGGCGTGTTCGAGAAGCTCCGGGGTCGGCGTCAGATACACCGCAGTGGAATTGATGTCGCTGTGCCCCATGAAAGTTGAGAGTGCAAGAAGCTTCGTCTGAGGATCGAGGCCGAGCCTGTACCAGCGCGTGAGTGTACCAACGGCGAACGAGTGTCGCAGATCGTGCAGGCGCGGCGGCGAAATGCCTGGCGGGATCTGCAGATTTAAGCTCAGGACCATAGCGTGAAAGGTCTGGCTGATTGTGCCAGGGTTGATTGGCCTCCCCCCGCGCAAGCAGAACAGCGGCGCGTCGTCTGCAGCAGTGGCGGCGCGCGCCGCAGTCTGGCGTTGACGTAGATGCTGCGCCAGGAGCGTTCCGAGCTTTGGTCCAAATGGGACGAGGCGGCTCTTGTAGAATTTAGTCTCCCGGATAATGAGCAACCGCCGCTCCAGATCGACATCTTTGAGGCGCAGCCTGCAGGCCTCCCCGACGCGCAATCCCAGCCCATACAACACGGCGAACAATGCGAAATACGTGTTGCCACGCTCGATCGTACCACCATGGTTCGGGAGCGCCTTGGCAAGGGCGAGCAACCGAGTGGCTGTGTCTGTGTCGAAGATAAATGGCGTGCGCTGATACCTTCCGCGACGCGGCGGTGATCTCAGCGGTGTCTGGGCGAGCTTCCCGTGATCGACGAGATACGAAAGCAGTCGTCCCACCGTAGAGCGCAGGTGATTATAGCTTCTTGGCCGCGATCGCGGACGCGAGAGAAGAAACTCATCCACCAGTTCCGGGGTTACCTCACTAAGGCTACCAATTTTGTTCTTCGACAAGTAGGCGTCGAACAGCGCGAGCGTCTTCTCTTCGACAAGATAGCGCCGTCGCAAAGAACGCTTGTGAGCGAGGAATTGCTCGATCTCGCGGCCAAGAAAACTCTGGAAACGTGCATCGGAGCTCACAGCACGTCCTCCCCATTGCCGAATGCAACCTCACGCAGCTGTTCGACGGCGATCTTCCCGTAGATCTGGGTGGAGGAGGCGCTGCGGTGGCCGACGTAGTCGCCGATATGCTTCAGGGGGAAATTGGCGTTTAGCAGGCGCTGCACACAACTGTGCCGTAGGACATGCGAACCGGCGCGTGGCACGCGAATGCCGGCTTTGCGGATGAAATGGGCGGCGCGACAGACAACCGCGGCGGAGCCAATCGGGGCGTGCGGAGCACAGCAGCGCATAAACACCTCGCGGCATGTCGTGGCTGGTCGCCCGTTTTTGAGGTATTCGACGATCGCTGCTCCCACCACCGCCGAGAGCGGATAAGTGGTGGTATTGCCTGCTTTGCGTTCCCTGATCTTAAGCCGTTCGTTGCGCCAGTCGATGTCATCGAGCGTGAGCGAGGCGACCTCCGCTGCCCGCAGCCCATAGGTCGCAAGCAACAGCATCATCGCATAATCGCGCTTGCCAGAGGCGGACCGTCTGTCGATACCCGCCAGCACTTGCTCGACCTGCTCCCAACTGATCGATCGTGGCACGCCAGCGTGCCGGTACGACTGCGGAAACTCGACGAGCGAACTGAGATCCTTGGCCAGAACCCCTTCACGATTGAGATAACGCAGAAAGACCCGCAGGACTCCGCATGCATTGCGCACCGTTGACCAGGACACTCGGGGCGGAGCGTACTCGGCAATGAACCCGCTGAGCACGGTTGGCGATAACTTTGCGAGGTTGTCGACGCGGATGCGTTCAAGGTAGGCCGCGAACTGACGCAAAAAAATTTGGTATTGGTATATCGATCGCTGACGAAGTCCTTTCTCTTCGATCAGGTACCTCAACAACCCCGGTGCTTGGCGTTCGAACGGGTTGTCCGGCTTATGGAGACGACCCCGGCCAATGTAGCCGAGGACCGCCAGCCTTAGCATCTGGCGGATGGGATTGCGTACTTCATCGCCGATCTGCTTGCGTCGCCGGGCTGAGCGTCGTCTAGCACGCTCACCAATCCACGCTTGCACAAACGGCTCGACGTGATCAGGTAGGTTCTTAACCTCGCTGGCGCCGTGAGCTTTTGCGAACTCGCCAAAGCTCACCACGATGGGAATCCGGCGAGACACGCTGCTATCCGTATAGCGCTGCTCCGCCATCCAGCTGACGTACTGCTCGACTTCGGGAGCGATCCAGGACTCGTGAATACGATCGATGGTGGCGGGTCGGATGTAGTACTTCTCAAGCATGACAATCTCCTAAGGAAAGAAGGAGATCACCATGCCACGAGCGCTCCGTTATGTTGCCGCTGTCGCGGAAATAGCGTTTAAAAATGC
>NZ_PSRR01000544.1 GCF_004296405.1 Bradyrhizobium sp. Leo170
TTTCTTGCCACCGTCGCCCTTAGGGATGTTTCCAGCCCCCAGGACTTAGCGCCAGCGTCGGGGCGCCAGGACCACACGACTTCGCCGTCCGCTGATGTCACGCTCGTCAGTCGCAACGTCAGCGTCCACCGCATCTCACCGCAACGTTCGTGACGATCGCGATCCGCCCCTCATCTGGGTGAGACGCGCGGAGTTAAATCACTGATTTGCCCGACGGCGAAAGCGGAATATTTTTCGCAACAGGGATGGACAGACTTTCGACTGATTTGCCCGACGGGCACTTTTTGCATGGCTCGAGAAAATTGCTGACGTGTTTGGAACGTCGCCGCTGCAGCCGCAGTTGAAGGTCAACGCGCTGGGCAGGCCTGAAGCGCGATGAGAAGATGATGCGGTTCAGCTTCTGACGGCCGACCGGAAATATCGCGATCGGCCAGAGCATTTCCCGCTCGTGACCCCGAACGGACATCAGGCTCACGCCCAGAGCCGCTCCCCCTGCCGAACTCGCATAGCGCGCAGAGCCGATCGGACTTCACATCGCGCAGCGAACATAGGGCATTTCCACCGGCACCGGCTGCTTGGAGCTGAGGGTGATCTTATTTTCTCCGGAGATTTTCACGTCGAACTCTACGTCCGAAACCGCGACCCCGTCCGAGCACGACGCAATCATTCGCACATTCGATCCGTCATCGTGCAACGACTTGACAGTGCATTTCTCAAATGTGCCGGTTATCTGCCTTCCCTGCACGATTATGCCGCCCGCGTGGAGATCAGCATCTGGCTTGAAAGCAAGCCTGTTATTCTCTTTGGTAAACACGTCGCCGCAGGCCGAGGCGTCGATCGTCCAAGCTCCGTTCAAATCCGCAGCCTGGGTCGCGGCCGATAGCGTGACGAGAAGGACTGACAGCACCAACCGATTGAAGGTTCTCATGGAAACTCTCCGATTCAATGGTCAACAGGTACCGTTCGATCGAACGTGGAATTGTCGCCAAATCGGTCTCTTCGACGCGGACGGGCCTGGCACCCCGACGTGGCTCTTCGGATCGCCTTTGCGCAGCATCCGAGTGCGACGACTTGGCGGACCTTTCGTTGATCTAAGTCAATAGGTTCTGCGGAGCACTTGTCTCCTCCGGGCAGCCCGCCGTACCGCGCGACATCTTTCGCTTTTGTGCGGCAGCGCAAAACGTGTAGAGATGCGCGACCAAAGAAGAACAAGCTCAAAGGGAGGCACGAGTTGAAACGACTGGCCATGATTGCCGCTGTGCTCGCGATGGTAAGCTCAGTGGCCTCCGCGCAGACCTATCCGGCCCGACCCATCACCCTGCTGGTGCCGTTTGCGGCTGGCGGGCCGACCGACACGGTGGCGCGGATGACGGCGCAATCGATGTCGAAACTCCTGGGCCAGACCATCGTCGTCGAGAACGCCACCGGCGCCGGCGGCACGATCGCGACCGCGCGCGCCGCCCGCGCCGAGCCCGACGGCTATACGCTGCTGGTCCATCACATCGGCATCTCGACGGCGGCAACGCTATACCGCAAGCTGCCCTACGACACCAAGACGGCGTTCGCGCCGATCGGCCTCGTCACCAACGCGCCGATGACCATCATCGCCCGGCCCGACCTGCCGCCGAACAATCTCGCCGAGTTGATCACCTACATCAAGACGAACGGCGACAAGATGACCTTCGGCAACGCGGGCCTGGGCGCCGCCTCGCATCTCTGCGGCATGCTGTTCATGACCGCGATCGACAAGCAGGTGCTCACCGTGCCCTACAAGGGCAACGCCCCCGTGATGAACGACCTGATCGCAAAACAGATCGACCTCACCTGCGACCAGACCACCAACACCACAGGCCCGATCGCCTCCAAGCTCGTGAAGAGCTACGCCATCACCACCAAATCCGGCCTCGCCTCCATGCCCGACCTGCCCACCGCCGACGAAGCCGGCCTGAAGGGCTTTGAAGTCGGCGCCTGGCACGGCCTCTACGCGCCCAAGGGCACGCCCGACGAGATCGTGCGAAAACTATCCAAGACGCTGCAGGAAGCCCTGCGGGACCCGGACCTGGTGAAGCGCTTCAACGAGATCAACACCGAGCCGGTCGCCCAGGACGAAGCCACGCCCGAAGCGCTGAAGGTGAAGCTGGTGAGCGAGGTGGACCGGTGGAAGCCGATCATCGAGGCGGCGGGGCAATTTGCGGATTGAGGTAATACAGCGAAACGGCGAGTTGCGGGCGAACGATCTAAGGAGGCTGGCGCGTACAGACTCCAATGGACCATTCAGGATATATACAACGTGCGATCTGGAATCTCTGGGATTCCGTTTTGCATAGCTACGCGATCCCTCGGCTTTAGGTTATTCAGAGACTAGATTGCTTCCGCGCGCTCAGAAGACCCTCTCCCGTGATAAGCATCGTAAGAAAGCGCTATGTTTGAACTTCCGCCGTTTCGGAAATGTCCTCGCTGCAAAAGCGAGTCGTTCGGCACCGTGTCTGTCGGCGGCAATTGCGTGACGAAGCGCTGTAAAGAGTGCAGATACTCGCACGACGAGGTGCTTCCTAGTGTTGATAAGCGTGTCATTTACCTTGATCAGTTTGCAGTCAGCGAACTCTACAAGACCAAAGCAAAAAAACGGAGGCCCGGTGCGCCTCATGGGCAATTCTGGCAGGATTGCTACTCACTCGGAAATCTAGCCTACTTGAGGCAACAGGTAATATTTCCGGCCTCGAACCTCCACTCAGATGAGACGATTGTCTGGCATTCCCCGGAAGAGCTGCGACTCGCCCACGAAATGTTCAGCGGGGAGACTTCTTTTGAGAGGACGGATGCCATTGCCACGCAACAAGAGTGGGAGTTCGCGAAGGCCTTTCTAGAGGGCAACGCGCGGCCAACCTTGAGCACGGATGTGGATCAGGTTGTGTCGGGGACGCGCAATGCGTGGCTGCCTATCTACCACATCAACGTGAATGCTGATTATTCGATGTTCGCGCCCGGGCTCCGACAAGACAAAGCGGTTGCCGAGGCAAGCCTCAAGCGCTTGGCTGATGGTTGGGTGAGCAGCCGGCCCACGTTCGATGCTTTGTTGAAACACGAGCTATCGAGCTACGGCTCAGCGATGAGGCAGGCGCTAAGTGAACAGATAACGAAAACACAGGCAGCATTTGCATCCAATGACCCCGCAAGCGTTTTGGATATGCGTTTTGGATTGATCAGTCGATATAGAGAGTTGACTGAACTGTTCGCGCGCAATGGCGTGCCTGCGAAAGAAGCATTCAAAGAAGTATTGAGATTTCTGGATTGGCCTGAAAATCAGCACCAGCCAGCACACAAAATCTTCGCTTATCTGTTCGCGGCGCTGGGCTGGCGAATCTCCTCTGGGCAACGTCCAGAAATGAACGCT
>NZ_PSRR01000545.1 GCF_004296405.1 Bradyrhizobium sp. Leo170
CTAGATGGAAGGTTTGATCATTCAAGGATAAGGCCATGCTGCGCGACGACATCAACAACGCGGTCAAGGACGCCATGAAGGCGAAGGAGGAGCGCAAGCTCTCCACGCTGCGCATGGTCAATTCGACCATCAAGAATGCCGATATCGACGCGCGCGGCCAGGGCAAGCCGCCGCTTTCGGATGCCGAATTGCTCGGCGTGCTGCAGAAGATGATCAAGCAGCGCCAGGAAGCGGTCGAGCTCTACGACAAGGGCGGCCGCGCCGAGCTCGCCGCGCAGGAGCGCGAGGAGATCGCGGTGATCTCGGCCTACCTGCCGAAGCAGATGTCGGAGGATGAGGTGAAAGCCGCGATATCGGCCGCGATCGCCGAGACCAATGCTGCCGGCGTCAAGGACATGGGCAAAGTGATCGGCGCGCTGAAGGCGAAGTACACGGGGCAGATGGATTTCGCCAAGGCCAGCGGCCTGGTGAAGGCGGCACTGGGATAGGCTTCGAACGGGACCAAGTTTCAAACCAAACGGAGGAAATCATGGCCGACCAGCAAGCCCAACCCTCCGGTCCCGATCTGTCGCAAGGCGTGGCGCCCTCCGACTTCTCCGGCGCCAGCCTGCTCGGCCATGTCGGCGATGAAGACGTGCTGCTGGTGCGCTCAGGATCGGACGTCTTTGCGATCGACGCCCATTGCAGCCATTATCACGGGCCGCTGGCGGAAGGTCTCGTCGTCGGCGAGAGCGTCCGCTGTCCCTGGCATCACGCCTGTTTCGATCTGCGCACCGGCGAGGCGTCACGCGCACCGGCGTTGAGCGCGCTCGCGGTCTGGAAGGTCGAGCACGAAGGCGAGCGCATTTTCGTCCGCGAGAAACGCGAGCAGCCCAAGCCTCGCGTGAAGGGCGTGATCGATGCGCTCGCCCGCATCGTGATCGTGGGTGGCGGCGCGGCGGGATTTGCCGCCGCCGAGATGCTGCGACGACAGGATTATCGCGGCAGCATCGTGATGCTGAGCGGCGAGGCGGCGGCGCCGGTCGATCGGCCGAACCTGTCGAAGGACTATCTTGCCGGCAGCGCGCCGGAGGACTGGCTGCCGCTGCGTCCGGACGATTTCTATTCTGACGCCGCGATCGATCTGCGGCTCAAGACCAAGGTTGCGTCGATCGAGCCAGCCGCACGCCAGGTCGTGCTCGCCGATGGCAAGGCCTTGCCCTACGACCGGTTGCTATTGGCGACCGGCGCGGAGCCGGTGCGTCTGCTGATTCCGGGCGCGGACCAGCCGCATGTCCATCTCTTGCGCTCGCTGGATGATTGCCGCGCGATCATCGCTTCCGCCAGCGGCGCGCGCCGCGCGGTTGTGATCGGCGCGAGTTTCATCGGGCTCGAGGTCGCGGCTTCGTTACGGGCGAGGGATATCGAGGTCCACGTCGTCGGGCTGGAGCAGCGGCCGATGGAGCGCGTGCTCGGGCCCGCCATGGGCGACTTCGTCCGCAGCCTGCATGAAGAGCACGGCGTCGTCTTTCATCTCGGCGATACCGTCACCGCGATCGACGGCAAGCGTGCGAGCCTACAGAGTGGCGGCGTGCTCGAGGCCGATCTCGTCGTGATCGGCGTCGGCGTGCGGCCGCGCCTCGCGCTGGCCGAAAAAGCCGGACTTGCGATCGATCGCGGCGTCACCGTGAATGCCTATCTCGAAACCAGCAGCCCCGGCATTTATGCGGCGGGCGACATCACCCGCTGGCCGGATCCGCATTCCGGTGAGAACATCCGCGTCGAACACTGGGTGGTGGCAGAGTGCCAGGGCCAGACCGCCGCGCGCAACATGCTGGGTCAGCGCGAAGCCTTCGACGCGGTGCCGTTCTTCTGGAGCCAGCATTACGACGTGCCGGTCAACTATGTCGGCCACGCCGAGAAATGGGACGAGATCGACGTCGACGGCGATATCGCTGCAAAGGACTGCGTGGTGCGCTACACGAGAGGCGGCCGCGTGCTCGCGGTGGCGTCGATCTATCGGGATATTGCCAGCTTGGAGGCCGAGCTTGCGATGGAGCGCGGCGCGCTGGCGGCGTAGCGGACCGCCTCGCCCCGCTTGCGGGGAGAGGCCGGATCGCATCGTAGATGCGATCCGGGTGAGGGGGAGTCTCCGCGAGGGTATCTCTCACCGTGATTGCGGAAGCAGCCCCTCACCCCAACCCTCTCCCCGCAAGAGCGGGGCGAGGGAGAAGATGGAGCTACTTCGGCTGCAGCTTCAGCGCGGCCGAGTTGATGCAGTAGCGCAGGCCGGTCGGGCCGGGGCCGTCGGGAAAGACGTGGCCGAGATGGCCGCTGCATTTCGAGCACAGGACTTCGGTGCGGACCATGCCGTGGCTACGGTCGGTCTCCTCGTCGACATGGCTTTCCGTCGCCGGCTGCGTGAAGCTCGGCCAGCCGCAGCCGGAATCGAACTTGGCATCGGACTCGAACAAGGTCTGGCCGCAGCCGGCGCAGACATAGGTGCCCTCGCGGTGGTCGTGCTCATATTCGCCGGTGAAGGGACGCTCGGTCGCCTTCTCGCGCAGCACCGCATACTGCATCGGCGTCAATTCCTTGCGCCATTCGGCGTCGCTCTTGACGACCTTGTCTGGGCTCTTGGTGTCGGACATGAAAACTCCTCTCACTATGCCGTCATTGCGAGCGGAGCTTCGCCGCTTGCGGAGACACGGATTGCTTCGTCGCTTCGCTCCTCGCAATGACGGAGCTGTTCCGTCAATTCGTGACCTTGGTGTTGCCGACCAGCGTCGGCTTTTCGATGTAGTTCTCCGCGAAGATCTTCTTCAGGTTCTCGACCTTCGGGATGTCGTTATACGCAATATAGGGTTGGTTGGGGTGCAGCGTCAGGTAGTCCTGGTGATAGGCCTCGGCCGGATAGAACCCCTGGAGCGTACCGACCTTGGTCACGATCGGCTTCTTGTAGACCTTGGCCGTATTGAGCTGGGCGATATAGGCCTCCGCCACCTTCTTCTGATCGTCGTTGGTGACGAAGATCGCCGAGCGGTATTGCGTGCCGGTGTCCGGGCCCTGGCGGTTCAATTGCGTCGGGTCATGCACGACCGAGAAGAAGATCTGCAGGAGCTTGCCGTAGGAGACCTGCTTCGGGTCGTACTTGATCTCGACCGATTCCGCGTGTCCGGTGGTGCCGGTCGAGACCATGTTGTAGTCGGCGGTCGCCTTGTTGCCGCCGGCATAGCCGGAAACCGCGCTGACAACGCCGGCGGTGTGCTGGAACACGCCCTGCACGCCCCAGAAGCAGCCGCCCGCGAGCACCGCGGTCTGGATGCCATCGGTGGGTTTGGCGTCGGCCGTCGGGGCGGGAATGATCACGGCGTCTTCAGCCGCGCGCGAGGGGG
>NZ_PSRR01000546.1 GCF_004296405.1 Bradyrhizobium sp. Leo170
GTCTCCGCGAGTGACAGCGCTCGTGGAGAGAACCCCTCACCCAAACGTGTCGGTGGCCCGCGTCTGAGCTGCCCTCTCCCACAAGGGGCGAGGGCACATCAACTGGCATCGCGCATGTGTCTTCGTTAAAGTCGTAGAGTGGGCACGCTTCGCTTTGCCCACCCTACGGCACTGGCCTTAGCGCCCCGGCCGGAGTTCCAGGCTCGCTAGGCCGGCGGCCACGTTGAGGCCGACCTGGCCCTGCAGGCTCAGCGGCTGCAGCGCGATCGAATTGTTGGAGCCGCCGACCAGCACGTTGCCGCCGACACCGACGCCGAGCGTCGCGCTGCCCTGCGCGCCCGCATAATTGCCGGAGAGGTCACCAGGCCCGATCCGCGAGACCGGCGCGTAGACGCCCCAGGCCAGCGCCGTCTCCTCGGTGATGCCGATATCGAGGCCCACCTTCTGGATCGTCGCGATGTAGCGGTCCTCCGGCACGCCCTCGGCGCGCAGCACGCAGCCGAGATGGGTGACCGATCCCACGATGAAGCCGACGCTGGCGCCGCCGCGACATTCCAGGACCCCAACCCGCACGCGCTCCGGCTGCTGCGCGCTGGCGCCGGTGATGACGGATGCGAGCATGACGATGGCCGTGCCCGCGCGAAGAACGAAGCGACGCATGAAGATATCTCCGGCTGAAAAGATGTGACGTGAGGTGAAACGAAGGATCGCGCCCGCCCGCGGCGCGTGCTCGTCTATGCCACAAGCTTCAAGGCAGTACCAGATTGGCGGCGCAACCAAGTTGCGCTCCGTCATCTTCAAGAACAATAAAAAGGCTCGCTTGCGCGGGCCTCTCATTCTCGCTCGACCGATCGGACTATCGCAGATTGCCGCAGAAGCGCTGGATGCGCTTGCAGGCATCCTCGAGATCCGAGGTCTTGGTGGCGTAGGAGATGCGGAACGCCGGGCCGAGGCCGAAGGCCGAACCGTGCACGACCGCGACACCCTCGCTCTCCAGCAGTTCGGTGACGAAGTCCTCGTCGTTCTCGATCACCTTGCCGCTCGGCGATGTCTTGCCGATCGTGCCGGCGCAGGACGGATAGACGTAGAACGCGCCTTCCGGCCGCGGGCAGTCGATGCCGGTCGCCTGGTTCAGCATCGAAACCACGAGGTCGCGCCGTTCCTTGAACACCTTGTTGTTCACGGGAATGAAATCCTGCGGACCGTTGAGCGCTTCGACGGCGGCCCACTGCGAGATCGACGACGGGTTCGAGGTCGACTGCGACTGGATCGTCGCCATCGCCTTGATGAGCTGCGCAGGGCCGCCGGCATAGCCGATGCGCCAACCGGTCATGCAATAGGCCTTGGAGACGCCGTTCACCGTCAGCGTGCGGTCGTAGAGCTTCGGCTCGATCTGCGCCGGCGTGGTGAAGGCGAAGTCGTCATAGACGAGGTGCTCGTACATGTCGTCGGTCATCACCCAGACATGCGGATGCTTCACCAGCACATCGGTGATCGCCTTCAGTTCGGCGCGGGTATAGGCGGCGCCGGTCGGGTTCGACGGCGAGTTGAGGATGATCCATTTGGTCTTCGGCGTGATCGCCTTTTCCAGATCCTCTGCGCTGAGCTTGAAGCCGCGCTCGGCCGTGCACACCACCGGCACCGATTCACCGCCGGCGAGCGCGACCATTTCCGGATAGCTCACCCAATAGGGCGCGGGAATGATGACCTCATCGCCCGGATTGATGGTCGCCATCAGCGCGTTGTAGAGCACCTGCTTGCCGCCGGTGCCGACGATCACCTGGTTCGGCTTGTAGCTGAGGCCGTTCTCGCGCTCGAACTTGGCGATGATCGCCTCCTTCAGCTCGGGAATGCCGCCGACATCGGTGTACTTGGTCTTGCCGGCCTCGATCGCATGGATCGCCGCCAGCTTGATGTTGGCAGGCGTATCGAAGTCCGGCTCGCCGGCACCCAGCCCGATGACATTGCGGCCCGCCGCTTTCAGCGCGCGTGCTTTATCCGTGACCGCGATCGTCGCGGACGGCTTCACACGGTCAAGCGCAGCGGACAGGAAGGACATCATCGTCTCCAAATTTTGGTGGAAAGAACGCACAACGGCGCACGCCCTTTTCTAGGACTGTTGCGGTGCAGCGGCAAGCGAAAAGCAGGGTTTCCTCGGCACTTTTGCCGCAGCTTTACTTCGCACACCCTCGATCAGACCCGCTGTGATCACCTGATAGCAGAGGCGTGATCGTTACTGTGCCAATGGAATCATTCTGCACGCGTGCGTTGCGGGAGCGGTTTTCGACTTTTTCCATCCTGCAGGTCTTGCGACGCACCCCCATCGGCATCATTGTGGGGTTGCGTTTGCGGCGCCAACTGCCGCTAACGCCCTTCGATTGGTGAACTCGGGCAAGATGTACAAGCTCTATTCGATGCAGCGCTCCGGCAACAGCTACAAGGTTCGCCTTGCGCTGGCGCTGCTGAATACGCCCTACGAGGCTATCGAGATCGACATCCTGCGCGGCGAGAGCCGCACGCCGGAGTTTCTGGCGAAGAACCCAAGCGGCCAGGTGCCGCTGCTCGAAGTCGAGAACGGACGCTATCTCGCCGAATCCAACGCCATCCTCTGGTATGTCGCCGGCGGCACGCCGCTCGCGCCGGAGTCGGTGATCGACCGGGCGGAGGCGCTGCAGTGGATGTTCTTCGAACAGCATGCGCTGGAGCCGAATATCGGCGCGGCCTATTTCTGGCTGTCGCTGGTGAAGGGCGGCCGCGACCTCCAGACCCACGCGCTGGAGGATTGGATGGAGCGAGGCTATGCCGCGCTGCAAGTGATGGAGAACCATCTCAAGATCGCGCGCTTCTTCGCCGCCGACCAGCTCACGGTCGCCGACATCGCGCTCTACGGCTACACCCACCTCGCCGACCGCTGCGATTTCGACCTCGCCACCTTTCCGGCGATCCGCGCCTGGCTCAGGCGGGTCGAGCACGTGCCCGGCTTCGTCGCGATGGACTGGCGACAGGTGGCCGAAATCGACGACACCGCGGGCATCGCCGCAGGGACCTGAATAGCGGGAATTCCGGGTATAGCCCGTAAAATTACGGGCAAAACCTCCCACTACGCCGTGATTTTGCCATTTTTCGCACGGTCGCCGCCGCAATATTGCCAGCGACGATTGCGAATCCTCCAGCAGACAACGTGGGTGATTCGCCCGCGCATGTGAGGATTTGGACCATGACATGGTCGCCCGGCACGGCCGGCTCCAAGAGCCGCCCCGCGCCAGCAGTCCCGTCCCGACTGGCGAGCGCGATCGCCACCTCGGTCACGATCGGCGCGTTGTCACTGTGTGTCGTGGTCACGCTGACAATGCTGTCGATCAAGATCA
>NZ_PSRR01000547.1 GCF_004296405.1 Bradyrhizobium sp. Leo170
CTCCCGCCTCTCCCCTTGTGGGAGAGGCCGTATCGCATGCAGCGAAGCGGAATGCGATGCGGGTGAGGGGTGCGGTCTATCGAGGGACTTGAGCTTGCGGAGGCAGACCCCTCACCCGGATTTCCCGCTTGCGCGCGAAATCCGGCCTCTCCCACAAGGGGAGAGGCGCTTCGAGTACGCGGATGCAGTATTAGCGCAATTGCACCGAAGCTACGTCGGCGATACCGCGCTCTTCAGTTCGCTTGAGGGCGCGACCGCGTCGCGCAGCCTGGCGCGTTCGGTGTTGGGCCAGAGCAGCAGCAGGCCGAGCAGTCCGGATGCGATCATGATCGCGGCGTTGATGGTGAAGCCGGTCATGTAGCCGTCGAACAGACTGGCCGAGTGCTGGATCACGCTGCCCATGACCGCGGGCGCCACGATGCCGGCGAGGGTGTAGAGCGCGCCGTAGATCGCGATCACGGCGCCGCGCTGCGACACCGGCGTGAACTCGCCGATCATCGGTGCGCAGACCACGTAGATCGACCCGCAGAGGCCGGAGCCGAACACGAGCAGCGCGATCGTCAGTCCGCCCGGCGCGACATGGGGCATGACGGCCATGATCGTGCCGCCGACGATCAGCGGCGCCGAGCCGAGCACGCCGCGCGCGCCGCGGGTGGTGAAACCGCGCGCCAGCATCGACTGCGAAATCCAGCCCGTCAGCATCACGACGACGGCGCCGAACACCCATGGCAGGATCGAGATGAAACCGGCCTGATGCTGCGAATAGCCTAATCCCTTGACGATGAAGGGCGTGAACCAGGTCAGCCCGAGCGACAGCGCCCAGTACGCGCCGAAGGTGGCGGCGATGCAGCCGACGAAGGTCCGCGAAGTCAAAAGCCGCGAATAGGGAATGCGCGGCTCGCCGGCCGCCGTCGCCGCGCTCTCCACCAGCGGGCCTTCCTTGCCGAGGATCGCCCACGCCGCCACCCACATCAGCCCGACGATCCCGAGCGCGCCGAACGCATAGTGCCAGTCATGATTGACGATGATCCAGTTCAGCGCGGGCACCGCCAGGATCACGCCGAACGCCGAGCCCTGCGACAGGATCGCAATCGGCAAGGTGCGCTTCTCATCAGGGAACCATTTGAAGATGGCGTGAGCCGCCACCGATGCGGCGGGCCCCTCGCCGGCACCGAGGATGATGCGGCAGATCAGAAGCGTGGTGAAGCCGATGGTGCCGACCATTGGGAACTGCGCCAGCGCCCAGATCAGCGCCAGCACCAACAGCACCCAGCGCGTCTCGACGCGGTTGACGATGAAGCCGACCACGATGGCCGAGATCGAGAACAGGAAGAAGAACGAGGAGCCGAGCAGGCCGAACTGCTCGGGATCGAGCTTCAGTTCGGTCATGATCGGCACGCCGGCGAGGCCGACTACGATCTTATCCGCGAAGTTCACCAGCATGAACAGGAACAGGAGGAAGGTGATCTTCCAGGCGCCTTTCGGCGTCGGCTGTGCGGTCATGCTTGGCTCTCCCCGTGGTTTTCTCGCTTGCTCGGCTCTGCCGGCCGGCCCTGATGGGATGCTAGCCTTGGGTTTCCTGACTAGGCAACCGCGGATTTTGACCTGCCGGCCCTGCCGTGGCATCGACAGCGCATGGCAAGTGGAAACCGCCCCGTGCTCGAGGTCACCGGCCTGAGGAAAGGCTACCGTTCGGCCGGCGAGGACATCGCGGTGCTGCGCGGCGTCAATCTTGCGGTCGCCGCGGGCGAAAGCGTGGCGCTGACCGGCGAATCCGGCAGCGGCAAGAGCACGCTATTGCACCTGATCGCCGGGCTCGACGCCGCCGACGGCGGCGAGATCATCCTCGACGGCGTCAGCCTTTCCGAGCTCGGCGATGCCGGCCGTGCGGCGCTGCGCCGCGACCGGCTGGGGCTGGTGTTCCAGCAATTCAACCTGATCCCGAGCCTGACCGTTTCGGACAATCTTACCTTTCAGTCGCGGATCGCCGGACGGCATGATCCGAAATGGCACGACGAGCTGGTGGAGCGGCTTGGGCTGGCGCATCTCTTGAAGCGATATCCTGAGCAATTGTCCGGCGGCCAGCAGCAGCGGGTGGCGATCGGCCGCGCGCTGGCGCCCAAGCCGCTGTTGCTGCTCGCGGACGAGCCGACCGGCAATCTCGACGAGGAGACAGCCGACGAGGTGCTGGCGCTGGCGCGCGATTTGGTGGCGCGAACCGGCTGCGGCTTCCTGATGGTGACGCACAGCGCGCGGCTCGCAGCATTGCTCGACCGCCAGGTCAATTTGCATGCGGGGGTGATCGCATGAGGCGGGCGCTGTGGACACTGGCGGTCCTGCTCAGCCACTGGCGTCGGCATCCGATGCAGCTTGCGACGCTGCTGATCGGATTGATCTCGGCGACCGCGCTGTGGAGCGGCGTGCAGGCGCTGAACCAGCAGGCGCGCAACGCCTATGATCGCGCGGCGGCGACCTTCGGCGGCACCCGCACGGCGATGCTCATCAGTCGCGACAGCGTCGGTTTTCCGCAACAGCTCTTCGTCGATCTGCGCCGCGCCGGCTGGCCGGTTTCGCCCGTGGTCGAAGGACGCGCGCAGATCGACGGACGATCGTTCCGGCTGCTCGGCATCGAGCCGGTGACGCTGCCGGGCGAAGTCAGCACTGCGCCCGTGATCGGCCGGACTGATCTGCAGTCCTTCGTCACGCCGCCCGGCGAGATGCTGGTGGCGCCGGAGACGCTGGCGGACCTTGGCGTGAAAGAGGGCGAGCGGCCGTCGTCGAATAGCGGCGTGCTGCTGCCGCCACTCCGCGTGCAGCCACAGCTCGTGCCCGGCGTCCTCGTGGTCGATATCGGGATCGCGCAGCAGACCCTGAAGATGCCGGATCAGATCTCACGATTGCTGATCGGAAAATCCAGCGCCAGCCGCGCGCCGCTGGAAAGCATTGTGGGCGACAGGCTGCGCCTGGTCGAGCCCAATGCGGAAACCGACCTCGAGCGCCTCACCGACAGCTTTCACCTCAACCTGACCGCGTTCGGGCTGTTGTCGTTCTTCGTCGGCCTGTTCATTGTCAACTCCGCGATCGGGCTTGCCTTCGAGCAGCGGCTGCCGATGCTGCGCACCTTGCGCGCCTGCGGCGTGTCGGCGCGGATGCTGAACAGCGTGCAGGTGCTAGAGCTGGTGTCGCTTGCGCTCGTCGCGGGCTTGGTGGGACTGGTGTGCGGCTATTTCATCGCGGCGGCGCTGCTGCCTGACGTCGCCGCCTCGTTGCGCGGGCTCTATGGCGCACAGATCCCGGGGCAACTGACGCTCAAGCCCGAGTGGTGGCTCGCCGGCATCGCGATCAGCATCCTCGGCGCGCTGGCG
>NZ_PSRR01000548.1 GCF_004296405.1 Bradyrhizobium sp. Leo170
CGCGACGGGCAATTGCGGGCGCCCCGCCGGTCAGTACGACGTCGCTTTTGTCGACTGGCGCCGACGCCCGTTGCGCGCACTCGAGGCGACGCTGGACTGGCTGGTGAATTGCCTGAGTGCCAGCGGCGTGCTGGTGGTCTGGGTCGATGCCCAGAAGGCCGCTGTGAACGAAAGCCTGCGTGCCTCGCTGGAGAAGCGCCGCTTCGTCATCGAGCGCAGCACCATGCATGATTGCGGCTGCGCGCTGTCGGCGCGGCGCCTGCAGACCTATCCGCTGCAGAAGGCGGCCTAGATTCTTCGATGCTTCCAAACGAATAGCCCGGCAGCGTTGGCTGCCGGGCGCACGTAAATATGCCTACATGAACGCCTTACCCTAAAACACGAAGGCGACCGAAATCCTATCCGGGGAAACACTGGTCGAGCGATGGAACATGCTCATAACGAGCCGAGCCGGCGTTGACAGAGGCATCACAGGATCGCCGCGCCTATTCCCGCGATAGCGCTGAAGGCGACGACCACGAGCGGTGGTGCGCGCCAGGCCATGAGCAGCACGAATCCGACGAGGGCAATCGCAAAATCCCTGGGCGTCTGCACCGTGCTGGTCCATACCGGATTGTAGAGCGCCGCGCCCAGGATGCCGACGACCGCCGCGTTCACGCCGCGCATCATCGCCTGGGCACTGGCACGTTTGCGAAAGCTGTCCCAGTACGGCAGCGCTGCCAGCAGGATCAGGACGCCCGGAAGGAATATGCCGAGCAAGCCGATGATGGCTCCGGCGATGCCGTGCGGCGACGTCTTGACGACGGCGCCCAGATAGGCGGCGAAGGTGAAGAGCGGTCCGGGAACGGCCTGGGCCGCGCCATAGCCGGTCAGGAACACGTCGTCGCCGACCCAGCCCGGCGTCACCACTGCCTCGCGCAGCAGCGGCAGCACGACATGGCCGCCGCCAAACACGAGCGCGCCGGAGCGATAGAAGGCGTCGAACAAGGCAATGCCCGCGTACGGCCACAGCCGGGCCAGGATCGGCAGGCCGACGAGCAGGACCAGGAACGCTGCCAGCGCGGTGAGGGCGGCGGCGTGCGACACCGGCACGGCGAAATGGCTTTCCCCGCTCGGCTGCGCGGCGCGGCAGAGCCATAGTCCGGCAATGCCGCCGAGCAGAATCGCGCCGATCTGTGCCACCGATGACGTGCTGAACAGGATGAAGAGTGCCGCGATCGTCGCGATCGAGGCGCGCTCCCGGTCCGGACACAGCGTCCGCGCCATGCCCCATACCGCTTGAGCTACGATCGCGACTGCCACGAGTTTCAGGCCGTGCACCAGTCCTGTCCCGACCGGCCCGCTCAATGCGCTGGCGCCATAGGCGAACAGCAGGAGTGCTATGGCTGATGGCAGCGTGAAGCCCGTCCATGCCGCCAGCGCACCGCGATAACCTGCGCGCATCAATCCGAGCGAGAACCCGACCTGGCTGCTTGCCGGGCCGGGCAGGAATTGGCAGAGCGCCACGAGGTCCGCATAGGATTGTTCGTCGAGCCATTTGCGGCGCTCGACGAACTCGCTGCGGAAATAGCCGATATGGGCGATCGGACCGCCGAACGACGTCAGCCCGAGCTTGAGGAAGACAAGGAGCACTTCGAGCGGCGAGCCCGTGCGCGGGCGCGAAGGTTCGGCTTCGCTGTCTGAAATCCGCTCAATGTTCATCGTCCAGAATTCCCATCAGCGGAGCCGAAGTTCGATCGAGCTGTATCTCTTGCATCGGAGCATATTCGGAGAGTGTCCGACAACAAGCCTCCGCGAGGTGATCGATGCAAGAGCCGGATCGGGATCGGCGATCGCTCGCAATTCAGAAACGCTCGCCCGCTGTTGCGGCAAATCAATAGCGTGTGGGCCCGCTGCGCTAAAGTGTTGATGTAGCCGAACGGCTTGGCGGCCAGGTTGTTGAGGTTATGGGGCTCGGACTCCCAGGCACACCGGGCCCCGCCTTAAGAATTTAGTTTTGTGATTTGTAGGATGAGCAATTGGTAGGGTGGGCAAAGGCACTCTGCGCGCCGTGCCCACCATCAGCAGTTTGCTCGAGATGGTGGGCACGCTGCGCTTTGCCCACCCTACAACTGCCCGTCATTCCGGGATGCGCCGTGAGGCGCAGGCCCGGAATCCATTGGGCCGCCTGTGCCAGCGGCGAAATGGATTCCGGGCTCGATGCTTACGCATCGCCCCGGAATGACGGAAGGGGCCTTCTCACGTTCCGCAGAAGGTTTGCAGCACGCGCTGATCGGGCAGCGGCGGGGCGGCGTAAGCCGCGTATTGCGGCTGGTCGTCGTAGGGCTTTGACAGCACCGTCAACAGTTCTTCGAATGGTGCGTAGTTGTCGTCGTTGGTCGCGGCCGCAATCACCGCTTCGACGCGGTGGTTGCGCGGGATGAAGGCGGGGTTGACGGCGTGCATGGCGGACTGGCGCTCGGACGGGGTTTGCGGCTCGATGGCGAGACGCTCGCGCCAGCGCTTGGCCCATTCGTCAAAGGCGGTGGGATCCATGAACTGCGCGCGGACGTTCTCGTCGGCTGATGCATCCAGGGCTGCGTCGCCAAGGCGGCGGAAGGTGAGGGTGAAGTCGGCCTGGTTTTTCGCCATGGCGTCCAGGAAACCCTCGATCAGCGCCTCATCGCCGTCGCGTTCGGTGAACAGGCCGATCTTCCGCCGTAGACCGGCTGCATAGGCCGCGCTGAACTTCTCGGAGAAATCGCCGAGGATGAATTGCGCCTGTTCGACCGCCTTCTCCTGGTCGTCGGAGAACAGCGGCAGCAGGCATTCGGCGAGACGCGTCAGGTTCCACAGCGCGATCCGCGGCTGGTTGCCATAGGCGTAGCGGCCCATCTCGTCGATCGAGGAGTAGACCTGCGCGGGGTTGTAGTCGTCCATGAAGGCGCAGGGGCCGTAGTCGATGGTCTCGCCCGATATCGAGGTGTTGTCGGTGTTCATCACGCCGTGGATGAAGCCGATCAGGAGCCAGTGCGCGACGAGCTCCGCCTGGCGCGCGACGACGCCTTCGAGCAAAGCGTGATACGGGCGATCCGCCTTCGCGATCTCCGGATAGTGCCGCGCGATCACATGGTCGGCGAGGGCGCGCACGCCATCGGTGTCGCCGCGCGCGGCGAAGAACTGGAAGGTGCCGACGCGGACATGGCTCGCCGCCACCCGCGTCAGCACGGCGCCGGGAAGCGCGGTCTCGCGGATCACATGCTCGCCGGTGATGACGGCGGCGAGCGAACGCGTGGTCGGAATACCCAGTGCGAACATCGCTTCGCTGACGATGTATTCGCGCAGGACCGGGCCGAGCGCGGCGCGGCCGTCGCCGCGGCGGG
>NZ_PSRR01000549.1 GCF_004296405.1 Bradyrhizobium sp. Leo170
CGGTTTGGCGCGAGCGGATGCAGGCCGCGAAGGCTGTGGACATGGTGGACAACGCTGACGCGTTGACCACATGCCCACACCAACTGCAGCAGACAGAGACTCTGGCAGCGTGATAGAAACGGATCAGGAGCGGTCAGTTTCCAACTAACAAACCGGTTCAAGCGGTCCCGCTCCGCGGGTCCATTTCACTCCACACCTGCAGCACAGCAACCAACAGCCACAATCAGAGCAGCGCCAGACCGCATACGCAGTCGGCGCAATATCCGCAACTCGCGTCCGGAGGTAGTCGTCGTTTCTTTTTAGCGACTGTGTCGTCAATTCCTGAATGATCGTTCTCTGCAGGCTCACAGTTCTTTCCTTGATCGGACTTCCGTATCCGTCCGGTGAAGCTTTCAATTACCCATAACTTTGACCACTCGGGCTGATCCGCCGATCGGCCAAATCTTGAATCGAAAGAATCACTTGTGATTCCTTGCTGAGCACCTGATTCGCGAGGGGTGCTCTATGGGGCTGACATTAAGGGATCGATCGGCAAAAGGCAGTTTGCGGTCCTTGAAAGGTGAATGTTGGATTGATCGAGAGAGTAGTGGATGCGAGTTTAGGGACGCGCGGCTCGGCGACAGATTCCGCAAGCTGCTCACGCAGATTGGAAGCGCCATGGGACAGAGCATTCCGCTCGTCTGCCAGGATTGGGCGAATACCAAGGCAGCCTACCGGTTCTTCTCTAATGACCGGGTCAGCGAAGCGGACATTCTGGCCGGCCATTTCCAATCGACACATGATCGTGCCGCCGCTGAAGGTCTCGTTCTTGTGCTGCACGATACAACCGAGTTCACCTATCAACGCGAGAAGTCAGAAGCGATCGGCATCACCAAGAGCATAAACAGTGGACGGGATAAGGCGGGTCGCCTCAGATCGCACACGGTTTGCGGCATCCTGATGCATTCGAGCCTCGCGGTCACAATCGAGGGGGTGCCGCTGGGGTTGGCGGCAGTTAAGTTCTGGACCCGGAAGAAATTCAAGGGGACGGCCGCGCTTAAAAAGAAGATCAATCCGACCCGGATTCCCATCGAGAAAAAGGAAAGCGTCCGATGGTTGGAAAATCTCAAGCAGTCTACCCAACTCTTGGATCATCCGGGACGATGCATCCATATTGGCGATCGCGAGAGTGACATCTACGAGCTTTTCTGCGCGGCACAGGAGATCGGAACTCATTTCCTGATCAGGACCTGCGTCGACCGCTTGGCTGGAGACGGGAATCACACGATCGCCGACGAAATGGACGAGGTCGCCGTCAAAGGGCTCCATCGCATCGAAGTCAGAGACAGCAACGGCGATCCCGACCAGGCCGTTCTTGAGATCAGGTATCGCAAGATTCGCGTCCTGCCGCCGATCGGAAAGCAGAATCGCTATCCCGCTCTGACCCTGACGGTGATCCATGCTGAAGAGCGCGGGACGCCGAAAAACAGAAAGAAGATCGATTGGAAGCTGATCACCGACCTGCCCATTGGTTCCCGCACCGACGCCATTGAGAAGCTCGAATGGTATGGCTTGAGATGGAAGATCGAGGTGTTCCACAAGATCCTCAAATCGGGCTGCAAAGCTGAGGAGTCGAAGCTCAGGACCGCCCAGCGTTTGACCAACCTGATCTCGCTCTTTTGCATCCTGAGTTGGCGGGTCTTCTGGATGACGATGCTCAACCGTTCCGCCCCAGACACGCCGCCAACCGTCGCGTTGACCGCGACTGAAATCGGCGTGCTCGATCGCCTCGTCAACGACAAACCAAAAGCAAAAAAGAAAATGCTCTCGCACTATCTTATCAAGATCGCCCGGCTCGGCGGTTATCTCGCCCGCGCCAGCGATCCGCCTCCCGGCAATACCGTTATGTGGCGTGGGCTGTCACGCCTCACCGACATCGCGCTGGGCGCGACGGTTGGAGGAGAATTTGTGGGTAATTGAAAGCCGGTGAAGGCCGCCTTGCCGAATGAGGCATGTTGTTGAGAACTGTCCTTATGGACAGTGATAGACGCAGTGCCCAAGTCGAACGGCTTGGGGTGGTGGACACGGGCCGGCGGCGGCGCTGGTCCGAGGATGAGAAGCTCAAGATCGTCCTGGAGAGCTTACAGGCGCCGCGCCAAGTCGCGGCAACAGCGCGGCGGTATGGCGTTTCGCGCTCATTGCTGCTGCGATGGCGACGCTCGTTTCAGCCTAAGCCGAAGGATGCCGCCTCTCCAACGGGCTTCGTACCGGCGATGGTGGTTGCGGAATCAGGGCCCTCGCCTTGTTCGGTCGAGCCGGCCGGCAGCGGCGGGTCGATCGAGATCGAGTTTGCTGCCGGGGTTCGGATGCGGATCACGGGTACGGTCGACGCGGCGACGCTGAAGGCCGTCGTCGCGACGCTGGCAGATGGACGCCTACGGTGATCCCCATTGCGTCGGGCGTGCGGGTGTGGATTGCGACCGGCCACACTGATATGCGTCGCGGCATGAACTCGCTGGCCTTGCTGGTGCAGGAAGCCTTCAAGCGAGACCCGCACGGCGGCGACCTCTATGTGTTCCGTGGCAAAAGCGGCAAGCTGATCAAGATCCTTTGGCACGATGGACTGGGCATGTCGCTTTATGCCAAGCGGCTGGAGCGCGGCCGCTTCCTGTGGCCGTCGTCGGCTGATGGCGTGGTGACAATCACCCCAGCCCAGCTTGGTTACCTGCTGGAGGGCATCGACTGGCGGATGCCGCAACATACCTGGCGACCGCAGGCGGCTGGCTGATCGCCGGCATTTGAATCGGCGGCACGATCAGCGGTTCGGACAAAGACCGCGTCTTGTGATTCTCTGGTCGGCGATGGGCGCCGATGATTCTCTTCCCGACGATGTGACCACGCTGCAGGCGATGCTGCGCGCCGAGCGAGCGGCCCGGTTGGCCGCGGAAGCCGAGGCCCAGGCAGGGACCTTGGTGATCGAGAAGCTCAAACTCACGATCAAGAAGCTCCGGCACGAGCAGTTCGGACAGTCCTCCGAGCGGGGCGCATTGCTGGACCAACTCGAGCTACAGCTCGCCGACCTGGAGGAGAACGCGGCGCAGGCTGAGACCGCGGCGCAGATGGCAGCCGAGAAGATTGCGGTGCCATCGTTCGAGCGCCGCAAGCCGGCCCGCCGGCCGCTGCCGGAGCATTTGCCGCGGGAGCGCATTGTCTATCCGGTGTCTGCCACCTGCCCATGCTGCGGCGACAGCCGATTGCGCAAGATTGGCGAGGACGTGACCGAAACGCTGGAGCTCATTCCGCGCCAGTGGAAGGTGATCCAGCACGTGCGCGAGAAGCTCGTCTGCCGGGCCTGCGAAGCGATCACCCAGCCGCCGG
>NZ_PSRR01000550.1 GCF_004296405.1 Bradyrhizobium sp. Leo170
CGCGACACCTGGGCGCGCTCGGCGGCCGACAAGCCGCGCCCGTCGTCGTCGACGATAATATGCAGCCGCGGGCCGGCACCCGGCTCCGCCGGCGGCTCGACCAGGACCTCGATGAAGACCTGCGAGGCCGCCCATTTGCAGGCATTGTCGACGAGGTTGCCGGCCATCTCCTCGATATCCTGGCGCTCGCCGCGGAATTTCGCGGATGGGTCGGCCTTCAGCTCGATGGTGATGTCGCGGTCGCGGTGGATCTTTTCCATGGTTCGCCGCAGCGCCTCGAGCACCGGTGCCACTTCGGTGACAGTGGAGACGATGGTGACGCGCGCGGCGATGCGGGCGCGCTCCAGGTGATGCGCGACCTGGTCGCGCATTACCACGGCCTGCTCCAGCACCTTGGCGGCAAAGGGATCGGCGGCATGCGTCGCGGCCTCGTTGACGATCACCGACAAGGGCGTCTTGACCGCGTGGGCGAGATTGCCGACATGGGTGCGCGCGCGCTCGACGATCTCGCGGTTGGCGTCGATCAGCGCGTTGGTCTCGCGCGCGAGCGGCGCGATCTCCACCGGAAACTTGCCTTCGAGCCGTTCGGCGCGGCCGGAGCGGATATCAGCGATCGCCTCCGAAATGCGCTTGAGCGGCGCCAGGCCGAAACGGACCTGGAAGATCGTAGTCAGCAACAGCACGATGCCAAGCGAGGTGAAGGTGCCGCCGAGGTAGTAGTCGAAGCTGCGCGTCTCGTCGAATATCTCGCTGGCGTCGCCGGCGACGCCGACCAGGAACCTGCCGTCGCTGCCAAGATCGACCGGACGCTCGACCATGCGCAGCGTCTGTCCCTCGGGGCCATCGACATAGCCGATGCGAATGCCGGCGGGGGTCAGCTCAAAACCCTGATCCTCCAGTTTCGGCAGTTTCTTGTCCCACAGCGAGCGCGAAGCGCGCGTCTCGCCCTTTTCCACGTCGGTGCGCAGGATCTGCCAGTACCAGCCGGACAGCGGCAGTTCGAACAGCGGTTCGCCGAGCTGGAACTGGTGGTCCGCCGGCTCGTCAGGCGTGGCGACCTCGGCGATCAGGGTGCGGAGATAGAGGTTGAGGCGACGGTCGAAGGCACGCTCCGTGGCATCACGATACACCGAGGACAGGATGACGCCGGTGATCGCCAGGATCACCACCAGCCATGCGGTCGCCGACAGGAACAGGCGGGTGGCGAGCGAGCTTCCACGCATCAGAACATGATCCCGAAAAGGCTGGCCCCGCATTTGATGCGGGGTGGGCACCGGTTTTCGGATAAGATCATGCTGCGATCAAAAAGTAAGCCCGGCGACCAGCGGCGCCGGGGCGGTTACGCGCCGTTCGGCGGCGGCGTCAGGAGATAGCCGAGGCCGCGGACGGTCTGGATGATGTCGACGTCGAGTTTCTTGCGGATGCGTCCGACGAACACTTCGATAGTGTTGGAGTCGCGGTCGAAGTCCTGGTCATAGAGATGCTCGACCAGCTCGGTGCGCGACACCACGCGCCCGGTGTGGTGCATCAGATAGGCCAGCAGCCGGTATTCGTGCGAGGTCATCTTCACCGGGTTGCCGGAGACGCTGACACGGCCGGTGCGGGTATCCAGTGTCACCGGGCCGCAGGTCAATTCGGACTGGGCGTGGCCGGTCGAGCGACGCAGCAGGGCACGAATGCGCGCCAAAATCTCTTCCATGTGGAAGGGCTTTGCGACGTAATCGTCGGCGCCGGCGTCGAAGCCTTGCACCTTGTCGCTCCAGCGGTCGCGCGCGGTCAGGATCAAGACCGGCATGGCGCGGCCGTTGCGTCGCCAGGCTTCCAGCACCGAGATGCCGTCCATCTTCGGCAGACCGATGTCGAGGACGACGGCATCGTAGGGCTCGCTGTCGCCGAGATAGTGCCCCTCCTCGCCGTCGAAAGCACGATCGACCACATAGCCGGCATCCGTCAGCGCGGTCGTAAGCTGGCGATTGAGATCCGGATCATCCTCAACGACGAGTAGGCGCAATTTGGCCTCCGATGGCGAGTCGCAGCTTAGCTAAGATGAGACCCACCGGCGTGAACGGGCTATGAACAAGATGAACGGTGTCATGTTACTTTTTGTTCATTTCCGCGGCTTGATAGCAGATTTGGACCGGCTGAACAGCCGCCGGGTTAACGATATCGGCTGATAGCGCTGCCATACGTGCGGCAGCGATCGTGCGTGGGTTGAGCTCGGCCCCGTTTTTGCTTAGCAACAACCTATGAATCAACGACTGTCCCTGGGCGCCGCCTGGCTGGTGCTCGCCTTCATCGCCTTCGCGACGCTTTCCCCGCTTCAAGACCGCCCTGTCGTCGCAGGTCCCCAGTTCGAGCATTTCACAGCGTTCGCGCTGATGGGATTTGCATTCGTGCGGGCCTATCCCAACCGGCTGGTCTTGATCATCGCAGTCGTCATCGGCAGCGCGTTCGCGCTGGAAGCCCTGCAACTGCTGACGCCGGATCGGCACGGCCGCCTCATCGACGCGCTGGTCAAGGCCGGCGGCGGGCTCTCCGGGATTGCCATCGCCCATTTCGCGGAATTGCTGCTGCGCGGCCCGCTCAACCGGTTCAAGGGAATACGCCCCGACGGTGCGCAGGAGCCGCCGTCGGCGCTGCGGCCTTGAGCATGATCCGGAAAAGTGGAGACCGGTTTCCCTCGCGACAAACGCGGAGCGTTTGCGCTGAGCGCTTAGGGTTAAAACAGACGTCACATTGAAATGCCACGATCGTCCGGATAACCTCGGCCGCATGGCGATGCATTGCTGGCATGAGGCTTGCTTCGTCGACAATTTGCAGCGTCCGGTGGATTGAATTTCGAAAATGAGTTTTCAGCTCGTATGCATTGAATGCGACAGCATCGGCGTGGTGATCGACGATGGTGAGCTCGCCCCGCCCTCCGCGATCGTCAAATGCAGCCATTGCTCGGCCGCGCGCGGCACGCTCGGCGAATTGCGCAGCCTGGCGCTATCAGATCGGCGCGACTTGTTCGATGTCGGCTTGGGCCTCGGCACGACGGGCGCGGCGGTCTAGCTGAGGCGTTTCTATTTCCGCGATGAAGGACCGCGTCGGTCGCGCTGGGCGCGTCGTGCAATCGCGATGATGCTGTCTCGATTTGATCTCCCGAACAACTGACTGTCTCTCAGAAAGACGACTGCATGTTTCCAAGACCAAAACCGGTGCTCCTCCCGAACACCTATGCCTTCGAATCCGAA
>NZ_PSRR01000551.1 GCF_004296405.1 Bradyrhizobium sp. Leo170
AGCTTACGCCTCAAGACAATCAACTGATGTCTGAGCGCCGCATTCTCTGCTTCAAGTCGGCTCTTCGACTTGAGAGGCGAAGCCAAGACGGCCAGTACGAAACAGAGCAGCCCGATCATTCCGCCAGCTTAGGCGATTCCATTACATCATCAACTCGGATAAGGTTTTCGGTACACACAGGACATTGACCCTGGCCGCACCGTCCCGGAGACGGTGTTGACCTCCGGTCTGGCGCAATCGCGGGAAGGTACAGGTCAGGCGGCGCTGCTGGCTCTGCAGCGATTTGGCTTCTGCGCATGGGCAGCCGAAGGGAGCCGACGGATTGAGCAGCATGGTCGATGCGAACGATATGCGCGAGCGTGGTGTTCCGATAACGCACACGGCGCAACATTTGGGTCGAATGCACTATTGGCTATAAGGGTCAGTCCGATTGCAGGCCTCAAGAACTGTTATGCTCGCCTGCAAGAAGGCAAGGTAATTACTATGGGAAACTAAAAGACCAAGATTGACCAGTTCAAACGCAGCTTCCCATGAGCTCTCTCTCGGCGCGAATCTCACTCGCGCGCCCCCATGAATGACCAGCGGTCGGAAGCTACGGCCGCGCTGCCCGTGCTTTGCTCCCTGTCGGATGCCGTTCGAGCAATGGATCAATAGTAGGCGGGGTTTCGACATTTCAATCTCCAGATTTGTGGTCGACGAGGGTTCGCCATCGCGGCCTCGCTCGATCCAGGACTGAAACGGCGTGAGCGTTGCGCAACTCGGTGCCTGATCCGGGAAATTCAGGCGTAGGCCACCACCGCGATCGCGCCTTCGATCTCTGGAGCGAACGTGACCTTTGCGGTGTGAACTTGGGGAAGATCGGCCCAATGCATGTCTTTATAGTTGAAGCCTCGCGCCAGCGTGGGCTTCACCACCATAAAGTAGGGCGAAATATCGAAGTCGCGCGGCGCGTAAAATGACGAGTGGCGGGTCTCGGCGATTTCGCGCCGCGCCGTCTGGCTCTCGACGTGCGTGATCTTGGGCAGGATCGGGTAACGCACGGCGTCGAATGCTTGCGCAATTAGCGAAGAACAGATGATGCGGCTAGCGTCGCCGGACCCGAGCGCAATCGTTCGGCGGCGCCAACGCGGCGCCACTGGCCATGGGAATAGATAGCGCATCAGGTCGACGACGTTTTTGAAATCGTAGCCGAGACCAATGCGTTCGATAGCGTAATGGCAGACCTTTGCGCAGTCCGCTCCGCTCAGTCCCACCGGCCGGCAGATACGGGTTTGACAATGCAGATATTTCGACAGCGGCGCCGACACGACACCTTCGCCGATATTGGCTTCGATCAGGACATGGCGCTCGCCGTCGGTTGCGGCGCCGGCCACCGGCCCGACGTACAACGCCGAGTGCGACCAAGTCGATTGAGTGAGATATTTGATGCTGCCGGAAATACGACCTTTGCCCTCGACCAGCAAGACATCACCGGGTCGAAGGGTGTCGCGTAAGGCTGTCGAATCGTTCGGAGTGAACGGCTCACAGTGGTTGACCGGCTTCTGCGACCGGACAATCAGACGTCCGGCATTGTCGAACATCCAGCCCATAACTCGTTTCTCACCTGTTTGGTTTTTCTCACCTGTTTGGTTTTTTCCGTATGGCAGTTCCAGAGAGTGCTGCCGTTCGGTTACCCAAATTACATCCCAAGCATAATCATTGAGAGATGGACCTGACCATTGCACGGAGGTTGATCCCCCCGTTACATTTGGTTGAGAAGAGCATACCAAGGTTTAGGATCGGGCACCCGCCTGTTGCGACTGATGGGAGCGTCGCACCTCGTTCGGCGGCCACACCCCCGAACTCGCGATCGCATCATCTTCCGCGCCGACAGGCGCACACGAACAGTAACTCCGCAACCTACGCTGAGCCGTCGTCGGTGAGGGGCTCAGCGCTGTCGCCGCGGTGCTCGCGATCTAGCGTCGATCTCCTTGCCCAAGCCGGCAACGCCTACTGCGCCCACGACTGCGCCATTGACATGGATCGGCACGCCGCCGCGCAGCACCAAGATGCCGGCAGTGACGAAGGCCGTTCGAGCTTGGTTTATGTTGTCCTCGATCTCCGCTGTAGCCGCGCCACCGTTCGCGCCTTCTCGATGGCGAGGCAACATTGATCTACCAGCGTCGTCTTACGCCATCATGCGGAGGGCTACGGGCGCGGCGATGGCGACGATTACGCTGCCCGTCACGAGCAATGCGGACCCCGGCAGCCTCCATAGCGCCGCGACGTTGCAGCTACACACCGTCAACGGCAATACATTCAACGTCGCTATCAGAACGGCATAAGATCGAAAAAGCAGGGCATTTGGCCTCGGGCCGCCGCCGGTCCCATTTTATTTGTTGCGGCGCATGAGTCTCTTGTTGGCCCTGAGATGAACAAGGCTCCCGCCGCCAGAATGTCCGCACGCTGAGCCAGATCGGACGCAGATCGGCGCTTTGGCGACCGCCGGTTCTGACCCAAGGCGGAAATATGCGCTGGTTGGTCTGAAGCTGGGAGGCCGTTACGCGCACCTGGCCGGCGCGTGCAATCGATCATCTGGCGCGGTCCCGAGCGCCCGCGCGGGCGCACGGTCACGAACGCCACGCGCTATGGTCCTCGGCCCTACGGGAACGTCACGCCGAAAGCAGCCGGATCGGGCTTCTCGCCTTTCCGGGGCACCAACAAACGCTCCAGCCCACCCGGCACGTAGGTGGCCAGCAGGGTCGCTTGGTCGCCGACCACTTCGATCGTATGCGGCACACCACGGGGAAGAGCCGCGTAGGAGCCTGCCCCCACCTCAACGCGGGAATCGCCGACCCGCGCGATTAGCTGCCCCTCAACCACGTAGACTAGCTCGTCCTCGCGCGAGTGAGTGTGCATCGGAGGCTCCTGCCCAGCCCGCACCGTCCACAGGACAGCGCCATATTCGCCTCCGGACTGGCTGCTCTCCACTTTAATCTCGATGCTCGAGCCTCCGCTCGTGGTCACCTTCTCGCCACCGTGGGGCGGCGTTAGAACCGGCTTCTGGACTGACATTTGTAGCCTCCTGATTATGCGCCGGATGAGCCCGGTACCGCGTAAGCATGAAATTCCGCGCGGCGACTGGGAAATGACATCACGCGATGAAGTCAATAACCGCGCGTTATGATGGCCGTTCGCCTTCCGCATCGGACTCGCGTGCACTCGAGGCCGACTGCTTTTGG
>NZ_PSRR01000552.1 GCF_004296405.1 Bradyrhizobium sp. Leo170
GGCATCGGGGCGCGGCGGCGGATCGTCGGCCCGGGCGCTCCCCATCACGGCGCACGCAAATAGGGCGAGCGCGAGAGGGGTGTGGCGCCGCGCGGTCAAATCGAACAGCATGGAGTTTCTCCGGTCCGGCCGCACTTTCTGTCAGCGGCCGATTGCGACGGTTTAAGGTTGCGGGACGGTCTAGACTTTTACCTATAGTTGCATTCTGTTGGGTGGTTCTGCCTTATGTTGCACGAGGCGTATCTGCCAAACGGCTCTCCTCAGTTAGCTGAGAGCAGGGAACAACAAACCTACTAAGTCTAGTAGTCGCCTCTATTCCTGAGGGCACGGACCGCCTGTCGGCGGCACCGCCTGCGCAATGGCACAGAGCCTACCCAAGCACGCTGGCGCCGCCTGTCTCCGGCAAAGGGACCAACCAAAGCTCCGCGCTGGCACGACTGGGCCTATGTCGAGCTGGCCGATCTCGACGGCAGTGAATGCGATGATGAACCTTGCCAGGGAATGGACGCGAGGCTTTCTGATCCGCCGCAACATTGCCGACGGCGACTTGGCATTTTACTCCACGTGATGACCAAGGCACGTCCATTCAAAAGCTGGCGTCAGTGGAAGGCGATCGCTGGGCCGTCGAGGACGGCTTGGAAACGACCAAGAACGAGCTTGGTCTTGATCACAAGAAACCCGCTCCTGGCAGGCGGGCATCGCCATGTCTCACACGGCATGCTTGCCTTCGCCACAATGACCGTCGTCCGTTCTCGTGCCCACACCGCACCAAAGAACGCGATCGCGGCCTCGGCCAAAGCATCGTTCTTGATCCGCTGGTCGAGTACGCATCCGGTGAACGCCTCACCGGACGGATACCAATTAGGCCGCCAGTAGATTGAGGTCTGGCTGTTCTACGGCCAAATCCCTAGCTTGCGTTGATAGGTGCACTGTTCCGGTTGCCCTCGAGACCGCCGCGGCTCGCGCGCATTCTCGATTTTCTAGCGCAATGCCCAAAGGTGGGCACGGCACCGAGAGCATGCCCGAGTGATTTCGTGCCCTCCTACGCAGCGTTGAAGCATGGGCCCCTTTTCAACTCTCTTCCGTTCCGAGATGCTCGTAGAAGGTCTCACGCGCCTTTCTCAGGAAGAAGACCTCGCGCAACCAAGTGCGCCCACGGCCATTGTCTCCTTCTCGCATGTGGACAATCGCCGAGTTCCAATGGCGGGAATGTCTTCAGCTTTGGCTTGAAAGCGGTTTGGTTCGCCTCGCGTCAACGGACTTCTCCAGCTGCACTGGCCAAAAACGCCGCCTCACCTGAACCAGCAGCAATAGGCAACCAATGAGACTTATGACAGTAAGGGCCATCATCAAGAGGCAGGCGACGCAGCACAAGGCGGCTATGTCACACGCCGATCGCAACCAGCACGGCACCCAATCGAGCCGTACCATATTCTCCATAGAGCCAGACATATTCGTTTCGGTGGGTGATAAGTGCTTACTGCCGATTGGCGGCTCAACGCTTAAGCAACGTACCTGACGTCAGTCTGACGAGCGTCGCTCGGAGCGGATTTTGCTTTGCCTTTTCTCATCGGCGCAGCTACGAGCTTTGCTCATCATGCCGAAGATGTCTGGACATGCTCACGCACGCCTGCGGGCATCGCTACACCTTCGGCGACGGGGCTTTCACAACAGCGCTCTCATCCGTTCAAATAGGATTGCCGCTTCCGATGGCCCGAGCCCGACGAGGCCGACAAAGCTCGTTGGTGGCATCGGAATTTCTTGACGAGTCGGCTTCCAGAGATGCAGGCAATACCGGCTGTTATTCACGTATTGCGAATGAGGTGGGTGCAGCTGCATCACGCACTCCTCTTCATCCCAAAACAGGTCTTTGACGAAGCACATCTCTTCCCAGTTCGGACAACGTCTAGGCGTCGAGACGGAGACATGCTCCCACCCTGGGCGAACAAATCCGACTATCCTGAGTTTGCAGCCACAAGGCCCCTGAACAAAAAACAGGCCGCAAGGACCTGATCCCGGCGCGCTAGCAAATTCGCCGTATCGCACGCGGCCGGCCTCGAGTTTTTCAAGAACTTGTGCTCTCACGTCCCCTCCTTTGCCTCGCGAATGGCTTTGAAATCGACGTAGACCACCTTGTTCTCTGGCTCCCTCGTCGCCTCCAGCCAGGGCTGCTGCGCAGCGTCCGAGTGCCATGCTCGCCCGTGCATTGTCTGCTGAAATTCGAACAAACTGCTGAGCAAACCGTAGATGTAGATCATCTCTCTTCTTCCGCTTCCAATGCCGGCAACCGGGCGCTCGGTTTTCCTTGAGCTGGTAAAGCACCTCTACTGCGAGGCCCGGACAAGCTTTCCAAAGGATGCTTTCTAACCTGCAATTTTGGTTTCAGCACCAGACCTTTGCTTTTCTACCTCACCACATTCCTAATCGTTCCCGCAGCATGCCGCGAAGCTGCGGCCGAGGGCTCGCCTCGCGACGAGCCTAGGGATCCGTCGGCCGCGCACCGTCGGAAACGGCTCCTCTTCCACTAAAGTCACGGCCAGGCTACGGAGTGAGCCGCGTCAAGGCCCACGTAATAGGCCACCGTTTCAAAGCTTGACCCCGCGCTGGTCAAGGTCATCGAATTTAGGATTCTGATTGCCAATCGTGGCGCGATCGATCACGGCGAAGAAGCTTTCGCACGTTCACCAAGCATCTCGCCATCTTGCACCATGAGTCTCAAATCGGCCTAGGCCTTCAAAAGGCGGTTCGCTGTGCGACTTTCTATCGACTGATCTCCCATCATCGCTGCTGCCAAGAACGGGGTATGCCAGGCGACACTTCACCATCATGCTCTTTGAGACACTGATTGGGGTTATCCCGCGAACGGCCGATGTGGCTCCCATCACGCGCGGGTGTTTTTTCATCGATATAGAGCCAGACTGCTTCCATCGCTTGCTCCTCAGATACCCTTCCGCACCACCACAATGGGCCATGGTCTGTGCCTGCCGTCTTCGTCGATGATCGTCAGGCGGAAGTCCATAGCGCGCCGACTTAATGTTATTGAAGCGCAGATCGCATAGGCGACCGCGACATTCGGCTTGGCCCGTTACTCGGTTAGGGGGGCACACCTCATTAGATCGTCCCGCCAAGCGCCCTGCAAGAATCACGCAACTGGCCCAATCGGCTCATCATATGATTCGACATGCGCCAACCAGGACAGCTGTAGCAGTC
>NZ_PSRR01000553.1 GCF_004296405.1 Bradyrhizobium sp. Leo170
CGCTGGTGCAGATGGGCGGAGGGGCGGTGAGGGTGCCCCGCCTGCTGATCGTCGCCGCCCAGGCAATTATTGGCTGCCTCGTCGCGCAATCGATCACGCCGGCAATCATCAGCGGCTTCGCGCGCTACTGGCCGATCATCCTCGCCACCGTAGCGCTTTCGGTCGGCGCAAGCGCTCTGATCGGCTGGACCATGAGCCGCTTGCGCATCATCCCCGGCACCACGGCGGTGTGGGGCATGCTGCCGGGCGCCGCCACGGTGATGATGGTGATGGCCGAGGCCCATGGCGCCGATTTCCGACTCGTTGCTTTCATGCAGTATCTGCGCGTCGTGCTGGTCGCCGCGGCGGCCTCGGTGGTGGCGCTATGCTTTGCGCACGGCGGTGGCGGGCGTTTCAGTGCCGGGCTTTTTCCGCCGGTCGACCTGACGAACCTCGGTGCCACCGCGGCCATCGCGCTCGTCGGAGCTGGTCTTGCCGCACGGATGCCGGCCGGCGTGCTCCTTGGTCCTCTCGTTCTCGGAGCGGTGTTCAACGTGCTTGGCTGGGTGAAGATCGAGCTGCCGCCACTGGTGCTGATCGCAACCTACGCGCTGATCGGCTGGAACACGGGCTTGCGCTTCACGCGCGACGTGCTGGCGACCGCTGCTCGCGCGCTGCCACAAAGCATCGGCGCAACCGCGATCCTGATGGGGTTTTGCGGCCTGCTGGCGTGGCTGTTGGTGGAGTTCCTGCACGTCGATCCGCTGACCGCCTATCTCGCCACCAGCCCCGGCGGCGTCGATGCCGCCGCGATCATCGCCGCCTCGACCAAGGTCGACACGTCCTTCGTCATGGCGCTGCAGACCGTGCGCGTGATCCTGCTGCTGTTCGTCGGTCCGTCGGTTGCGCGCTGGGTGGCGGGAACACTCGATCGCACGTCAGCCAGTCCGGGGCCGGATGGTGCGCCGGACCTTGGCAACCTTGATTGACTTGCGCGGCGTCGGCATCAGCCCGCGAACCAGACGGGCGGCCGCTGCTCCGGCGGTTTCCATGTAGGTTGGATCCCGATGCAGCAGGACGACGGCAAACGCGCCGTCCAATAGCAGGATGACCTGCCGCGCAAGCTGCCGCGCTTCCCGCGAGGCGACCGCATCTTCGAAGACGGAGCAAAGCCAGTCTTCGACGCGTTTCTTGTGCGCGCGGCCGATCACCATCGCCGGATGACCGGGCAGGTTGACCAGTTCGACCGAGGTGCGCAGGAAGCCGCAACCCTTCCATTTGGAATGGCGTGCCGACCGCGCCAGATTGCGAAAGATCGCTTCCACCTTGGCGGCCACGTCACCATCGGCCTCGGCAAACCAGCGCTTGAACAAAGCGAGATTTGGCTGGTCGCGGATCTCGAGATAGGCCGCGATCAGATCGTCCTTGCTACGGAAATGATAGTAGAGCGTCCGCTTGGTGAGGCCGGCTTTCTCCGCCACGGCATCGACGCTGACGGCGCGGATGCCCTCGCCGTAGAACAGCTTGCCGGCGGCTTGAAGGATGCGCTCACGCGTCGAACGGCCAGTCTGGCTCATGAGCCCGATGTATACTAACCAGTGAATATACACAACGCCGCCCACCTCTTATCGTCGCGCACATGACCAAGGTGGCGTTGCGCATATCGATTGAGGATGGGATAGAAGTCACGATTCCCTGCCGGGATGGCGTAACGATCGGCGGCCATTTGTGGCTTGCGCCAGCCGGCCGCTCCGCCGGCAGCATCATCGTCAATGCGGCAACGGGAGTGGCTGCGCGCTACTACCACCGCTATGCATGCTTTCTGGCGAACCACGGCTTCGATGTCCTCACCTATGACTATCGCGGCATCGGCGCTTCGCGGCCGTCCCGCTTGCGAAGCTGTGGCTATCGCTGGCGTGACTGGGGCGAACTCGATTTCGAGGCGGCGCTTTGCTTCATGCACGAGTATAGGCCACAGGCCCGCCTCATCGTTGTCGGCCACAGCATCGGCGGTTTCCTGCCGGGGCTCGCCGAAAGCGCCGGCTTGATCGAGCGGATGCTGACGGTCGGCGCGCAGTATGCCTGGTGGGGCGACTATGCGCCGCGCCGGCGGTCCGGCCTGTTCCTCAAATGGCATGTCGCCATGCCCATCATGACGGCGCTCTGCGGCTATTTTCCCGGCCGCAGGCTCGGCTGGCTGGAGGATCTGCCTGCCGGCGTCGCCAATGAATGGAGTTTCCGCGGGCGACGCTTCGAGCACAGCCATCCGCGCGGCGAGAGGCGGGCCGTGCTCTCACGGATGGCAGCGGTGACGGCGCCGATCCTTGCGGTTGCCGTGTCGGACGACGAACTCGGCACCGTGCCCGCGATCCGCCGCACGCTCGGCTACTACACCGGCGCGCCGCGCACGGCTGTGCTGCTCGAGCCGCCCAACTACGGTCGCAAGACGATCGGCCATTTCAATCTGTTCCATGACACTCACGCGGCCGGCTTCTGGACCGACACGCTGCTGTGGCTCAGGGACGGCCGCAATCCCTGGCCGGGGCAAGTGCTTGCATCCGTCGGTCCCGGCGGGCCGTAGTCGAGAGGCAGAGCGCTTCGCCAAGCCTGCTTTCGGCCGGGTTCAACATGCCTCAGAAAGGTACGCCGCCGGGCTTGAAATACACTGTCCCGGCGGCGCCCTGTCTCATACTGGGCCCCTGAAATCCCCAGTACCCATTGAAGTGCAACGCGTATGCCACAAGGGTATGACGCCAAAGAAAACTTATTTGATCCCGGCGCGGGAATAGGGCGGGACCGTCCGGTGTATCGTTAATCGTCGGCAGCCCTCTGCAACTTTTGCTCAGTTGGAGCGTAGCTCTGGCATGAGGGAAGATTTGGTCCGGTTTCGTCAGCTAGCCCAGGAATGCAAGGACCGGGCGGCAGAAGCTCGCTGTCCGGTGGACGAAGATGCCTGGCTGATGCTCGCAGCCGATTGGCTGGCGCTTGCGCAGGCCAGTGAGGCCGCAGGGGCGGGCGACGACGCGGCTACAGGCCGCGCTGCATCCGGTTGACGGCGACAAGAAGGTCGGGCCGCTCCAATACTTCCACCAATCTATCAAGGATGACGCGCTCGTTATTGCGCGGTCGCGGCTGCAAATATTCTTCAAGTATGCCCTGGGCATCACGAACGGCCTGAAGAGCTAGCTGCTCATCCGTCATTCTAG
>NZ_PSRR01000554.1 GCF_004296405.1 Bradyrhizobium sp. Leo170
TCTAATCAACATCGCGATCAGCGATCAAAATGGCAGGGCCGAATTTCATGCAAGCGACGGAGATGGAGAAGCTCAGGAACATGAGCCTTTAGATCACCATACGAAGACCGTTGATTGACATTCGAAAAAAATAGACTGGCACGTCTGGCTGAGTGGTCGTAGTTAGATAGTGGGAAACACAGCACGGCTTCCGTTATACAACTGAAGTCTGTAATGGGAGCAACTGGCGAACCTTTGCACTTGACCGCTGCCACTATGAAGGCAGCTGGAGGTGCTAAGGGAGTGATCTGAATCTGCCGCAAGCCTGATGACCAATGTTGGTCTGGTCCCGCTGACGCGTGATCCGACGCTCTTCGGAGTTGGAAAGTTGAATGCCCGCCTTTGATGCCGCTATGTTTTTTCTGGCCGCAACGACGTTTTTTGCGGCCTTTGTAAATGGAGCCATCGGCTACGGCTTTTCGTCACTCACTGTACCCCTTGCGCTGGTTTTCTACACCAATCGCATTCTCAACCCCGCCATCGTCATCATCGAGGTCTTCGTCAACGTCTACGTCCTCTCCATCAATCTGAAGGGCGTGCCGGCGGTTTGGAAACGCATATTTCCCATCTTGCTCGGGCTCTTGCCGGGCATTGCGATCGGCGGCTATGCACTGGCCTCGCTGCAGCCGGGCTGGATCAAATTCGCCACCTACACGATCATTCTGCCCCTGATCCTGCTGCAAGCCGCCGGTTGGCGCCGCCGGATCGAGGCAAGCTGGCTAATCGGCCTGCCATTCGGGTCGATGCTGGGCGTCCTCTACTCGGTGACGACCATCTCAGGCCCGCCTTTGGCGATGCTGTTCAACAATCAGGGCCTCGTCAAAAACGAATTTCGCGCCGGACTAGCCCTGGTTCGTGTGGCGGAATCGAGCGTAACCGCCTTCATCTATTATAAGCTCGGCCTGTTCATTTCAGAAAGCGGCAGCCTGCTTTATGTCTTTATTCCTAGCGTCGTGCTCGGCATTCCGCTGGGATCTTATGTTATCCGCCGGCTTGATCCGGAGATCTTCCGCCGCATCTGCATGAGTTTTGATGCCTGGGTCGTGGGCTTCGGCCTGTCACGGGTGCTAATCGAGCTCGCCCTGATGCAGAGCCCGTGGGCCTATGGCGTGATGGCGGCAACGATCCTGATCGATCTTTACCTGCTATACACGTTCTTCACGGCACATAACGGCGGCCCTGGGCGACCTCAGAGACAAGCGCGGCGCGCCGAGCGCGAGGTTAGAGCGAGCTCAAGTTGAATGGATCTGGTGTTCTGTCCGCATAACAGAAATGCACACGATCAAACGGGCTGGCGTTCCGTTCAAAGGATCCGGGCGCGCCGCCGCGGCCCGCTCGATGATCTCGGCGACCAAACGGGCTGATGTTGATCGGCTGCCGTCTGCAACTGTCGATTTAGCGAGTCCGCTCCTGGACCTGACTCAATCCACAAGCCGTCCGAATGCATAGGTGTATTCGAGTGCCATGCGGCGTGCATGTTCAGTGAGATTGGCGGCGGCGCTGTGCCCCCATCGATATTCTCATAGTAGAAATAGGGCTGGCCCAGCGCAGTGAGCCTGGCGGCTGCCTTGCGGCCATGCGCCGGATGCACGCGGTCGTCCTTGGTGGACGTGAGGATGAAGGGGACCGGGTAGGTCTTGCCCGGGACCAGCTTCTGATAGGGCGAGTAGGCCTCGAGCCACTCGCGCTGCTCGGGAATGGCGGGATCGCCATATTCGCCGGTCCAGGAGGCGCCGGCGCCCAGCTTGGTGAACCGAAGCATGTCGAACAGCGGCACCTGCACGATCGCCGCGTTGAAGGGGTCGGGTCGCTGGGTGATTGCGGTCCCCACCAGCAGGCCTCCCTGGCTGCCGCCGACCACGCCGAGCCGGCGCGGAGAGGTGACGTTCCGGCGGATCAGGTCCTCTGCAACGGCGATGAAATCATCCCATGTCCGCTGCTTCGTTGCCGCCTGGGCAGCCTCGTGCCATAGCGGCCCGAACTCGCCGCCCCCGCGCAGGTTCGCGACGACATATGCATTGCCCTGCTCGAGCCAGAGCCTCCCCATAACCCCCGCATAGGACGGCAGGAGCGGCTTCTGAAACCCGCCATAGCCATGGAGAAGGGTTGGGGTCGACCCATCAAACCTCGCATTCCGGGGCCGCACCAGAAAGTAGGGAATCCGGGTGCCGTCGCGCGAAGTTGCCTCGAACTGCTCCACGATATGCTGGGACGCGTCGAACTGCGGAGGTGCCATCTTCAGTGGCTCGAGGCGTTGGCTTGCGGCGTCGAAGTAGTAGAGCGACGTCGGCCTGAGGAAGTTGGAGACGGCGAACATCACCTCCTCCGTTTCATCGGAAGCGGCTTGCAGGCTCACGCTCGCATTCTCCGGGAGCGGGATCGGGGTGGCCCGCCAGGTCCCCTGATCGTACTTGTAGACGAACGCCTTGCCCTGAACATTGTCGAGGATCGTCAGATCAACAGGCTCCTGGTGGCCGCGAAGCCGCCGAGCGCCTGCCGAGCCGCTGGTTGGAAGACCAGTGACGGCCTGGCGCTGAGCGGATCCTGTTTCCATTCGTCCAGGTCATACGAGATCATCGAGCCGGCCGCGAAGCGACTGTCGCCGGATGGCGCCCAGTCTTCGTTGAGCGTCACAAGCAGGCGGCCACTGGCGATGCCGCCGATGTTCGCCTTCTTTGGCAGGTTGAGCTTGATCGGCCCCTTGGGCCCGAAAAGCACATACTCCTGCTCGAACCTGCTGATGGCGCGCATGGCCCCGGTCGCATGGACCTTGCCTTCACTGTCCCGCAGCACGAATGGCACCGTACTGGCATCGGTCGGTTCGCCGCGGAAAACCTCGCGCGCTTGAACGAGCGGCTGAGCGCGCTTGAGCTCTTTCACGACGAAAGGGTAGCCGGCCTTCGTCATGGTCCCTTGGCCCCAATCTCGTGCGATGAGGATCGTGTCCCCGTCGACCCAGCTGACGTTCTGCTTTCCCTCCGGAAGGTCGAAGCCGGTCGTGACGAAGGCTTTGGCGTTCCGGTCGAACTCGCGCACGAACGCCGCGTCCTTGCCGCCGTCTGATAGTTTGGCCAGGCACAGGCGCCCTTCAGGGGGCAGGCAGCTGCCGCCTCGAAAAACCCAGTTCTTCCCCTA
>NZ_PSRR01000555.1 GCF_004296405.1 Bradyrhizobium sp. Leo170
GATACGGACTCGCATCACGTCGGCTCGATTCTTTCCGTCGGGAACGATCGGCCGATTGGGCCGTTCGACTGCGTGACGGATGCCATTTCCTAGTGAGCCACCAGTGAGCGTACTTCTCGTCGAGGACGACCCTCTGATCCGCGAATTCGTAGTCGAAGCGCTGCGCGAGGCAGGCTATCACGTGATCCACGCGAGCACTGGAGAGGAGGCTCTGGCCTGGTGCGAGCACCACGTCGCGCTGGTCACCGACGTCAGGCTGCCCGGACAAGTCGATGGATGGCAGATCGCGGAACGCTACCGAGAGCAGGATCCGAACCTGCCGGTCATCTACGCAACGGGCTTCTCGCCCACCCCACCACGCCCCGTCCCCGGCAGCCGCATCGTGAACAAGCCCTTCCATCCGGAGGAGATCGTCCGGACAATCAAGGAGCTCGGCGAGGAAAAGGGGGCACCGCCTGGTTAGCTGCTCTACTCATGGCAAAGCCTTTCTCTTCTTCCAACAGTTCGGTGAGGGGTCGTTGCGATCCTGTACGCCGATCCTGCGCAGGGCATGTTCGTAGGCTCGAGACAGCCGCGCGATCTCTTCAGGCCCGAGAGGTGAGTTTTGAAGTATCCGGTAGATGGCCAATTGTTATTCCCATGCGGGCACCAATCGCTGAAGGAGCATTGCATCGTCGAAGCAAATTTTGGTTTCGCGACCTGCCGCCTCACTTTCGTCCTGCGAGGATGCAGTGAGAGGTAGTTAGCGAAGAGCGCCGCTGACCTGCGGTCGTACTCGTCTGCCTTTCCGGGCGACTGGATCAAGAAACTTCGCTGCGCGCAGAGGAACGATAGCGCGAGCGCCAGGTTTTCCCCGACGCCCCTGCCCCAAGGGGCGAAGCCCGTACTGGCCCGAGCTCATAGCCCCTGCCCCCCGAGCTGGGCCTTCATCCGGCGAGCTTGGGAAGCGCCGCGAACCGGAGGCATCGGCGAAGCTCCCGCCCTTCCGAATCCTTTGCTCCCCAGAGGCTATTGGTCTTCGTCTGCGGCGGCCGAATCCTGGGTGCCGAGCAGCTTCAACGCGGTCTCGATCTTGGCGAGGCGCGCCTGGATTTCGGCGCGCTCGTTCGAGCCGGGATCGGCTTCGAGCCGCGCCAGCAACTGCTCCTTCTGTCCCAGGAGCTTTGCAACGGCAGTCATCTCATCACCGAGAAAAGTAGCCATATCGAAAGGGCCGCTCAGAGAGCGGCCCTTTTCCTAGTTCACCAGCGGCCGGTGCCGAAGCTGAAACCGATGCTCGGGCCACCGCCGTAGTAGCCGTAGCCGCGATCGTAGTAGCCGGGCCCGCCATAGGAGCCGTAGCTCCGGCGCACCACATAGCCGTCGTCTCCGCCGTAGTATCGCTGGACGTAGCGGGGACCGCGGGTGCGGTAGCAGCGACCGTACTCACTGCAGACCAGGCGAACCTGATCGACGTTGGCCACCTCCGCCGACCCGAGCGAGGTTGGATTGAGCGGAGCTGCCGACGCAGCCGACGCCAACAAGGCGGTCGCGAAAGCACCGAGCGCAATTGTCTTCATGTTCGTCTTCCTCCGTTTGGCGAGATCAGTCGATTTCTTCGATGACGCGACGTTCCTGCGGTTCGACGATGTAGGTGCGGCTATCCCGGTGAATGTACCGGTTGTGTGTACTGAAAACTTAAGCTCGGGCGTAATGGTGGTGAAGGCCACCAAGGATGGCGTGTGATTTGATGCTTCCGGTTCGTTGAATCTGGCGCGCGATCGGAGCATCTTTGTTCAACGAACGGTGCGTTCTGATGTCGTTGTAATAGCGAGCATACTCTCGCAGGATTCGACGCAGGTGCACTTCGCCCAGGACAATGACGTGTTCCAAACACTCACGCCGGATCGATCCGATCAGCCGTTCGGCAAAGCCATTCTGCCACGGTGAAGCCGGTGCGGTTGGCTTGTCCCGGATGCCCATGGCGCGCAATTGTCGCGTGACAACGCTGCCATAGATCCGGTCGCGATCGCGGATGAGGTAGCGCGGAGCCTCATCCCAGGGAAATGCCTCCGTTATTTGACGTGCAATCCATTCTGCGGTCGGAGTTGCCGTGACATTGATCCAGACGAGCTTTCTGCGGTCCAGTCGGACGACGACGAAGGCATAGAGCAGGTCGAAACCGATGGTCGGAACAACGAACAAATCCATGGCGGAAATTTCCGGCGCGTGATTACGCAAGAAGATCCGCCATCCCTGGCTGGGTGGCCCGCGTCGCTTCACCATGTACTTGGCGACGCTGGACTGCGCGACCTCGAACCCGAGCTTGAGCAGTTCGCCGTGGATGCGCGGCGCGCCCCAAAGCGGATTTTCGACGCTCATCCGCCGGATCAACGCGCGCAACTCGGTGTCGATCGGCGGTCGGCCTCCCTGTGGGCGCGACTTCCAGCGCCAGTAGCAGTGAAAGCCAGCCCTCTGCCAACGCATGAGCGTCTCGGGTCGGATGATGGTGAGAACCTGCAGGATCGACGGAAACCAGCGATACAGCTGGACAAGGAACCAGCGATCATGATTCGTGAGCCGGGCGCGACCATGCAGCCGGCGCCGCAAGACAATTAACTGATGTCGAAGCACCGCGTTCTCCGCTTCGAGTCGCAACTTCGACTTGAATGGCGAGACCAGGACGGCCAGCACGAAACACAGCAGCCCAATCATTCCGTCAGCTTAGATTCCATCACGCTATCAACCCAGACAAGGTTTTCGGTACACACAGGAAGGTAGACCGGACTACGTCAAGCTCCTTTATAAGCCTAGGGTTTGACGTCGCGGGTTGAGACGCGGTTCAAAGCAATTCGCGACAGGGGCGGCCAAACTCAGACCGTTGAAGTGCACTTCCGTTAATGGCCCTAAAGGCGACATACCTCGCCCAGCCTCCAGTCGCATCCGTCGTTTTCCCGAGCCGTTCATCTACCGATCTTAAAAATGTGAATGGCCTGATTTCGAATTAACTAGAGCAACTGTTTGTATGGTGAAACGTCGGTGACCATCTGGCCCCATTGGCGAAGTGCCAATGGCCCTCGTCGAGGTCCGCTTGGCGTGGCATGGCCGACAAGATTTGCTCACGCTGAGTTCTTCTGACTTTGCCCCAAACGTACGTTCGGCCGGCCATTGCTGAGCTCCACCGAACCAA
>NZ_PSRR01000556.1 GCF_004296405.1 Bradyrhizobium sp. Leo170
GGGCGTCTTGGGTCTCGCTCGCGAGCCGCAGCACAAGCGCGAACATCGCCGTCGACAGCGCGTTCAGCATGGCGCGGCCGCCCAGGTGATCGTCCGCCGACTCGCTCCGCATCAGCGCGACGAGGCCTGCGAGCTGCGCGGCTGTTTCCTTTCCGGCGTGAGTGCCGGCATGCACGACCAGGCGCGGCGGCAGATAGCTGCGCAGCAGGCGGTCGTGCGGCGGCGCGACGGCGAAGTGACCGCACAACAGATCGAGCCGTTCGTCCGATCCGAGATTTTCGCTGATCGTGAAGTTGAGGGCCGCACGGTTGCGGGCCGGCAGCGGCGCGGCCCCGCTGTCGTCGTGCATGATGTGACGAGGATTGCCGGGGAGTAGCAGAATGTCGCCGGGCTTCAGCTGCAGCGGCCTTCCTCCCGCCGGGTCCTCCAGCAGCGCGGAGCCGGCGAGCACGGCGTGGTACGGGATTTCGTTGGCCTCGCCGGGCCCCTGGTCGATGCGCCATGGAGCGCCATAGTTGCAGCGCAGGTCGAGCCGCCCGCGCACCGGCATCATCTCGAAGAGCTGGCTAAGCCAATCCATCGCGTCCCTCCCGAAGTTATCGCCATGAGACGATAGGGCATATATTCGAGATTTTATGACATTCAAAGTATCACGGCGCAGTCATACCGTCACTCCACGATCGTTCACACCCCCAATCAAGGAGTGCCACCATGTCCCGTCTCTCAGTCCCCAATCTCGAATCCGACATCGGCCCGTCGGGCCAAGTCTATGCCCAGATCAAGAAGGCGATCGGGAGCGTCCCGAACACCTTCGCCGCCATCGCCGCGCACGGCCCCGCTGCACTAAAGTCGGTCCTGGCCGCCGATGCAGTGCTCGCCACCGGCACACTGACCAAGCGCGATCAGGAGGTCATCAAGCTCATCATCAGCGCCGCCGGCGGCTGCGATTACTGCGTCGCTGCCCACAGCTATCTCGCCAAGCTCGCCGGCGTGAAGCCGGAGGTGCTGAAGCAGATCCGCGAGGGCCAGCCCACTGGCGACGCCAAGCGCGACGCACTGGTCGGCTTCGTCCGCAAGCTCGCGCAGTCCAGCGGCACCGTCAGTGACGAGGATTTCGCCGCGATCAAGGCCGCCGGTTACAGCGACGCGCAGTTGGTCGAGATCAGCCTGGCCTTCGCGACCACCGTCTTCACCAACGTCTTCAACCGCATCAACGACACCGAGATCGACTTCCCGGCAGTGGCGTGACGCAACTGCGCTCAGTCAGATCTTGGATGAAAGGATCACGACCATGACCACGATTACCAACACCACTCAAAATCCGCTTGTTCGCGCGCTGCACAGGTCCGGCCTGCTCGCGGAAGACCTCGACTATCACGTCGTCCGGGCCTCGATGGTGATCATGTTTTTCTTCTTCGGTTACCAGAAGTGGTTTCCGTACGAATTCGAACGACTGGTTCCGTTCATCAGCAATGGCCCGCTGATCTGGTGGCTCTATCCCGTATTCGGCCACGCCGGCGCCAGCTACTTCCTGGGCGTCTCAGAGTGGACGTTCGGGACCTTGCTGCTGGCGGGCTTCTGGGACAAGAAGTTCGGCGTTCTCGGCGCGCTGGGCTCGACCGGCACCTTCATCGCAACCGTCACCATCATTCCGTTCATGCCTGAGGGCTGGGATATCACTGCGGGAGGCTTCCCTGCGATGACGGGCAACGTGCCTTTCCTGATGAAGGACGTCGTTCTGCTCGCCGTCTCGCTCTACCTGCTGAGGCAGGACGTGGTTCGCCTGATGCGGCAATAGGTGGCACTCTGCTGATGGCGATGCATCGCCGGCGAGCTTCTCCCTCGCCGGCGATTGCGCGGTCGAAACTGCCGAACGGGTGCGGCGGAGAACTCCCGATGGTAGGCACGGCGCAAGTGTGTCTTTGCCCACCCCACGAAGCCGACGGCCGATATCTTCTTCCCGCATCGCGGTGTCGGCTATCGTTGTCACTGCCAGATTGCAACAGCTTCTCACCGGCCGCAATGGATTGAGCGCCCCTGCATTCAAATGCCCGTGTTTCGTGTCTTGCGAGAGGCAACAGGAGACCCAGTTATGCGAATACGGTGCAGAGCGCCACGCAGCAACATTGATGAGGAGGCTCTTGATGCATGGATTGCGGGATGCTTTGGAGCAGAGTCAGAAAGACGGTGCCGCGATCGGCCATTTCAACGTCGGCGATTGGGTTCTATTGAAGGCGGTGTCGGCAGCCGGACAGGAACTTAAGGTCCCAGTGGTGGTCGGTGCATCCGAGGGCGAACGGGAGTTTTTCGGAGTCTCCGAAATTGCGGCTCTGGTGCGGAGGTTGCGTGAGGAATGCGACTGCCCATTATTTCTTAACGCAGATCATACGCATTCCCTGGCAAAAGCCATGGAAGCGGTCAGGGCTGGATTTGACGCCATCGTCTTCGATCTTTCCGCGCTGCCATTCGAGCAGAACGTACGGCAAACAAAAGAAGCGGTCGAAGCCCTCAAAACAATCAATTCTGACGTCCTTGTCGAGGGAGAGATCGGCGACATTGGAACCGGTTCTGAAATACATGAAGAGGCTCCCGACTTGTCGAGGGGCTTAACATCTCCTGCAGAAGCGAGACAGTTTGTCGAGTCTACAGGGGTCGACATCCTCGCTCCGGCCGTGGGCAACATGCACGGGATGCTAAAGAGCATGGTGCAGGGACAAACACGGAAGCGGTTGGATATCCAGAGAATCGCCCAGATCAAGAGCGCGGCCCAAGTGCCACTTACCCTGCATGGCGGATCGGGAACCGACGACGAAGACTTGCGGAAGGCAATCGCCGCTGGGATCAATATCATCCACATCAATACTGAATTGCGGGTTGCCTGGAGACGCGGCTTGGAGGAGGGTTTGGCCCAACAGCCCTACGAAGTCGTCCCTTATAAGATCCTGCCGTTCGCAGTGGAATCGGTGAAAAACGTAGCTCGCTCACGCTTGAGCCTATTCAACGGCGATAAGTAGCTCATAGAGCTCGGTCTCGGTAAAATCGCTCCTCGTTATCCGAGGCGCGCTCCTCATTACGCTCCACGACCGGCCCGGATCCCGGCACCGATTTAATGCACCGTCACCGTAATTCGAGTTGACTCGGGTCTGTTGGGATTCATC
>NZ_PSRR01000557.1 GCF_004296405.1 Bradyrhizobium sp. Leo170
TGAGCGTCACGAGAGGATCGCCGTGCCCGGCCTTGACTTGCGCGGAATGCTTTGGATTGCCCGATCGGGGTGATTGACGCTGCCGCTGGGCGATGATTGGGTGCTCCCCTCTGAAGGGGGCGACGGGGATCAGAATGACCAGCGAGTCGCATCTGCGCGAGAAGCTTCGGAAGATCGAGGCGTTGTTCGCGGGTGCAGGAACTGCTGGTGAGCGCTTGGCGGCGGAAGCCGCACTGCAGCGGGTGCGTGCCCGGGTCGAGGAGCTCGCTCGCCACGATCCACCGATCGAGCAGCAATTCTCACTTCCCGACCAATGGTCGCGGCAGCTGTTTCTGGCGCTTTGCCGTCGATACGGGCTGCGGCCGTTTCGTTACCACCGCCAGCGACGCAACACGGTGATGATCCGCGCGTCACGGGGCTTCGTTGACAAGATCCTGCTGCCGGAGTTCACCGAGCTGCAGAGGGCGCTGCAAGTCTATCTGCACGAGGTGACGCTGCGCGTGATCCGCGAGGAGATCTATGACGACACCAGCGACGCGCAGGAAGTTCCCGACGCCCTGCCGTCAAATTGATCAGGCGGCGAGCTTTGTCTCCAGACCATCGCGCTCGGCCTTCCATGTCCACGGCAGCAATGTGTGCAGCTGATTGATCTTGGTGCGTCCGGAGACAATGCGCTCGAGAACGTCGGTCAGATAATGCCGCGGGTCGATGTCTTGCAGCTTGGCCGAGTTGATGATCGACGCGAGAATGGCCCAGGTCTCGGCGCCGCCTTCACTGCCCGCAAACAAATAGTTCTTCTTTCCTAACCCTATCGGCTTGATGGTGCGTTCGACCGTATTGTTGTCGATCTCGATGCGCCCGTCATCGATGAAGCGCGTCAGGCCTTCCCAATGGTTGAGGGTGTAGCGAATCGCCTTGCCAAGGCCAGACTTCTTCGAGACTTCCAGCAGTCGTGCCTCAAGCCACGGCTTGAGGTGCTCGATCAGCGGCCTGGTTTCGGTTTGCCGAACCGCAGACCGCTGCGCCGCCGGCAGACCACGGATACGGTCTTCGATGGCATAGAACATCGCAATCCGTTGCAGCGCTTCCGCGGCAATCGGCGACTTCGTCGCGACGTGAACGTCCCAGAACTTCCGCCGCGCATGCGCGAAGCAGAATGCGAGTTGCACCAGACGGCCGCCGTTCTTGATCAGACCCTTGTAGGCGGCATAGCCGTCGACCTGCAGGATGCCCTGGTAGTCTCCGAACAGCTGTTTGGCGCGGATCGCCTTGCGATCCTCGGCAAATACGTAGACCACCGCCGGCGGTGCCGGGCCGCCCCACGGCCGGTCATCGGTGGCGATCGCCCAGAACTGGCAGACTTTGGTCCTGCCACGGCCGGGATCGAGAACCGGCAGCGGCGTCTCATCGGCAAACAGCCGCGGGTAGGAGATCACTGTGTCGCGCAACAGCGCGTGAAGCGGCCTCAGCCACCAGGCGACGCGGCCCATCCACGAAGCCAGCGTCTGACGGTCGAGCGCGACGCCCTGCGCGGCAAACATCTGTTCCTGCCGATACAGCGGCAGCTGGTAACCGTATTTCATCACCGCGATGTGGGCCAGTAAGGCTTCCGTCACCATCCCGCCCTCGACCGCCTGGGCCGGCGCGGCCGCCTGCAGCACACCCTGGCGGCATCCCCGGCAACCATAGCGCGGACGCACGATGCGCTTGACCCGGTATTGCATCGGAACGACGTCGAAGGCTTCCTTGACGGTCTCCCCGATCTTGTGCAGCCGCTCGCCGCAGCAGGGGCAGATATGGCTCTCGATATCGATCACGACGTCGATGCGCGGCAAATGCTCCGGAAGCTTCCCCCGGTTGCGTCGCGCCAGTCGCTTTCCACGGCCTTCCGCTCCATCAGGCAGCCTGCCTCCGGTCACGTCGTCGTTGGCGGCGGGACCAGCCGCCTGCGCCGTGATGGTGAAGAGAGATAGCTGTCCGGGATCCAGTGTCTCGGACCGGGGACCGAAGATCGTGCGCTTGTACTGCGACAGGATCACCAGGAGCTTGTCGTTCTCCTGGATCGCAGCATCGCGCTGGGCGATCGCTGCATCACGCTCAGCCGCCAGCGTGCTGCATTCCGCCGACAACATGGCAAGCCGTGACGACAGCGCCGTCACGGCTTTCTGGAGCAATGCTGGATCGAAAGGCAAATCAATCATGCAGCGCGTTCTACTACAGCTCTGCATGAATGCCGAACTACTCTTGATGATGATCAACCAGCTCGTGTTGGTTGATCCACAACCCGCATCGGCACACGCTTCCAGTCCGAGCCGTCGAGCAGCACCGAGAGCTGAGCATGAGATAGCGGCATGACGCCTTCCTTGATCGGCGGCCAGCTGAACTGCCCTTCGATTCTCTTGTAGTAAAGAACAAGGCCGCTTCCGTCCCAGGTCAGGATCTTCACGCGATCTCGGCGCTTGGAGCGAAACACCCACAGCCCGCCGTCGAACGGATTGGCTCCAAACGCCTCGCTCACCAGCATCGCCAGCGAGTCCATGCCGCGACGGAAATCGACCGGCTGCGTCGCGATCCAGATCGATAACCCAGCGCGGAGCCCGATCATCGGCCAACCGTCCTGACTGCCGCAAGCACCTCGCAGAGTGCTCGCCGGTCGACCGTTCCCACGACACGGATGCGAACCACGCCGACGTCGATCTCAATCGCCCCCTGCTCCTCGCATGGCGGCAATTTGCCCCCGCAGCCCGTGATCGCGACCGGCACAAAGCCTGATGGCACGCCTCCATCCCTGCGCTCCGCGAGCTTCGCCCGCGTTGCCTGACGACGCCAAAGAAACAACAGGCTCGGGCTGATGTCGTGTCGCCGCGCCACCCCGGAAGCGCTTGCACCCGGCGCGAAACTCTCCGCGACAATCGCCGCTTTCGCATCGGTCGACCAGCGCCGTCGTCGGCCGGTCCCCGTGATGATCTCGACGCGCTGCAGCGTGTCGGAGCCGTCCTCAAGGATACGCGCATGCCTATCCTTATCGCCATCCTTACAACTATCTTTTGACATGGTGACCTCGTGACGAACCAATCCACGAGATCTTCCTAGCCGACCAGATCAGCCCTCAGTGCGTGGTCGCCGGATGACGCTCAC
>NZ_PSRR01000558.1 GCF_004296405.1 Bradyrhizobium sp. Leo170
CGCCAGAACGAGTCTTCGAGCGACTCCAGGTCGCTAATGGCTGCCACCGCGGGAGCCGCCTGCAGCGGGCTCGACTGACCGACACTTTGCCCTGGCAAATCGGCCGGCGCCCCTGTGGAGTGTTCGGTGTGTTCCAATTGTCCGCGGCTAATTGGCTGACGCGCTCCATTCCCGGCCGAAACTCCCTCGAACGCGGCAACGGCGCGGGTTCATCCGACGGGCCGGCCTGCCGAGAGCCGCCCGCTCCGGAAGCGCCCGGCGCGACGCCGCCGCGGTGGTCCACAAAGTAGTCCAACACTCGGCGGAACGTACCATCACGTAGGAGGCCTAACTCTTCGGCACGGTCTATCAGCTCCGCGTCGGTAAGCATGGCAAGCCCCTGACCCCCCGCAGCACGGAGCGCTTTCGAAAAACGGCGAAGCCTGCTACGAAAAGTTTTGAAGCCAGAACCCATCCCGGTGGCCCGAATCACCTCCTCCATGAGACGCTTGTCTGCTGCAAACATGAGACGCTTGTCTGCTGCAAAGGAGGCACGACGTCTGTCTGCTGCAAAGGAGGCACGACGTCGACGCGTGCGATTGGTCCAGTCGCCCTCACGATATCGACGAAGCATATTCAGCCCGGGTAACATTTTCGTATCATTCGGGTGGTTCGATTTGACGTATGCGCGCAAGGCCGCGTCGTCCCCGAAGTTTTCAAGCGTGCTTCCCTGACGCCCGAGAGAATCTGCCAATCTGCGAAGACCCCGAACTTGGCTTTCGAGGGTATCAGAGGCCAGCTTGGCGTTTGCAGAGGCTGCCTGGAATACCTTCACGGTGAGGATCAGGCCCGCGCGATTGGCATTAGGATAGTGTACTGCTAGCCTATCAATATACGCCGGCTCCGGCTCCGGCTCCGCTTGCACCGCTGGCCCCGGCTGCGCCTCCGGCTCCGCTTGCACCGCTGGCCCCGCTTCCTGACGTCTCAAGACCTCCGCAACCGCGTCCATCATATCTGGATGGTACTGGTAGGTCGATGGATCATCTGGATTGTATAACTTGGATGGATCGAACTTACTCGGGTCCATGTTAGCCTCGTGCGTTCACAGATCGCCTGACGTGGTGAGACGTTAGCCGAGCGCCTACCCGCAGAGCAGTTAGAGCCGCCCGCGTGCGAGCTATCGCTGAAAGTTGGTGACGGCGGGAATCGGGAAGGCGGCGCCTCCACTTCTCCACCGAAGGTGCGATATGCCGTGTCCAAGGATAACATCATCAAGCTGATTCGGCCAGGAAACGTCGACGATCAACGCAGCGAAATCTTGCGCAATGGGGCGCGTGCTCTGTTGGCTCAGGCGGTCGAGGCCGAGGCCGCGGACTTTCTCGGCAAGCATCCCGATTTGAAGACTGCGGACGGCCACCAGCGCGTCGTCCGCCACGGTCACCTGCCGGAACGCGAGGTGACGACCGGGATCGGTCCGGTCGCCGTCCGCGTGTACGCGATCGCGAGGCGGGCGCTACCGACCCCGACCGCATCCGGTTCTCTCCGTCGATCCTGCCGCCCTACCTGCGCCGCTCGAAATCGATCGAGACGCTGCTGCCGATCCTTTACCTGAAGGGGATCTCCACCGGTGACTTCTCCGAGGCTCTGGCGGCGCTGCTTGGCAAGGATGCTGCCGGATTGTGTCGGCATCTTCACGGCCAGAGACAAGATGAGACTAACGTCCAAGCGAGGGAGGCCGAAAATGAATCGTGCTTCGTTCCGGACTGCAATTTCTCTGATTGTCGGTTACCTAATCGCAGTTGTTGCTGGGGGATTCTGGCTGAAATCCAAACAGCGACCAGAATACGAGGTCTACAAGGACATGATCCCGGTGATGATCGCAATCGCAGCCGCTGTGCTGACAGGTTGCGTTCAGCGGCGCATAGCTTTCCTGACCGAAGTCAGGAAGCTATATGATCAGTGCGTGAAAGCCTTTGAGAGCGCGCTTCAATACACTCACCTTGAAAAGGCGGGGCAGTCTGAGTTTGCAGCAGTATACAAGGAGCTTGCATGTGCCGTCGAATTGTTCCGCGGAAGCTTTCGCAATGCTGGTGACAGCGGCGGACGTCAGGGCCTCTATCCGTTTGAGGCATTGAAGTCCATCCTACAGTGGCACTCGTATCTGGGCTTCGGAACAGCGTTCAGGGTTTCCGAGCGCACATCTAGAGCGAGAAAAGCGATGACCATTCTGTGGCAAGATCACCTTCGCCCGCCCGTGCTGGCCGAACTCGATAGATGGCGGCCTCGTTTCTTTGCATCGCACTACTGGAATTATGGTCGAGGAAAAGATTGGCCGCTTCCACCGGCGAATCCTTCGTGACAGCTTTGGGCCAGACTTGGAAGTATCTAACCGGCGCTCGCCTCGACCGGCTCCAGGCCGAAGTCGACAGCCTGAGCGAGGAGGCCGGCAATGCCTGACCCAATCATCCAGCACTTTGCCGATGGATTTTACGTCGTCGACATCACGCTCCGGGACGGCCGCTGGGTTGCCTGGATGACCAATGACGTCGTCGAGGTATTCGTGCCGATTCCGGGCGATCCACAGAACGCGGCCCACGCAGCGTGCGCCCCGGGCGGTGTGGTGGCCGAGGAGCAAGTGAGGCGAGGTGCGAATCTTCAGAAAGTCGCGGACGGAATGATTGTTCGCCCGGAGCTGCGTGACTGAAAGTAGCCCAGTGCAAATAGAGCCCGTCGGTTACCGCCGGCGGGCTTTTCTTTTGGCCATACGCCAATCACAAGCCCGTTACCCCGAACGTTACCCCAGCGCGGGTCTGATAGGTCTGCTTTCGTGCCTAATCCGGGTAAGTGATTGATTTCATTGGTGGGGGAGGCAGGACTCGAACCTGCGAAGCCATGAGGCGGCTGATTTACAGTCAGCTCCCTTTGCCACTCGGGACACTCCCCCGTCCCAACAGCGTCGGACGCCACCCGCCCGAAGTGGCGGCGGACAGGTCAGTCGGTGACGCTGGTGACCGCGGGACCCGTCGGGGTGCGCGGCCGGCGCGTTTATGTGCGAAGGGAGGTGGCAAAGTCAACCAAGGGAAGCCGTTAATCGGCATCCTTTTGCCGGCAAAATTGCCATTGTCCGGAAC
>NZ_PSRR01000559.1 GCF_004296405.1 Bradyrhizobium sp. Leo170
GTCGCGCATTGCATGCGCGCCACCTTCTCCCACAAGGGGAGAAGGGAGGAGGGAGGCGGACCCCTTAGACCGCCAGCACCTTGTCGTCGATCTCTGCGATCGTGTTGACGCCGCACAGGCCCATGGTCGTCAGCAGTTCCTTCGCCAGCACGTTGATGGCTTCGGTGACGCCGGCCTGTCCGCCGGCGCCGAGACCGTAGGCATAGGCGCGGCCGATCATGCAGGACTTCGCGCCGAGCGCGAGCGCACGCATCACGTCCATGCCAGTGCGGATGCCGCCGTCGAACATGACTTCAACCTGCGAGCCAACGGCGTCCACGATCTCCGGCAGCACCTCGATCGAGGAGGGGGCGCCGTCGAGTTGGCGGCCGCCATGGTTGGAGACCACGATCGCCTGCGCGCCGGTCTTGGCCGCGATCTCCGCGTCCTCGACGTCGAGGATGCCCTTGAGGATCAGCTTGCCTGGCCAGATGCTGCGGATCCAGTCGATGTCTTTCCAGTTCAGCGAAGTGTCGAACTGCGAATTGATCCAGGTCGAGAGCGAGGTGATGTCCTGGTCGATCTTGAGATGGCCCGCCAGATTGCCGAAGGTGCGGCGCTTGCCGCGCAGCACGCCGGAGACCCAGGCCGGCTTGGTGGCGAAATCGATCAGTTTCGACAGCGACCATTCCGGCGGCACTGTCATCCCGTTCTTGATGTCCTGGTGCCGCTGGCCGATCACCTGCAGGTCGACGGTCAGGACCAGCGCGCTGCACCTGGCGGCGATCGCGCGCTCGATCAGCGCCTTGATGAAGCCGCGGTCCTTCATGACGTAGAGCTGGAACCAGAACGGCTTGTCGACGGCGGCCGCAATGTCTTCGATCGAGCAGATCGACATCGTGCTCTGGGTGAACGGAATCCCGGCGGCCTGTGCGGCGCGGCAGGCATAGATCTCGCCGTCGCCATGCTGCATGCCGAGCAGGCCGACGGGGGCGAGGATCAGCGGCATCGCGGCCGGCTCGCCCAGGATCGTGGTCCTGAGGTCGCGCTTGGAGACGTCAACCAGGATGCGCTGGCGGAATTTGATCTGCTGAAGATCCTCGCTGTTGGCGCGCAGCGTGTCCTCGGTATAGGAGCCGCGGTCGGCATAGTCGAAAAATGCCTTCGGCACGCGGCGCTTGTGTAGCTGGCGCAGATCTTCGATGCAGGTGATGTGCTTCATGGACGCTCCCGGCCCGTCTTGTATTTCGCGAATGCGCCGTCATCTAGCATGGTTGGATCATCTGCCAAATCACTCCGCCGAACTCCGACCCAGCAGGAGGCCACCATGACCGGATCGACCCCCAAGCCGAAAGATGCCGAGAGCGAAAAGCGCTCGCTTGAGGAGTCCCTGGAGGAGGGATTGGAGGAGACTTTTCCGGCCTCCGACCCCGTCAATGTGACCCAGCCGCCGCCGTCCAAGGACGACCATCACATCCTCCGCAAGCGCTAGAGTCGCTGCTGGCCGCTGTCCGCAGGAACCCCGGCCTCCGAAATATACATTATTTTACAATATATTAACCTAAACTCTTGCCTTCGGGCGATGGTAATGATTCATCATATATTTTGAAGCCGCCTTGGCGGCTGACGCATTATAACGCCTGCATGGTGGCGTTTCGGGCTTCTCGCTGAGGTGGCTGGAGAAGCTCAAGCCTTACTTGGGGGTGATATGAGCCGTAAATATTTCGGGACCGACGGGATTCGTGGCCGTGCCAATGGTCTGATTACGCCGGAACTCGCCCTCAAGGTGGGGCAGGCGGCCGGCCTGGTGTTTCAGCGCGGCGACCATCGCCATCGCGTGGTGATCGGCAAGGACACGCGGCTCTCCGGCTACATGATCGAATATGCCATGGTCGCGGGCTTCACCTCGGTCGGCATGGACGTGCTGCTGCTCGGCCCGATGCCGACGCCGGCGGTCGCGATGCTCACCAAGTCGATGCGCGCCGATCTCGGCGTGATGATCTCAGCCTCGCACAATCTGTTCGAGGACAACGGCATCAAGCTGTTCGGGCCGCAAGGCTTCAAGCTTTCCGACGACGTCGAGAAGCAGATCGAGCAACTGCTCGACGAGCCGATCGAGCGGAGGCTCGCGCAGAGCGCGAGCCTCGGCCGCGCCCGCCGCATCGACGGCGTCCATGACCGCTACATCGAATTCGCCAAGCGCACGCTGCCGCGCGAATTGAGCCTCGACGGCCTGCGCGTCGTGATCGATTGCGCCAATGGCGCCGCCTACAAGGTGGTGCCGGAAGCGCTGTGGGAGCTTGGCGCCGACGTCGTGCAGATCGGGGTCGAGCCCGACGGCTTCAACATCAACAAGGAATGCGGCTCCACGGCACCGGAAACGCTGGCGAAGAAGGTGCGCGAGATGCGCGCCGATATCGGCATTGCGCTCGATGGCGACGCCGATCGCGTGATCCTGGTCGACGAGCGCGGTCACGTGGTCGACGGCGATCAGTTGCTCGCGGTGATCGCGCAGAGCTGGAAGGAAGAGGGCCGGCTCGCCAAGCCCGGCATCGTCACCACCGTGATGTCCAATCTCGGGCTCGAACGTTTCCTGCAGGGCATTGGGCTCGACATGGTGCGCACGCCAGTCGGCGACCGCTATGTGCTCGAGCGGATGCTGAGCGATGGCTACAATCTCGGCGGCGAGCCGTCCGGCCACATCATCCTTTCCGACTATGCCACCACGGGCGACGGCTTCGTCGCCGCGCTGCAGGTGCTTGCTGTGGTGCAAAAGCTCCGCCGCCCGGTGTCGGAAGTCTGCCATCGCTTCGATCCGCTGCCGCAGATCCTGAAGAACGTGCGTTATCGCAGCGGCAAGCCGCTGGATGATGTCGAGGTCAAGTCTGCCATCGTCGACGGCGAGAAGCGGCTCAACGGTCACGGCCGCCTCTTGGTCCGTTCCTCCGGCACAGAGCCGGTGATCCGCGTGATGGGCGAGGGCGACGACCGCCTCCTGGTCGAGGAAGTCGTCGATCACATCGTCTCCGCACTCGGCCATGCCGCCGCGGCTGCGGCGTGACGCTCGATATTTGTTGGACGCAAGAAGCGAGCCCCGATGCACCTCGCCCCGCCTGCGGCTAT
>NZ_PSRR01000560.1 GCF_004296405.1 Bradyrhizobium sp. Leo170
CGAAGGCATGGTCGGAGGAGCCATCTCGCGCGCCGGCGCGGCTGCGGCCGAAGGTTCCGGCGCGTGAACGGCGGGCCTCAGTGCCCGCACTTCACTGTCATTTGCGCTACGCTTGCCAAACACGACTCTACTCCAGACCGGCTATTTCGCCCGCAGCTTCTCCAGCAAGGGCGACAGGAACGACCCTTTGGTTTTCTTGGTCTCGCCGCGGCCGGTCAGCCGCTGCGCGATCTGCAGGAACATCTCGATGGTGCGATGATTGGCGGAGATCTCCGCGATCATCTGGCCGTTATTGGCGGCCGAGCCGAAGATCTGCGGATCGAACGGAATCGTCGCGATCGGCTCGGCCTCGATTGCCTTGGCGAATTCGGCGGCGTTGATCTCGGGGCGCTTCGGCACGCCGACCTGGTTGAGGCAATAGATCGGCGCGCGGTCGTTCGGCCGCGAGGCCTTCAAGAGGTCGACCAGGTTCTTGGTGTTGCGCAGGTTGGCAAGGTCGGGGACTGCGACCACCAGGATGTCGTCGGCGGCGATCAGCGCCCGCTTGGTCCAGCCCGACCATTGGTGCGGGACGTCGAGCACGGTGCAGGGCATGGTCGTACGAAGCGTGTCGAAGATCGCATCGAACGCCTCGGCGCCGAAATCGTAGACGCGGTCGAGCGTGGCCGGCGCCGCGAGCAGGCTCAAGTGATCGGTGCATTTCGACAGCAGCCGGTCGATGAAGGCGGTGTCGACACGGTCGGGCGAGAACACGGCCTCGGCGATCCCCTGCGGCGGATCCTGGTTGTAGTCGAGGCCGGCCGTGCCGAAGGCGAGATCGAGATCGGCGACGACGGAATCCAGCGCCAGGTCGCGCGCGATCGCCCAGGCGACGTTGTGCGCCACGGTGGACGCGCCGACACCACCCTTGGCGCCGACCACGGCAAGGATGCGCCCGACCGCCTTGGCCTCGGGCGCCGAGAACAGGTTGCAGACCGAGCGCACCACGTCGATGGTGACAACAGGCGCGATCATGTAGTCGCTGACGCCGCGGCGCACCAACTCGCGATAGAGCGCGACATCGTTGAGGCGGCCGATCACGATCACGCGCGTGCCGGCGTCGCAGACCGCGGCGAGTTGGTCGAGACCGGCGAGGATGTCGCTATTGGTCCCGGTTTCCAGGATGATGACGTTTGGCGTCGGCGCCGAGCGATAGGCCTCGATGGCGGCGGCCATGCCGCCCATCTGGATCTTCAGATGCGCCTTGGCGAGCCTGCGGTCCTCGCCGGCTGACTGCACCGCGGCGGCGGTCTCCACCGTATCGCAGAACGCCTGCACCGACACCCGCGGCGCCGGGGCAATATGCTCCTCCACCTGCGACGGGACGTCAGGCTGGGCGTCGGAGTTCTGGCGCGCGTAACTGATCATTTGCCGAGATTGCTCAGTTTGGCCGCGTCGGCCTCGGGATAGGTCGTCGTTGTCGCCACGCCCTTGCGGTACTTTTCGAAGGCCACGTCACGCCGCTCGGTGTAAGGCGGCGTTTCCGCGCGCGGTTGCACCAGATCGCTCGGATTGTCGACCATCGAGGCGAGGTTGCGCTGGCTGGCGCAGCCGAAATTGTAATAGGGCTTGTTGTCGAAATAGCTCTTGTTGTTGATCGACGGCCCGAGGTCCTCCGGCCAGGTGCCGCATGGGCCGGCCACCGCCGAGATCCGCGCATAGTTGATACGGATCGCCGCGAAATGGCGCGGATCCTCGGGACGATACTGGCGCACGGCGACCGCGCGCGGCGGCACGCCGGCGGCGGCGAATGTCGCCTGGATCTCGCGCAGGGAATCGGCGGCGGCGCGCGCATTCCGCGTTCCGAGCGGCGTGTCGATGCTGATCGCGCCGGTGCCTTCGCGCAGCCAGGTCTGCGCCAGTCCCATCACGTCGGCGCGCTGTTCAGCGGTAAGGCCGCCGCGGCCGCTGCCGACGAACACCACGATGGAGCGGTCGGTTTCCTGGACTGCGATCGGATGGCGCAGGCGATAATCGTCGGGAAAGCTCGCCAGCGGCGAATCTTCCGTGTGCCGACAGGCGCCGAGCGCCACCGCAATGCCGATCAGTGCCCCGAGGCGAGCGAGGGTGCGGTTGCGATCGGCGGATCGTTTGGATGTCAGCTTGGGTGTCATCGTCCCGCCTCAGTCGGTAATGAAGCCGTAAGTGCCACGGTAATTTCGCCCCGGCTCGGTGCGGCCCGGTACGCCATAGATGCGATTGATGCTGCCGAGGAAGTCGGCTTGCGGGTCGGATGCATTGGCAAAACCATCGTCCGGCCGCGACAGGTCCTTCTGCGCCACCGCGCGCACCACATAGGGGGTCACCAGCACCATCAGCTCGGTCTGGTTGTTGACGAAGTCGCGGCTGCGGAACAGCGTGCCGAGGACTGGCAGTTGGGCAAGGCCCGGAAAGCCGTTGATCGCCTGCTTGGTCTGCTCCTGGATCAGGCCGGCCATCGCCATTGCGCCGCCGGAGGGGATTTCCAGGGTCGTTTCGGCGCGGCGGGTCTTGATCGAGGGAATGGTCAGCGAGTTCACCTGTCCGGCGCTGACCGCCTGCGCGATCGTGATCGAATTGTCGTTCGACAGCTCGGACACTTCGGTCATCACCCGCAGGCTGATGCGGCCTTCGGTCAGCACGATCGGCGTGAAGTTCAGCGAGATGCCGAATTTCTTGAACTGGATCTGCGTCGTACAGACATGGGTTGTGGGGTCGCAGGAGTAGCCCGCTGGAATTGGGAATTCGCCGCCCGCGATGAAGGTTGCGGATTCGCCGGAAATGGCGGTCAGATTCGGCTCGGCCAGCGTCCGCACCACGCCCGCGCTTTCCATTGCGCGCAGCGTTGCCGAAACCGAGGGGGTGGCACCGAACGAGGCGGTGGCCGTGTTAGAGCCGACCAGCGGACGGCCATAGGCGGTGAAGGGATTGGCGTTGCTGAAATTCACCACCGCCGTGCCGTAGTTCAGGTTGGCGGTGAGATCGATGCCGAGCTGCTTGATGATGGAGCGCGCGACCTCGGCGACGGTGACCTTGAGCATCACCTGGTCGCGGCCGCGGACCACGATCGAGTTG
>NZ_PSRR01000561.1 GCF_004296405.1 Bradyrhizobium sp. Leo170
GTCGCAAGCGGCGGCAAACCCCGGATTACGCTTCGCTCCATCCGGGCTACGAAGCTACGAAGCTGGAGTCCGCATCGCCGTCTCGAACTTCTCGCCGAACTCGGCAAGCTCGTCGGCGGCGAGGTCGCTGACGGCCCAGAAGTTCAGGCCGTGATCGCTCCAGTGGCGGATGTTGAAGCCCTGCCGCTGGCTCGTCCTGGCGCCGTGGCGCTCGGTGTCTGATGTCTGCGCGACGAACAGGTTGATGACGTGCTGGCGCCTTCGATAGACCACGGCGCCGATCGGGCGGGCGTCGACATAGTCGAGGCGTCCGCCGATCAGGGTGAAGCCCAGGGCGGTGAGGTCGATCACGGGCGGGGCGACATCGAGCCTGCCGTTGAACCACGGCTTGACCGTGTGCTGGTCGGTGGAAAGCACGTCGGTGAGATGGCCGGCCTGCAGCGAGCGCAGGTGCGCCGAGACCAGTTCCGACTGGACGCGTGTGTCATCGTCATTGCGCAGGATGACGGCGACGAGCCCGGTCGCAGCCATCGCGGAGACCGCCGATCCCAGCGCGAAGCCGCGCAGCACCGCGCGGCGGCTTGGCGCGGCCTTCGGCTGCGGCAGCGCGGCCTCGATGCGCCGTCGCAGCTCGGGCGGCGCAGTGTAGCTTGCACCCTTTTCCGCGATCATGCGGCTCATCGCGCGATAGTCTTTCGCCAGCTCCGTGCAGCGCGGGCAGCCTGCGATGTGGTCCTCGACCTCGCGCGCATGTCCCGCGTCGAGCTCGCCGTCGATCAGCGCCTGAAGCAGCACCTCGGCTTCCTCGCAGGTCATTTTGCTTGCTCCTGTTCCGCGAGCCACGCCGAGCGCAGCATCGCGCGGGCGCGGGCAAGTCGCGACATCACGGTGCCGACGGGGACGGCCGCAACATCGGCGATCTCGCGGTACGAAAGGTTCTGGATTTCCCGGAGCACGAAGGTCTCGCGAAACGGTTCGGCAAGCGCCGCGATCAGCCGGCGAATTGCCGCGGAATCCTTCTCGCGCAGCATCTGCGTCTCCGGCGTCTCCTGCGCCTCATGCCAGAGCGGGGTTGCCTCCGCGCTGTCGGCGACGTCCTCGATCGCGCCGATCTTGATGCCCGCGCGGCGCGCATATTCCGCACGGCAGACATTGCGCAGGATCGCGAACAGCCATGGCTTCATTGCCGGCCCGCGATAGCTGTCGAAATGCTTGTAGGCGCGCAGGAAACACTCCTGCACCGCATCCTCGGCATCGCTGGCGTCCCGCAGGAGATAGCGTGCCAGTGTATAGGCATCGTCGAGATAAGGCAGTGCGGCCTCGCGAAAGCGCCGCGCCTTCTCGGGATTGTCCTCCGACGCTTTCATCGCCTCATGCCCGGTTTGTGCGGCGAATGTCTTGGCCCGGCCGGTGTCGATCCGCCGGCCGGGCAGGGTCGCGCTGGCAGAGATTGTCAACTTACTCGACCATGATCATGCCTGTCATGTGCGGGTGCAGCGAACAAAAATATTTGTACTCGCCGGCCTCCGTGAAGGTGAATGAAAAGCTGCCGTCGGTGTCCATGGGTTTCGACCTGAATTTTCCTGCGCACACCACCGTGTGCGGAATGTCGTCGCGATTGGTCCAGGTGACGGTCGTGCCGACCTTCACGTCGAGCTGCGCGGGCTGGAAAACAAAGTTGTCGATATGCACTTCCATATCGGCGGCACGCGCAGCGCTGGCGGGGAGCAGCATGGCCGCGGCGACGGCGATGCCGAAGTCACGGCGATTGATCGTGCTCATGAACCTGTCCCTCTTCAGCCCTGCAGCGGCGTGTCGATGATGGCGAGGCGCTCCTGCCCCTGCTTGAAGTTGACGCTGGCGATGCCGAGCACGCTGCGCAGCTTGGCATCCTCGACCTTCATCGGGCCCGGTGAGGGCGCAGTGCCGGGCGCCGGCTGCGGAAAGGCGGTGGAGCGCGCGGTGTGGAAGGTGACGTTGCCTTCGACCTTCTGCATCACCTGGTGAATGTGCCCGTTCAGCACGGTCACCGAGCCGAAACCCTTCACATATTCCAGTGCGCGTGCGCCGTCCTCGGTGCCCCAGCCCCAGGTCGGATAGACGGTCCATAGCGGGATGTGGGCGAACAGCACGATCGGGGTCGATTTCGAGCGGCCCTTCAGATCGTCCTCGAGCCATTCGAGCTGCTCGGCGCCGAGATTGCCCAGGCCTCCGGCCTTGAGGTCGACGACGTTGACGAGGCCGACGAAGTGCACGCCGCCGGCGTCGAACGAATACCAGCCGGCGCCCCTGGTGCCGCGGCCGTAGCGCTCCTTGTAGAGCTTGACTTCCTCGTCGATCAGATCGTGCTCGCCCGGCACGTAATGCACGTCGAGCTTGGCCTGCGAGATGACGCGCTCGGCATTGTCGAACTCGGCGGCCTTCGACAGATGCGTGATGTCGCCGGTGTGGATCATGAAGGAGGGTTTCGCGGGCATGGCGTTGATCTTGCCGATCGCTTCTTCCAGCGTGCCAAGCGCGTTCGGATTGGCGGCCTTGTCGAAGCCGACATGGCTGTCGCTGATCTGCAGGAAGGTCATGCCAGAGGCCTCGGCCGCTTGCGCCGAGCCGACCATGCCGAGCGAGCGCGGCACGCCGCCCGCCACTGTCCAGAGCACGCCGGTGCCCGCCCAGGTCATGCACTCCAGCACCCGGCGGCGGCTGACGCCGCGCTCTTCATCCCTGTGGTCGTGATCGAACTCGCTCATCGCAGTTCTCCATGCGCCCGTGATTGGGCCAGCGGAGACGTGATCGGGCGAGGGGAGGGGTTATTCCTGGCGGCGAAGCTCCATTGGCGCGAGGCGATGACGATTTCGTGAGGTGCTGCAAATCTCCGGCCGTCAGGCCGCTGCGACCCAGCCTCGGAACGTGAATCCGGCGTAGAACAGGGCGACGTCGGAAAAGCCGCTTCCGCGAGGAGTGCTTCGTCCTCTTCGGCGGACAGAACGGGCAGCCGCTGCGCCATGGAAGCGGCAGAGGCCGCCACCTGCGCGGGATCGGCTCCCGTGCCGTTCGCGAACATGATGGACCGCGTCAGCCAGCGTTCGAG
>NZ_PSRR01000562.1 GCF_004296405.1 Bradyrhizobium sp. Leo170
TCCGGCCCTGCACACGAAGACTTCTGAATTTGGCCCTTGGCTGCCATCGCGAACGCGAGGAGTAGGTCAGCTACCGGGTCGAAAGCGGTCCAAGATGTGCTGGCCCGCCAATTCCGAATCTGACCCAACTGAGACATACCGCGCCCCGGCGGGCGCCGGTCAGGTCGTTTTGGGCAGATCGCCGATTGCGCTCAAGCGGCTCGATGGGTAGTCCTTGGCGTCCTCAGGCTAACTGCAGAGGCCCATGATCATCGCAATGATCACCGTGTGGATGATGCAGCCTGCCGTCTACGAGGTAATCGACATGGTCTCCATGCGGCACCTGTTCATGTCCGCAGCCTGGACCGTGAGTATGTGAGCAGTGGACGTGAGGGGTGCAGTTCACGGGATTTGCCGCATCGATCGGGATGACATGTTCGTCCACATGATCCTCGTGCATATGGTGAAGATGACCATCGTGAAGATAGTCCACATGGCCGTCATGGCGAACCGCGGTGTGTCCGCAATTCGGGCCATGGCGATGAGGGTGGTTCTCATGGTGTTTCTCGGTGCAAGTGGCCATCAGCATGCTGCATGTGGTTCCAGTCCACTTAAAATGGTGCGAAAGGCAACGCCGCCAAGGGCGCAAAAATCGAAAGCTGATCCGACGCATAATGTTATAATGTTACCGCCCCGTACGACCGCAGTTCCACATTTCGAAATGAGTTGACGCATTAAGCGGTTCGCACTTCGGGTTTCGCTTATGTCGCCTGTTGGCCCGAATGCGAAGTCCGCGCGGGATCGGAAATCGTCTGCTTATCGGGGTAGATCGGAAGTGACTGGTCGACCTTCCAATCGGCGCTTTTGACCCGAAGCCGACATTCCGCAACGCAAGGAATCCTCGCCGCGAACTTCCGTTCCCACTGCGTAACGAACTTCAAACCCAAGTTTAAAGCCTTTGCCCGTCTCTGGGGTTAGCGCACCTCGCCGATGCCGCTTGTGAAAGATAGGGCTCTCCCACAATTACCGATTGTTCACTACACTTCCGCCGAAAATGCGCTCAGCATAGTTCGAAGCAAAACGATGGTGGATGCGTAACAGATCGAGTCATCGCCATGCGCCACGCCCTACTCTTGCACGCTCTTGCCACAGCCGGCCTGTTCACCGGTCTGGGATCCAGCAGCTTCATCTCAGATGCATCCGCCGAGACCGCCGGCCACGCCTTGGCTGTCTCCGTCGACGATTTCTATTATAGAGACACGTCGAACGAGCCCACCGATCAGACGGCCGTGCATGAAAAGCGATTGCGGGCTTTCATGACCGCGCTGCGGGACGATGTCACTGCAGACGGCCGTTTTGAGCTTGTGCCGTCCTTTTGCGCTTCGAATTGTCCGACCGATGGACCGACGTTGCGCGATCGGCTGCGCGCGGCGTCACAGGCCGGCGCGCAGGTCCTGATCATCGGCGGCTTTCATAAGATGAGCACACTGGTGCAGTTTGCGCAGACTGTTGCTATCGATACAACTTCCCAGCGCATCGTGTTTAGGAAATACTTCCAATTCCGCGGCGACAACGACGAGGCATGGCAGCGGGCGGAGCGCTTTGTATCGGAGGAGGTCCGCAACCGGCTGCTTGAAAGCAGGTCGCAGCAATGAAGGCGCGGACCACCACCGAAGCGTATTCTGCGCAACTGCGGGCACGAGCTTCGTGTGCGGCCCGATGATCTCGGTCGGCTTGGCGATTACGCCCGGGGAGGGCATCTGACCCACGAGATTTTGCGAGAGAGCTTCTTCTGATCGGGAGGATGAGACGATGTGCAACCTGATAGGACATGCCCTCCAGCAAGCGCTCACGCGCCGTGGCTTCATCGCGGGAAGCGCCGTTGGAGCGAGCCTTATCGCTCCCATGATGTGCTCCGCAGTCGCAGGCGACGACGAACTGGACACACGAATTGAGATCGCACAATCGTCCGGAGACACCGCGAGTTCGAGGACCAGACTTCTTTTGCTGGGCACGGCAGGCGGTCCCACATGGTGGCCCAATTCGGACCAGTGCGGCATCTCATCGGCCGTGGCGGTTGGAGACGCCTATTATCTCGTGGACTGCGGCGAGGGGGTCGGCAAACGCCTTCAGCAGGCGTTATTGCCGGCTAATAGCCGCGTTATGAGCGCCAATTTGAGAGCGCTCTTTCTGACCCATCTCCATTCCGATCATACAGTCGATTATCCGAATTTGTTGCTGTTCGGATTGTTCACTGGGCTGGACCGTCCCGCCTCGCCCCTCAAGGTCTTCGGTCCGGGCCGGCGAGGCCAAGTGGCGCCTGTCTTTTCGCTCCCCGGCTCTTCGAGCCCGACTGCGCCAATTATCAGCCCCGATAATCCGACGCCTGGCACCAAAGATATGACAGGCTACATCTATCAGGCCTTCGCGACGGATTTGAACGATCGAATGCGCGACAATGGTAAACGGAGCCTCGAGGCGCTGGTCGAGGTGCACGACATCGATATCCCGCAAATTGCCGGGTTCAAATCGCCCAATGAAACCCCTGCTCCCCCGATGGAGCCGTTCAGGGTGTTCGAGGACGATCGCGTTCGTGTTTCGGCAATCCTCGTGGCGCACGCTCCAGTCTGGCCTGCATTCGCTTATCGCTTCGACAGTGAGGACGGGTCGATCGTGTTCTCCGGCGATACGGCGCGCAGCGAGAACCTGATCAAGCTTGCAAAAGGCGCAGACATTCTCGTTCACGAAGTCATCGTGACGAGATGGATCCATGGTCTATTTCCCGCGCCGCGTTCAGTCGCCGAAGAAGGCTTGATGCAACATCTGCTTGGCGCACATACGCCGGTTGAAGAGGTTGGCGGAATAGCCGAAGCAGCGGGTGTGAAGAAGCTTGTCCTCAGCCACATTGTGCCCGGCAACGCAACGCGTGAACAGCTATCGCCTGCAGGCAAGGGCTTTTCGGGCGAACTCGTGATCGGCCGAGACTTGATGCAGATTGGTACCGGCCAAGCAGCGGCGCCCGCTCGAAAGGGGTAACAGGGCTTCATTCCCCTTCGTACCGTTGCATCAAGTCGCAGAACGAGCACCAAATAGGATGTCCCCTGTTGG
>NZ_PSRR01000563.1 GCF_004296405.1 Bradyrhizobium sp. Leo170
AGGCGGCGCGCAATTCGGCTTCCGCATTTTCCAGCGCCTGCCGCTTGGCGATCACCTCGCTGCGCGCCTGCTCGAGCTCATGCTCGATGTCGACCAGGCGGGCACGCTCGGCCAGGCGCCGCGCCGCGCCGGTCGGCGCGTGGGCGGCGGTGACAAAACCGTCCCAGCGCCAGACGTCGCCCTCGAGCGACACCAGCCGCTGGCCGGTCTTCAGTTGCGATACCAGCTCCGCGCCGCGCTCCTTTGCCACGACGCCGATCTGGGCGAGGCGGCGCGCCAGTTCCGGCGGCGCCTGCACATGGTTGGCAAGGCAATCGACGCCTTCGGGCAGCGCCGGATCTTCGCCGGCGGGGACGTTGGTCCAGCGCATCGGCGCCGAGGGATCGACGGGAGCATCGAGATCATCGCCGAGCGCGGCGCCGATCGCCTTCTCATAGCCCTTGGCGACCGTGATGCCGTCGATGATCGGCGGCCACAGATTCTTGGTCTCGCCATTGAGGATCTTGGAGATGGTGCGCGCCTCGGTCTCCAGCCGCTGCACGCGCTTTTCTGCTTCGGTCAGCGGGCTGCGGGACGCTTCCAGCGTCTGCCGCGCGACCACGTGACCGGTTTCGCTCGCCTGCACGGTGGCTTCGGCCTCGGCCAGCGTCTGCTGCGCGGTCTCGACCGCGGCCGCGAGCACATCGATGTCGCCCAGCGAACCGGTGTCCTGCGCGAGCCGCTCCTCCTCGGCCTGGACGCTCGCGATCTCATGGTCGAGTCGGGCGAGCCGGTCGCGATGGGTTCGCACGCCGGCTTCGAGCTGATTGCGCTTGGCGGTGAGGTCGGCGAGCTCTGTGGTCAGCTCGGCAAACCGGCGCTCGGTTTCGGCAAGCATGGCTTCCGCTTCCGCGACGCGCTCGTCGACGCCGGAGCGCTGCTCGACCCGAGACTTGATCTCTTCCTTCAGCTCGGCATCCTCGGTGTCGAGCCGCTGCAGCGCGACGTCGGCGTCCGCCGTCTGCTGCTGCTCGCGCGCGATGTCGGCGACGAACTGCGCCAGGCGCCGGTCGAGTTCGGAAACGCGTTCCTTGGCACGCTCCTCTTCGCGGTCGAGCAGCTCGCGCGCATTGTTGAGCCGCTGCAGGCCCGCTGCGGCGCGGGCTTCCGCCTCGCGTAGCGCCGGCAGTTCGGCGGCACGGATCGCCTGGATGCGCGCGGATTCCGCCTGCTCACGGGTGCGCTCGGCCGCCTCGCGAACGGCGAGATCATGCGTCTGCGCGGCGTCGTTGAGGTCGGCATGCGCCTCGATCCAGCGCAGATGGAACAGCATCGCCTCGGACTTGCGGACCTTCGCCGCGACCTCGCGGTAGCGGATCGCTTGCCGCGCCTGTTTCTTCAGCCCATCCATCTGGCCGGTGAGCTGGCCGATCACGTCCTCGACGCGGGTGAGGTTGGTCTCGGCCGCCTTCAGCCGCAGTTCTGCTTCATGGCGGCGGGCGTGCAGGCCCGCGACGCCGGCGGCATCTTCGAGGATGCGGCGGCGCTGTTCCGGCTTGGCCTGGATGATCTCGCCGACCTTGCCTTGGTGCACCAGTGCCGGCGACCGCGCGCCGGTTGCGGCATCGGCGAACAGGAGCTGCACGTCGCGCGCGCGCACGTCGCGGCCGTTGATGCGATAGACGGAACCCGCCTCGCGCTCGATGCGGCGGGAGATTTCCAAGACCTGGCTGTCGTTGACCGCCGCCGGTGCCGTGCGATCGGCGTTGTCGATCGTCATCACGACTTCGGCGTGGTTGCGCGCCGGGCGATTGCCGGAACCGGCGAATATCACCGCGTCCATGTCGGCGGCGCGCAGCGACTTGTGCGAGGTTTCGCCCATCGCCCAGCGCAGCGCTTCCACCAGGTTGGACTTGCCGCAGCCGTTCGGCCCGACCACGCCGGTGAGGCCCGGCTCGATCATGAAGTCGGTGGGTTCAACGAACGACTTGAAACCGTGGAGGCGTAGGCGCGTGAGCTTCATGAACACAAATCTCTGTTGGCCGGGCGCGAATCTCCCTGCCGTGACAATACCATGGAAGGCAATGTCGGTATGTAGGCGGTCCGCTCGCTGCGGCCCTCATGGCCGCGACAATGGCGAGGCCGGGGCGTACCGGCAACCGCCGCCTCGGGCTTTTCCCAAGGCTTTTGCTTGGTTTATCGCGCGCTAGCGAATAGCTGTGGACGAATCAGCTTTTCAACAATGAATTGATGCGCTTGCTGAATTCGTCGAACGAGGTTTCGCCCTTCAGCATCTCGCCATTGATGAAGAAGGTCGGCGTCGAATTCACCTTCAATACGTCATTGGCGTATTTCTGGTCGGCGGCGATCTTGTCGAGCAGCGCCTGGTCCTTCAGGCAGTCCTCGACCTGCTGCTGGCTGAGGCCCGCCTGCTTGCCGATTCGCGTCAGCGTCTCCGTGGTGTTCTTCATCACCCAGTCGTTCTGCTGGCGGAACAACAGGTCGATCACCGCGAAATATTTCGGCGCGTCGTCCTTGGCGATGCAGCGCGCCAGCATCGAGCCGGCGGCGGCCTTGATGTCGAGCGGGAATTCGCGGAACACGTAGCGGATCTTGCCGGTGTCGATGTATTCCGACTTGATCTTCGGGAACACCGTTTCGTTGAAGTTCGCGCAGTGCGGGCATGTCATCGAGGCGTATTCGGTGATGGTCACCGGGGCATTCTGCGGGCCGAGCGCCATGTCCGGTAGCGATTGCGGCTTGGCGACATCGGCGGCGGTCTGCGCAGTCGCCTCCGAAATCAGGCGCAGCGGCGAGAGACCGATCAGGGCGGCAAGACCAGTCAGTGACAGAGCGGCGGTGAAGGCGCGGCGCGTGATGATCAAGGTCGGCTCCCGGATTGGCGCATTCACGCCTAAAGAGGTCTAAAAAAGCGAACTTTCGCTAGCTTGAAATGGTGATTGTGGCAATGCTGCGCTCCAAGGCCTGCCACGCAAAAAAGTCTCAATTTCGCTTGATCGAGGCCCCCAATCGCGCGAGCGCGGCGCGTAGCGCCTCGTCCTCCACGGCGGACAGGGTCTTTTCGACCGCCGCCACCGCCTTGG
>NZ_PSRR01000564.1 GCF_004296405.1 Bradyrhizobium sp. Leo170
GCCATAGGAGTAGACACCATTGCGCCGGCGGCAAGGCTGGAAAGCGCGGTCAACGGGCCGTTTGTGATGGCCGTGGTGAAGTAGTTGTTGGTCGCCACATAGGCGCCGGTGGTGTGATAGGACGCGACATAGGTGGTGTTGGCGTCGATCGAAACCGCTGACGGCAGCATGACGGTCTGCCAACCGCTGGCTGACGTATTGGTGAAGGTGGCGGTGGCGAGGCGAGTGCCTGTCGACGACCAGAGATCGAGGGTGTTGATGCCGGTGTCGCTCGCGCTGCGATAGAATCTGAGCGCCGTGATCTGCCCGGCGACCGAGGACGTGAACTTCATCCCGACTTCGATCTGGGATCCGTCATTGAGGTCGGTCAGAGCCGGCGTGCTTGACGCGCTGAACAGGCTGACGGGAGCCGCTCCTGGCGGTACCACGGTGAAGCTGACAGTGGCCGATGCCGTACCGCCGCGCCCATCTGAGATCGTGTAGGTGAAGCTCGCCGGACCGGTGTAGCCGGCATCGGGCGTAAAGGTGATGGTGTTGTTCTGCGGATTGGGCTGCGTGTTGAGCACGACAGTGCCGTGCGTTGCTGCACTCACGGCGATGACGCTGACCGCATCCCCATCGGGATCACTGTCGTTCCCGGTCAGGGACGACGCCGCGATCGTCAGGGCCAGATCGCGTGTCGCAATCGGTCCATCGTCGTTGGCGGCTATGGGCGCGCTGTTGGCGGCAGAAGGATTGAACATGACGTCAACCCAGAAATTCGTCGCCGCGAACGTGCTTGTCGGGAACGCGATATTGCTGCTGTAGGCATAGACGCCATTGCCACTGGCGAGAGCGGTCAGCGGACCGCTCGTCACATTGCTCAAGAAGTAGTTCACGCTGGAGGAGTAATGGCCCACGCTCGTGTGATAGGAGGCGATGTAGGTGGCTCCAGGCGTCAGCGAAATCGGGTTGGAGAAGGTCACGCTCTGCCAGCCGCTTGCGGTTTCGTTTGTGAATGTGGCGGTTGCCAGCAAGGTGCCGGTGCTGCTCCAGAGCTGGCCGGTGTGGGTGCCGATATCCTGGCTGCCCTTGTAGAAGCGGATGCCGCTTACGGTGCCGGCAACCGACGTCTGGAATCTCACGCCCAGTTCGACGGCGCTTGCATCCGTGGTGTTGACGGTATCGGGGGTGGCTGAGCCCGGAAAGAGCGAGATGTAAGTCGGAGCCGCGACGGTCACCGTGCGACCCACGGAAGGCGTTTCGAGATTGATGCTGTCGTCCACCGCGCGCGACATGATGGTGTAGGTCCCGGCGACCTGCGGAGACCAGCTATAGGACCATGTCTCGTCACCAATCGCCGGATGCCAGCTCAAGCCGCCGTCCGTCGATACTTCCACGCCGGCGATCACGCCGCCGCCGAAATCCGATGCCGTGCCGAAAATCGTGACCACGTCTCCGGCACTGATGTTTGCCAGCGCGTTGACGCTCGAGGTCGGCGCGGTCTGGTCCGTGGAGCCGGTGGAGGCGACCAAGTCCGGCTGCAGCGTTCCCGGCTGAATACCCATGTCGGCGAGCAGGTTGACCATCGACTGTTGCACGCGCACGTCGGTGGGCGTTGGCGTCAGGTCGTGATTGTCGCTCAGACCCCAGGCCCAGTAGACCGTTCCGGCGGCGAAGACCAATGCGCGACTCGCCGCGCGATAGAGCGTCAGGTTATGGGTCGAGATGGCGCTTCCGGTCGTGTTGCCGTAGTCAAGGAGATAGGAGGTAACCGGGACTGTCGTCGAGGAGAGCCGGACGAGGCCGGCGGGATCGAATCCATTGTCGACCGCTTCGTCCCACTCATAGCCGAGATAGTTCCTGGTCAGCGTCGCTATCTGCTCCGGCTGAAGCGCCGCAACGCTGGTATTGCGCCAGAAGCGCAGATTGGCGTCGTCGTAGGGAATTGTGATGGCCTGGAGGCCGCTGCCTTGGCCGACATCATCGACCTGGAACATCTGTCCGATCAAGGCATTTTCCGGACTCCCTCCGCCGAGCGCCGGCGGGCTGAGACGGGGATCACGGAACGTTCCGGTCCACTGGTCGCTTGGATCGATCGACGCGTCTGGCGACCAGGTCTCCTTGTAGGAGATCAAGGTGCGGTACGCCGTGGCGTCGCTGCTGATGCTGTTGCCCCAGCGCGTGCGCCAATACATCTCGTTGCCGCTCCAGAACGCCAGATTCACGCCGGCATCGCGGGCCGCCTCGACATTGGCGCGCTGTTGCCCGGACCAGTACTCGTCGTGACCAGCGTCGAGATAGAGCTTGTGATTGAGGAGCAGACTGCCGTAACGGTCCGTGTCAATGCCCGACATGTAGGAGACGTCGTAGCCGTTCTGCTCCAGCCAGTAGATCGCCGCGTATTCAGCGCCGAACAGATAGTCCTGCGGACCTGCAAAGCTTCCAACGCTGCCGCGGGTGGCAATCGGCCGATTGTAGCTCACCGCGTAGGCGCGTCCGGCACCCTGACCTGTGGCAGGGCCGTTGCCGCCATAGAAATTCGCGCCGCCCCAGCCGTTATAGGCCTGCCAGGTCGTGTCGGAGGTCTGAAAGACGACATCGCTGGTGCTGCTGTCATCCCTGACGATGAACGGGATGTGATTGGCGCCTTCAACGCCGTCCTCGCGTACGAGCTTTGCGATATAGACGCCCGACACAGCATCCTCAGGAACGTCCCAGGAGGCTGAAACAGACCAATTGCCGGCATCGACCAGGCCGGTCGTGTCGTCACGAAGCGGCGCCGGCTGGTTCTGCACGCCCGTGTGCTGGATCGTGTGGACCTTTCGCGCACCCATGCCGCCATAATAGCCGAGACGGTAGATGTCGATCCGGTAGTTTGATGAATCCGTATTGATCTTGAAATCGATCTGGTTGCCACGATTCACGCTGATGTCGGTGGCAAAACCTTCGATATTCGAGCTACCGGCCCCCTCGATATCCCATTCGCTTTGCGGATTTCCCAGCTTCTGGTTCTCGAGCACGATTGGATTTGTAGAAGTCGCGGCGGCCGCGAGCGCGTTAGGTGACGCGGTTATGTTGGG
>NZ_PSRR01000565.1 GCF_004296405.1 Bradyrhizobium sp. Leo170
GCTAGTTTGCGATGATCCGTCCCGCTTCACCCTGAGAAACGACCATGGCGCTGCAACTGCGACCGAACTGCGAGTATTGCGACAAGGATCTGCCGCCGAACACGACGGAGGCGATGATCTGCTCCTATGAATGCACCTTCTGTGCTGATTGCGTGGAGCACAAACTGTTCAACGTCTGCCCGAACTGCGGCGGCGGCTTCGCGCCGCGGCCGATAAGACCGTCGCAGGAATGGCGCGTCGGCGTGTGCGTGGTCAAGCAAACGCCGTCGGAGAAGCGGGTGCATTTGAAGTACAGTCCCGAGGATGTCGCGGCGCATTCGGCGAAGCTACGCGGCGTTCCGCCGGAGGAACGCTGACTGTCCTGTTGCCGTGAGCTGCGTAGGGTGGGCAAAGCGAAGCGTGCCCACCATCACGAGCGGAGTGCTTGAAGGTGGGCACGCTTCGCTTTGCCCACCCTACATGCTCCTCCATCACTCCGCCGCTACGATCGTCCCCTCGACCTCGCCGAAGCCGACGCGATAGCCGTCGCCTTGGCACCAGCCGCGCATGACGAGCGAATCGCCGTCTTCGAGGAAGGAGCGCTTGATGCCGCCGGCGAGTTCGACGGGCTCGGTACCGTTCCAGCTTATTTCCAAGAGGCTGCCGCGCTGGTCCTTCTCTGGCCCGGAGATCGTGCCAGAGCCTAAGAGATCGCCGACATTCATGGCGCAGCCGGAGGAAGCGTGGTGCACCAATTGCTGCACCGAGGACCAGTACATGTATTTGAAATTGGTGCGGCAGATCCGCGCCGCCTCGTTCATCGCGCCTGCGCGCAAGGCGACGTCGAGCGTCAGGTCATAATTGTTCGGCTGGGTCTGGCGCAGATAAGGCAGCGGCACCGGCTCCTGTGTCGGCCCCTGCAGGCGGAACGGCTCCAGCGCCTCCCGCGTCACCACCCATGGGCTGATCGAGGTCGCAAAGGCCTTGGCCTGGAATGGACCGAGCGGGACATACTCCCATTGCTGGATGTCGCGCGCGCTCCAGTCATTCAGGATCACGAAGCCGAAGATCATCTCCTCGGCCTGTTGCTCGCTCAGCATCTCGCCCATCGCTGACGGCTGGCCGACCACGACGCCCATCTCGAGCTCGAAATCGAGCCGCTTGCACGGACCGAAGCTCGGCGCCTCCACGTTTGGCGGCTTCAACTGGCCGCGCGGCCGGCGCACTTTCGTACCGCTCACGACGACGGTCGAAGCGCGGCCGTTATAGCCGATCGGCATGTGCAGCCAGTTCGGCTGCAGCGCATTGTCCTTGCCGCGGAACATGACGCCGACATTGGTGGCGTGCTCCTTCGACGAATAGAAATCGGTGTAGCCGGCGACCGTGATCGGCAGATGCAGCTTCACGTCGGCCATCGGCACCAGCGCACGTTGGCGCAGATGTTCATTGTCGCGCAGCTCGGGATGGTCGTGGCGCAGCAGTTCGCTGATCCGTGCGCGGGTGCGCGACCAGACCTTTGGACCAAGAGCCATGAACGGATTGAGCGAGGACGCGGCGAACACCGCGGGTTCGACGACATCGATGCGGCAGTCCTGCGCGAGCTGCCAGAGATCGAGCACGTAGTCGCCGATCGCAACACCGATGCGCGGAGCAAGGCCGTCCTTGGCCGAGAACACCCCGTAGGGAAGATTCTGGATCGGGAAATCGGACGCAGGATCGACGTCGATGAAGGAGCGGAGCTTTGGGTCGTTGGGGTGGGACATGCTTTCCTGCCGAATGTTTCGACGCGCTATCCTTCGTCATTCCGGGATGCGCCGCAAGGCGCAGGCCCGGAATCCATTTCACCACGGGAGCCGGCGGAAAAATGGATTCCGGGTTCGCGCTTCGCGCGCCCCGGAATGACGGAGCGAGCTTATGCTACGGCCTGCCCGGATCGAACCGCTTCTCCAGTCCCTTCCAGCAATCGGCATAGTCGTCCTGCAAGGTCGCCGACTTCGCCGCGAATTCGGTGACGCGCTGCGGAAACCGGGTCTCGAACATGAAGGCCATGGTGCCTGCAAGCTTCACCGGCTTCAACTCGCTGTTGCTGGCGTGATCGAACGCCTCGCGGTCGGGGCCGTGCGGCAGCATGCAGTTGTGGAGCGAGATGCCGCCGGGGACGAAGCCCTGCGGCTTGGCGTCGTAGACGCCGTAGATCAGGCCCATGAACTCCGACATGATGTTCATGTGGTACCACGGCGGCCGGAACGTGTTGTCCGCCACCATCCAGCGCTCCGGGAAGATGACGAAATCGATATTCGCGGTGCCCGCCGTCTCCGATGGCGAAGTCAGGACCGTGAAGATCGAGGGGTCGGGATGATCGAACGCGATAGCGCCGACCGGCGAGAAGGTGCGCAGATCGTATTTGTATGGCGCGTAATTGCCGTGCCATGCGACCACGTCGATCGGCGAATGCGGCAGCGTGGTCTTCCAGAGCGCGCCGCCCCATTTCACATAGAGCTCGGTCGGCGTGTCCTTGTCCTCGTAGCTGGCGACCGGCGTCAGGAAGTCGCGCGAATTGGCCAGGCAATTGGCACCGATCGGGCCGCGCTCCGGCAGCGTGAAGGCGCCGCCGTAATTCTCGCAGAGATAGCCGCGCGCGGGGCCGTTCGGGATCTCGGCGCGGAATTTCACGCCGCGCGGGATCACCACGATCTCGCCGGGCTCGGCATCGATGCGGCCGAACTCGGTGACGAGGCGCAGATTGCCCTCTTGCAACACGAACATCATCTCGCCGTCGGCATTGTAGAAATGCTGGTCGACCATCGATTTGGTAATCAGATAGACATGCGCGGCCATGCCGGCCTGCGTGTTCGCATCGCCAGCCGTGGTCATGGTCTGCACGCCCTGCAGAAAAGTCTGTTCCTGCGTCGGGATCGGAGCCGGATCCCAGCGGAGCTGCGCGATCGGCATTTCGTATTCGTGGCAGGGTGCGGTGCGCCACAGCCCGGCACCGACCTTGCTGAAGCGGCCGGAATGCTTCACCGATGGGCGGATCCGATAGAGCCAGGAGCGCTCGTTGGCGCCGCGCGGCGCGGTGAAG
>NZ_PSRR01000566.1 GCF_004296405.1 Bradyrhizobium sp. Leo170
CGTCGGGCAACGAGCCGGTGGCGCGCGTTGGCGGACGTGACGTCTCCTCGTCGGAAATCCGCGCCTTCCTGGCCGCCGTCGGGCCCGATCAGCGCGCCGCGCTCGCCCGCGATCCCGCGCTTCTCAACCAGACGCTCCGCGCGATGTTTGCAAGGCAGCTCGTCCTCAAGGAAGCCACGGACAAGAAGTGGCAGGACCAACCGGCCGTCGTCGCTCAACTCGCCAAGCTGCGCGAGGAGGCCATCTTCGAGACCTACCTGCAGTCGGCGTCGGTGCCGCCGGAAAATTATCCGGATGAGGCGGAAATCCAGAAGACCTATGACGCCAACAAGGGCGCGCTGATCATGCCGCGCCGCTTTCATCTCGCCCAGATCTATGTCGCGCTGGCGGAAGGATCGGACGCCGCGGCCGAAGAGAAGGCCAAGGCGAAGCTCGCGGACATTCAGGCCAAGCTGAAGCAGCCGAAGGCGGATTTCGCCCAGGTCGCCAAGGACACTACCGACCAGCGCGAGCAGGCTGACAAGGGCGGCGATCTCGGCTGGCTGCCTGAACCGCAGCTCGTTCCCGAGATCAAGAGCCGCGTGATGGGAATGGCCGTCAATACCGTGAGCGAGCCGATCAAGCTTGCCGACGGATATCACATCGTCAAGCTGATCGAGACCAAGCCGTCCGAAACCATGCCGCTTGCCGACGTGCGGGACACCCTGGTCCAGCGCCTGCGGGCACAGCGTGCCGAGCTCAATCGCCGCGCCTATCTTGCGCGCGCGCTGGAGCAGAATCCGCCCGCGATCAACGAAATCGCACTGTCCCGCATCGCCAGCGAGCTGACGCAGTCGGCCGGCGCTGCCCGCTAGAGCATGATCCGGAAAAGTGGCTACCGGTTTTCCGAAAGGATCATGCTCAAACAAAAAAGATGGAGCGTGATGATGATTCGAAGAAAAATCATCGCGTTCCAGCGTTTGTTGTATCCCGTTTCGTTGCTTCAGCCGATCCGAAATAGCTGTTGCAAATCCAATCACGTTATTGGACAGAGGAGATTAACATGTCCATGAGCACTAGCGTCGCGCAAGCACCCGCAGATTTGTCCAACGCCGGGATGCAGTCCTTTGTCACGCTCGAGGAGCTGCGCGCGGCGCTCCAAACCGCCGGCTATCGCGCCGAGCTCGTGACCGACGGCAATATTTCTCTGTTGCGGTCGGCGAGCAACGGCCTCGGCTTCGACGTCCGCCCGGGCAATGCGTTTCCCGGCAAGCCTGATCATTTCGCGGATGTCGCCTTCGTTGCGGTCCTGACTGTGCAGGGATCGATGCCGCTCGATCTCGTGAACAAGTGGAATCGCATGCACAGGTTCTGCCGGCTGTTCGTGGACAAGCCGCAGGGCACCGATGAATTTCTGGTGCTGACGCTCGATCTCTCCATCGCCGGCGCGGTCTCGCCGAACAATGTCCGCACCCAGCTCCAGATCTGGGACAGTTTGATCCAGCAGCTCATCCCCTGGTTGCGCGAGGAGCTCGGCAGGTTGGCCTCGAGCCTCGAATCGGCCAAGGAAACACCCAAGCAAGCGTCCAAGGAAGCATCCAACGCGGACGCGAACCTGGCGCCGCCGCGGCCGGCCCTCAATAGCTGATCGGACAGCACTGTAGCGATGGCGTCGAAATCCCCGATCAACGGGAATCCCGGCAGGCTGCGGCGTCTGCTGCACTCGTTCGGCCTCGTGGCGCTCGGCCTTTCCGCCGGGCGCGCGCCGGCTGCGGCGCAAAGCACAGACTTCAAGGCCGCATCCGAGGCGCCCGCCGCCTGGCGCGAGTATGCGTCCCGGCTGCAGGGTGCCTTTCAGCATCAGATCGAGGGCGACGGCGACATGTCGCAGTGGCTTGTGACTTTCGCGGCGGGGCGCGAGAAGGACAACAAGCCGCTGACATTCGTGGTGAGCGCCTCGATCCTGCCGGACGGCAGGATGGACCGCATCGCATTCGACAGCAGCATGGATCCGGAGCTCGGCGGCCGGTTGCGTCCGCTGCTCGCCGCCGCCAATGCCGGCACGCCGCCGCCCGACATGCTTCAGCCGCTGCGTCTTCGCCTGCGGCTTAGAACTCCAGAGTGAGCGAGGCGGGGGCGTGCGGGGGCATCGGCAGAGCGGGCTGTTACGCGGGTGGTTGCTTGCATTGGCGACCGGTCTCGGCCTTGTGCTGACAAGTGCTCTCGCGCTCGCCGATACATCCCCCGCGGTGGCGGAGGAATCTCCCGCTACTGAGGCGGCCCCCGCTGCTGACGCGGCAAGTGAGCCTCAAGAGGAAGCCGCGCCTGCCAAGGAAGCTGCGCCTGCCGAAGCACCGATGGCCATCGAGCGGCGATGGCGCGAGAATGCCAAGGTCGGGTTGCCCCCGATGCGAGGGGGCGCGAGCTCGACCTCGAGCGCGCAGCCTCGCTCCCGCTATCGCGACCTGATCGAGAAGCAGACCGCCGGCACAGGCCTTGCGCCCGAGATCGCGGAAGCGGTGATGGGCGTGGAGAGCGGTTACAATGCGGGCGCGATCGGCGGCGTCGGTGAAATCGGATTGATGCAGGTGCTGCCCTCGACCGCGCGGATGCTTGGCTTCACCGGCACCAATGCCGAACTCGCCGTTCCCGAGACCAACATCCGCTATGGGGTGACCTACCTCGCCCAGGCATGGCGGCTGGCCCGCGGCGATCTCTGCACGGCTGTGATGAAATACCGCGCCGGCCATGGCGAGACGCGCTTCTCCCATCTGTCGGTGAGCTATTGCCTCGCGGTGCGCTCGCGGCTGATGGCGCGCGGCTTCCAGGTTACCGGCACCGTTCCCGTCGCCACCTTCGGCGATCCGGCCCGTGGCGGCGGTGGTGGCGGCGGCGGATGCAAGCGCAGATGCATGGCTGGCCTGGGCGGCGCGAATGTCGATTACAACAAGCTGAACGCCCGCCTGAGCGCGCTCGTGATCCAGGTGCGCGGCGGAAAATAAGCGCGAGGATGCGAAGCGATTGACGACTCCTCTCCCTCTCCCCGTTCTTAC
>NZ_PSRR01000567.1 GCF_004296405.1 Bradyrhizobium sp. Leo170
CGGTGATCGCGAGCGCTTCCCAGGCCGACGGCGGCGCCGACTGCGCCTTCGAGGTCAGGACCTCCACTTCATCGCCGTTCTGCAGCTCGGAGGACAGCGGCGCGAACTTGCCGTTGATCTTGCAGCCGACCGCGCTGTTGCCGACGTCGGTGTGAACGGCATAGGCGAAGTCGATCACATTCGCGTTGCGCGGCAGCGCGATCAGCTTGCCCTTCGGCGTGAAGCAGAACACCTGATCGTGAAACAGCTCTAGCTTGGTGTGCTCCAGGAACTCTTCCGGATTGGCGCTCTCGGAGAGAATGCCGATGGTATGGCGCAGCCAGGCAAACGCGTTGGACTCGTGCTTCAACCGCTCGGTCGGCGAGCCCGTGCCGTCCTTGTAGAACGCATGTGCCGCGATGCCGAATTCGGCGATCTGGTTCATCTCCTCGGTGCGGATCTGCAGCTCGACACGCTGCTTGCCGGGACCGATCACGGTGGTGTGAATCGAACGGTAGTCATTCTGCTTCGGCGTCGAGATGTAGTCCTTGAAACGCCCGGGCACGACCGGCCAGGTCGTGTGCACGACGCCGAGCGCGCGGTAGCAGGCCTCGACGTCGCCGAGCACGATCCGGAAGCCGTAGATATCGGACAACTGCTCGAAGCCGATCGACTTGCGCTCCATCTTGGTCCAGATCGAAAACGGCTGCTTGCGCCGGCCGTACACGCGCGCGGAAAGGCCGTTCTTCTGCAGGTTCTTCGAAAGCTGGCTTTCGATCTCGCCGATCAGATTGCGGTTGCGCTCGGCGAGCGCATCCAGCCGATGCTTGACCACCGCATAGGCTTCCGGATCGAGCACGTGGAACGAGAGGTCCTCGAGTTCCTCCCGCATCTCCTGCATGCCCATGCGGCCGGCGAGCGGCGCGTAGATATCCAGCGTCTCCTCGGCGATGCGGCGGCGCGAGGCCGGCGGCACGAACTCCAGCGTGCGCATGTTGTGCAGGCGGTCGGCGAGCTTGATCAGGAGCACGCGGACGTCATCTGCGATCGCGAGCAGCAGCTTGCGCAGGTTCTCCGCCTGCTTAGCCTCGCGCGAGACGAGCTCGAGCCGCTTCAACTTGGTCAGCCCCTCCACCAGCGCGCCGATCTCGTGGCCGAACACCTGGTCGATCTCGGCCCGCGTCGCCTCGGTATCCTCGATGGTGTCGTGCAGCAGCGCCGCGACGATGGTGGCGTCGTCGAGCTTGAGGCCGGTCAGGATCGCCGCCACCTCGAGCGGGTGCGAGAAATAGGGATCGCCCGACGCCCGGGTCTGGGTGCCATGCGCCTTCATGGCGTAGACATAGGCGCGGTTCAAAAGGTCTTCGTTGGTATCGGGATTGTAGGAGCGGACGCGCTCGACCAGATCGTACTGCCGCATCATGCGGGCGCGCGGCTTGGGCGGCTTCTGCACCACCGCGGAGTCAGGCGCCACCGCGACCGCGTCGGTCGCAGCCTGCATCTGGCGGGGTGTGCGGCGCCAATACGCCATGGAATGACTGCCTCAACTCGCGAGCCAACCGCGGCTCGCGCCTCTAATCTAGTGCGATTTCGAACCAAGCTTTAGCCTGTTCGAACCGAAAATCGTTCAATTTCCGTCAAGGCTTCAGGGACGCATCTCGCGGTCGGAATGTCAACAAAAGCAAAGGCCCGGACAATGCCCGGGCCTTCAGCCAGTTCAACCGTGTTGGGGGGACCGCCGCGAGGACCTATTCGTCCTCTTCGGGCTGCTCTTCCGGCGGCGCGAGGCCCTCGAGGCCCTTCAGCAGCTCTTCCTCGGTCATCCGCTCCATCGCCACTTCGGTATCATCAGCATCGACGCTGGCGCCGGCCGAACCGATCAGCGGCACGGTGTCGGGCTCCGGCTCGTCGACCTCGACGAACTTCTGCAGCGAGTGCACCAGTTCCTCGCGCAGGTCTTCCGGGGAAATAGTCTGGTCCGCGATCTCGCGGAGCGACACGACCGGGTTCTTGTCGTTGTCTCGATCAACCGTGAGTTGTGATCCCGAGGATATCATCCTAGCGCGATGGGCAGCCAACAGGACCAGGTCGAACCGGTTGTCGACCTTATCAATGCAATCTTCGACGGTGACGCGCGCCATATGCTGTCGCTCCGTTAAGTTGGGACAGGAATTTGCTGATTATTGTGCGTTAGTTATAGGGCGAAGCGGGGTTTCGCAAGATTAAATTTGTGATTTGCCTTCGCCCAAACCTCTGCTAACCCGTGAGGGGGCCAGAAGGCCGGAGCGTCCGTAACGCGGCTAAGCGCCGTTGTGGACAAGTAACTCTCTTCATTGCATCGTCAAAAGTGTAGGTATTTCGCCCTCGCCGCACCATAATTGCGATGGTGACTGTGGTTGGGAAAGATTCACCGGACTTTAGGCTGCAACGCGAAACTAAGGTGCGCGGCTCGTCGCCGCTGCGCCGAGAAGCTAACAAAAGGCGAGAAACTTTGATGTCGTCACCCGTTTCCAACAAGATCGCGCTCTTTATCGATGGAGCCAATCTGTATGCAACCGCCAAGACGCTCGGGTTCGACATCGACTACAAGCGCCTCCTGAAGGAATTTCAGAGCCGCGGCACCCTGCTCCGCGCCTTCTACTACACCGCGATCATCGAGGATCAGGAGTATTCGTCCATCCGGCCGCTGATCGACTGGCTCGACTACAACGGCTACACCGTCGTCACCAAGGCCACGAAGGAGTTCATCGACGCCAGCGGCCGCCGCAAGGTGAAGGGCAACATGGACATCGAGCTCGCGGTCGATGCGATGGAACTTGCCGAACATATCGACCAGATGGTGCTGTTCTCCGGCGACGGCGATTTCCGCTCGCTCGTCGAGGCGGTGCAGCGGCGCGGCGTCCGGGTAACCGTAGTCTCGACCATCGCAAGCCAGCCGCCGATGATTGCCGACGAACTCCGCCGCCAGGCCGACGTCTTCACCGACCTGGTGGAACTGCAATCCAAGCTCGGCCGCGACCCGTCCGAGCGCCCGGCCCCGCGCGAGCGCGG
>NZ_PSRR01000568.1 GCF_004296405.1 Bradyrhizobium sp. Leo170
TCACCGACGACAACGGAAATCGCTAACTGGTTCATCGCCATGTGCGCGGCGCCGTCGACAGGTCGCAAAGCTGCGGACCCGATCGAGACGGTCAAATTCGCCAGGGCAGCACTTCGGATCACGGACAGATATCTTCCGCCCGGTTATGTCGAAAGTGTCGAGGGGCTAACATTCCCGAAGGCAGAGACCTTCGGAGAAGCAATCGACTTGCTAATCGAGGACATGCGCGCCGGTGCCTACGCGGAGTGGAAAGGCGACCACTATCCGACTGCCAAGATCCAGTTCTTCGATCACGGCAGTCGGATATTCATGCAATTCCAAAGAGCCAGCGGCGACGCCAGGTCCTTTTTACTTTTTCGAAACGAAGATGGACACTTCGGCGGACCGTGCCTGACACACTGCGTCGAAGTTGATTGCTTCGCACTGGAACGGATAGCCGAAGCAATGGGGGCGCCCGTGCCGGCCCCAGCATAAACGAAACGCCCCCGGATCGGATCGATCGCAGGGGCGCGGACGTGTAGGTAAATTGCTTGGCGGCTTTTACCCTTAGCACATTCCGCGGTTTTTGCAATCAGATTTCTGGTCCGGGCTTCCAACCTGAGAAGGAGTCTGACTGTGCTTGCGAACTACCATCCCCGTAGTGCCGACATCGATGGAAAACACCTGATCTTCTATGATCATGAGTTCGCCCTCGGACGCGTCGAACTGCACGAAGATCAACAACCCGACGAGACCGTATGGCCTGACGATGGCGGCCCGCCGGTCCTCGTAAGGCGCCCGGGTACAGAAAACACGGTCGAGATTTGGCCGGATGATTGGGAAGGCGGCGACCGTATGTTCGTTCGGGTGATACCCAAGACGCTGCGCATCTTCGAACGCGGCGTGATACCCGACCGCGGCACCGAACATCTCTACTTCGATCGCGAGACAAACCGTCAATTCATCTTAGACGATCTCCCGGCACTCGCGCTGGAAGCCCACCGCCGCGCGTATTTGGCCGGTGTAGCACGTTGGGAACGCCATCCGGCGCAGGATGACGATAATGCCGAGCTGCCGCCGTTCCCGGTTTTCGAGCCGGCTCGCGCCGAATGGCAAGCCTGGCAAGATGCAGTGACGGAGCGGGACGCACTATGGGCGCAGCTCGACCACCTGAAATCCGCAAGCAGGGTCGACCCGCAATGTGGCGCGGTCGATTTTCTGATGGCTCGAATTGAAAAACTCGCACATGCTTATTGGAGCAAGGTTCCCGTGACCGAACCAGAAAAGAAATGCACCGACGAAGTTCGTCGACAGAAATTGTACGGCCCGCCGGCAAATGCCCTTGTTGGTCAAACGTCGCTCGCTATCGCCAGCTTGGCCGCGCGACCGATCGATGATTTTAACGAGGGATGGTACTCGGTTGAGCGGTGGCCCGATGGTGCGCCGCAAATGCCGCCGCAGGTCGAGGAAAGCTACCCCGCGATTTTCCACCAGCTCAATTCCGCCGTTCGCCGCATCACCACCATGGCGCAAAAGCCGCGCACATTCCGCGCCGATCGCGTCGCACACATCATCGCCATTCTTGAATGGGTGTACCCGGACACCTGCAAAGCACTGTGCGACTTAATCCGCTCAAAAAAGTGTGCGCTTCCGGACGAAGCCCTGTCGAACGCAAAGAAGCATTTCGAGCAAAGATTGATGTGGGAAGTGCAAGGCAGAAATCGGGGCTCATACGTCGCCAATTCCCGCGGCGTAGCTGATCCCGCCAGCTTCGACAATATCCGGATTTTTCTGAAACTCCGTGGTGTCGATTTGCGCTTCGATGAATTCACCAATTCCATTGAGGTGTCGGAGGGCGTCTCAATTTACCAATGGCGACGGACGACAGAGGATCAGCGCAAGGCCCTCTGGCTCGACACGCACACCAGCGCGCACAATTTCAATTGCTCGTGGGATTTCTTCCGCGCCAGCATTGACCGTATCGCGCGTGAGGACAGCTACGACTCTTTGCGGGACAGCATCGACGCGCTGAAATGGGACGGTGTGAAACGGCTCGACGGCTGGCTATCCAGGCTGTCGGCTGTCCGGATGACGCTTACCATCGAGCGGTTGGCGCGAACCTCATCGGCGGCCTGGTCAAGCGCGCGCGCGAGCCCGGCGCGAAGCACGACGAAACCGTGATTTTCATCTCCGCGGAAGGCAAAGCCAAGTCGACGCTATGCAAGGCGCTCGCACTGCGGTCGGAATGGTTCATCGATTCGTTGGAGCTAGGGAGCCGCCCGCAGGACGTCATCCCACAGATGAAGGGTAAGCAAATCATCGAATTGGCCGAATTGCACGGAATGTCGAAAACCGAGACCACCAAGCTCAAAGCCTTCATGAGCAGGGAAAACGACAACGCCACGCTGAAATATAAGGAAGAGGCGAGCGACCACTTTCGTCGGCACATTTTCATCGCGACCACGAACGAGGACACGCCGCTGCTGTCGCAGACTGGTAATCGGCGATGGCTGCCGGTGCGTGTTGTCGGCGAAGTCGATATCGAATGGATCCGCAAGAACGTCGAACAACTCTATGCAGAGGCGGCCCAATGGCACGCCAACGGTGAAGACTTCCGAATCCCCAAGGAACTATGGGCGACTGCCGGGAAGCATCAGGACGCCGCACGTGAGCGCACCGGGGCGGAAGACGCGCTGGCGTTCGCGTTCGGTGACGTCAAGGACTGCTACGTTACCGCAGCAGATGTTCAGTTATTCGCCTCAGAACGTCGTCTGCCCTTGAAGGACGTCCGCTCGGCGCTCAAGGGGCTTGGCTTCGTCAGGGTGGCTCATCGTGACGACGACAACGATGTTCGGAAGGTATGGCGGCGCGGCGGCCCGGCAGCGGTTCGCTTCCGAGCAGAGATATTTGTCAACCGGCCGTGCGAGATGGTGATCGACAAATTGGCGGAAGCCGCAAAAGCTGTAACCAGCGATGGGACGGCGTCGGTTACAACGATGCCGCCGTGTCCAGTTGGCGTGCCGCCGATACCACCAGCGCGCGGC
>NZ_PSRR01000569.1 GCF_004296405.1 Bradyrhizobium sp. Leo170
GCGCCAGCCGGCCGACCGCGTGCCAGCCGAAGAAGCGGTTGACCCGCTCCAGGATGCGGTCGGAGGAATGCTGGATCTCCAGCGCCATCGGCCCCTCGACCCGGAGCACCAGCGTTGCCGGCTCCTGCGGCTGCCCCTCCACCGGCCGCGGCCATTGCATCTTCATCGGCTCCGAATACCGCGCGATCTCGACCCCCGCGATCTCCGCCCACCGCGTTACCAGCTCGCGCGCGGCGAACCCCTGCTTGGCGTAGGCGTCCGAGAAGACGTCGTTGAGCAGGACGGAGAGCGGCTTTGCGCTGATCGGGCCGGGCTTTGACATAGTTTGTCATATCACCTCGCAACGATCCCAGGAATAAAGACGTGGATGCCCCGGCACAGGCACGGGCATGACGTGGAGAGATTCGTGCTCCGACATTAAGATAGGCTCATGAGCTCTCGCGCCGCCGCCAGGACCAAGCCACGAGAAGCGCCTGACGCGCTCGCCGCTCGTCCCGCCATTCTGCTCGCCTGGTATGACCGGCATCGCCGCCGGTTGCCGTGGCGGGCGGGGGCTGGCGAGGCGGCTGATCCGTACCGGGTGTGGCTGTCGGAGATCATGCTGCAGCAGACGACGGTCAAGGCGGTCGGGCCCTACTTCGAGAAATTCGTTTCCCGCTGGCCGGACGTCGCTTCGCTGGCGCGCGCTTCGCTGGACGATGTGCTGCGGATGTGGGCCGGGCTCGGCTACTATTCCCGGGCGCGTAACCTGCACGCCTGCGCGGTGGCGGTGCTGCGCGACCACAGCGGCATCTTTCCCGATAGCGAGGAGGGGCTTCGCACGCTGCCGGGGATCGGGCCATACACGGCGGCCGCGATCGCTGCGATCGCCTTCGACCGCCGCACCATGCCGGTCGACGGCAATATCGAGCGCGTGGTGTCGCGGCTGTTCGCGGTCGAGGAGGCGCTGCCGCAGGCCAAGCCGCTGATTCAGCAATTGGCGAACACCTTGCTCGGTCCTTCCCGCGCCGGCGACGAGGAGTCTCGCGCCGGCGACGAGAAGTCTCGCGCCGGCGATAGCGCGCAGGCGCTGATGGATCTGGGCGCCTCGATCTGCACGCCAAAGAAGCCGGCCTGCGCGCTCTGCCCGCTCAACAACGACTGTGCGGCGCGCGCCCGCGGCGATCAGGAGAGCTTTCCGCGCAAGGCGCCGAAGAAGACTGGCGCGCTGCGCTCCGGCGCGGCCTTCGTCGTCACCCGCGGCGATGAGCTCCTGGTCCGCACCCGCCCCGAGAAGGGCCTGCTCGGCGGCATGACGGAAGTGCCGACCTCCGAATGGCTGGCCGGGCAGGACGATGCGGCTGCACTTGAGCAGGCGCCATTTCTGAAGGGCGTGACGCGCTGGCACCGCAAGGCCGGCGTCGTCACCCACGTCTTCACGCATTTTCCGCTCGAGCTTGCGGTCTATACCGCGACCGTTCCGCCGCGTACGCGGGCGCCGGAGGGGATGCGCTGGGTGCCGGTCGCAACGCTTGCGGACGAAGCGTTCCCGAATGTGATGCGCAAGGTGGTCGCGCATGGGCTCGGCATGTGAGGCTGCTGACAGCATGCTGGCAGGAGGCCTGCGTTAGGTAGGAGCGACAACGGAGGCTCCGATGATCGCGACCGCGCTTGACCGTCTCGCCGCGCCACCCTGCTCCAAGCTGCTCGGCTGGCGCCCGCTCGACGCACGCCCGGGCGAAGGCTGGATTCGGATCGGCTTCGAGGGCAAGCCGGAGTTCTGCAACCCGGCCGGCTTTATCCAGGGCGGCATGCTGTCGGCGATGCTCGACGACACCATGGGCCCGGCGGTATTCGTCATGACCGACGGCAAGCTCTACACCGCGACCATCACGATGACAGTGAATTTCCTGGCGCCGGCGAAGCCGGGTCCGATCATCGGCGAGGCCAGGGTCTCCCAGCTCGGCAAGACCGTCGCCTTCGTCGAAGGCAGGCTGATGGCGGAAGATGGCGCAGTGCTTGCGACGGCATCGACCAGTGCGCGCCTGGTGGAGACGGCAAAGGCTGTTCGCTGAGCCCATCAGTCAGAGCAGGGATGGACGGGGCAAGAGCACGCCGTTAACTTCGCGTCCCTCTGAATGAGGGATGGAACATGCTCAAGCTCTATTACACCCCCGGCAGCTGCGCGCTCGCCTCGCACATCGCGCTCGAAGAGGCCGGCGCGCCCTATACGATCGAACGGGTCGACTTCAAGACCAACCAGCAGAACAGCCCGGAATATCTCAAGGTCAACCCGAAGGGACGGGTGCCGGCGCTGGTCACCGATCATGGCGTCCTCACCGAGACGCCCGCGGTGCTCGCCTTTATCGCGCAGGGCTTTCCGAAGGCAAAGCTCGCGCCGCTCGATGACGCCTTTGCGTTCGCGCAGGCGCAGGCGTTCAACAGCTATCTCTGCTCCACGGTGCATGTCGCGCATGCCCACAAGATGCGCGGCTATCGCTGGGCTGCGGAGGAATCCTCCTTTGCCGACTTGAAGCGCATGATCCCGAAAACGGTCGGCGCGAGCTTTGCGCTGATCGAGCGCGACATGCTGAAAGGCCCGTGGGTGATGGGCGAAGCCTTCACGATCTGCGACATCTATCTCTTCACGATGGCGCAGTGGCTGGAAGGCGACGGCGTCGATCTCGCGACGCTGCCGAAAGTGGTCGATCACCGCAACCGCACGGCCGCGCGGCCTGCGGTGAAGAAGGTGCTGGACGCAGAGGCGTGAGCGGTTTGCGCGGCTCTCACGATGACCGCGCCGGCGTCGTCCCCGCGAAAGCGGACCCATAACCACAGGCAGTTGTTATGGCGCGAGCAAGTGGTTGCGGAACTACGTAGGGTGGGCAAAAGCGCGTCTATCGCGCCGTGCCCACCATCCAGTACTCCGCTCGCGACGGTGGGCACGCTTCGCTTTGCCCACCCTACGGCGTCGTCGCGAGTTATGATTCAAATTTCAAACAGCGGTGAGGATGTGAGTCCGCATTCTCGCGGCGCGTTGCGT
>NZ_PSRR01000570.1 GCF_004296405.1 Bradyrhizobium sp. Leo170
TGCCTTCGGGAGCCAGTCGATGTCGGCGAAGCCGCGCTTGAGGTAGCCGCCATATTCGGCGGACGAGCCCTCATAGCCGAACTTCGGCCAGACCTCTTTCTGGTTGTAGAGGGAGACGACGAGGTCACCGCGGATCTTCTGGAAGAACGCGGTCTCTTCGATCCGCTGCAACAGCACCACGCGATCGGCTTCCCAGGGCACCTGCACATAAGGCACCTTGTGTCGGTCGTTGGCCTCCTGGTCGAGCCTGACAACGCCGTCATTGATCAGCGACTTGATCGCGGGATCCTTGGCCGCCTTGCCGTCCCACGGCTTGACCGCGACGATGTAATAACTGTCACCCAGGAAATCGTGCGGATAGATGTCGCGCGCCATCTTCACCAGCGTCTTCAATGTCGCCGGCGTCAGCGTGGTGGCGTCATCGGCCCAGGCATCGCTGATGGTGAGGCCCGTGCTGGTGGCGATAGCGACGGTCGGTACCGCCGTTGCCGCGCCCTTCAGGAAGACGCGGCGATCATATTTGCTTCGACGATCGACTTCTCTCATGGGTTTCCTCCGTGGAATGTTTTGTCATTGTTGATTGGTCGTATTTCTTCGTTCCAGATTATGCTCTAGCCAAAACGGCCGCCGCGCTGGATCACCTCGATCTTGTAGCCGTCGGGATCGGTGACGAAGAAGAAGCGCGCCAGCGTCTTGCCGTTATGCTTGAAATCGCGCAGCGGTCCCGGCACGAGCTTTTCCCGCTCGAACCGCGCATGCTCGGCGTCGACATCGTCGACGATCACAGCAAGATGGCCGTAGCCGTCGCCGAGCGAATAGGGCTCCTTGCGGTCGAAATTGACTGTCAGCTCGACTTCAAACGGCGAGGAGGGGTGGCGCAGGTAGATCAGCGCGAAATCGTCGAACTTGAGATGATCGGCGACCTCAAGGCCGAAGGCGCGCGCGTAGAAATCAAGCGACTTCGCCTCGTCGAGCACGCGGATCATCGAGTGAACGGGTTTTGCCATTCAGTTGAGCTCCTTCAAATAGGCGATGATGGCGGCGCGGGTCTCCGGTTTGGCTTGGCGATAGGCCATGATGGAGCCGGGGATCATCGCCTGCGGGTTGGTGAGCCAGGCGTCGAGCCTGGCGTCGTCCCAGACGAAATCGGCTTGCGCGAAGCCGGGTGAATAGTGAAAGCCATCGGCCTTGCCCGCGACACGGCCGACGACCTTGAACAGTGGCGGGCCCTGGCGGACCGGATCGGTGAGGTTCGTGGTGTGGCAGGTCGCGCATTGCTGCTTGAACAGTGCGGCACCATCGGGTGGCTTGGCGGCAGGCAATGGCATTTGTGCAGCCGCGATCGTCGCGAGCAACGCACTGCAACATCCGAGTCCGATTGCTGCCGTCGCGCGTAGCCTTCTCATCCACCTCACCGCCTGTACGCGGTAACTCTAGGTCGCGCGCGAAAGGCGGTGGTAGTAGCGGGCTGTTTCACCGCAGAACAAAACGCGTCGATGAGCAGCTACGAAAATCGTGCCGGCCAAACCACGTCACGCCGCCGCATATGTGAAGCGCAATTTCGCGAAATTGCCCCGAAATCCCTGCACGATCTCCACACGACGCAGATTGCATGGCGCACGCGTCGTTTGCGACACGTTCAATCCGCGTGAAGGGGAGACCGGCGCAGCAGGCGGCGCATGGAACCGCCGAACCTTCCCGCACGGACAAAATCCAGGAGCAATGGATGAAGCTAGCGAAAACCTCTGTGATCGCGTTTGCCCTCTCGGCCGCACTCGTCGGCCCTGTCCTTGCACAAGGCGCCGCCACTGGCGGCGCGATCCGCGGCGGCGCGCAGGAAAGGAGCGTGGCGCCGGGTGGAATGACGGGTAGCGGCGATGAGGAAATGAACGCGCAGACGGCGGCTCCGACCGGAAAGACCGGCGCGAAGTCCGGCGCCAAGGGCACGGTGGGTGCCGGCGCTGGAGCCGGAGCGCACAAAGGCACGGCGACGGAACCCGCTGCTCCTGGCAGCAAGCGCTACTAGAGCGAGCTCTCTCCCTGCGATCGAACCCGTAGCCCGGGTGGAGTGAAGCGTAACCCCGGGACCGCTCACAATCCGGCGACAACTGTCCCGGGTTACGCGTTCCGCTCCACCCGGGCTACAAGCTTCACCTCTCCCGCTTGCGGGAGAGGCATAGGCCGCCTTCGGCGGCCGTTCTTAAGGACGCCGAAGCGAAGCTTCGGCTACGGCGTAGCGCCGGGTGGGGGCTCTCTCCACTCGGGGAGTCCCAATGCGGAGACACCCTCACCCCAACCCTCTCCCGCAAGCGGGAGAGGGAGCTACATCCATGCGTTTGGCATCAATCCTCGAACCCTCGCGCGCCGCGCCGTGCCTTGACGTCACCGCGGCGCTTCTTGCCTTCCAGGCGGCGATGCTTGGAGCCGAGCGTCGGCTTGGTCGGCCGGCGCGGCGTCGGTCGCACCATGGCCTCGCGGAGCAGCTCAAGCAGGCGCTCGATTGCGTCGGCGCGGTTGCGCTCCTGGGTGCGGAAGCGCTGGGCGTGGATCACGATCACGCCCTCCTTGGTCATGCGCTGGCCAGCCAATCGGACCAGCCGCGCCCGGACATCCTCGGCGAGCGCGATTCTGCTGGTCTCGAACCGTAGCTGCGCCGCTGTCGCCAGCTTGTTGACGTTCTGCCCGCCCGGACCCGAGGCGCGCACGAATCCGATCTCGATATCGTTCTCATCAATGGAGAGGTCGCGGGCAACCCGCAGCATGGCATCACCGGTGGTCGGGCAGGAATCGTCCGCCGCACCATAGCGGGTTTCGCGCCCGCTCCGCGAGCACAGACCCTCATCCTGAGGAGCCTGTAGCCCGGGTGGAGCGGAACGCCTAACCCGGGACACCTGTGTCCGCACTGCGAGCGGTCCCCGGGTTACGCTGGCGCTTCACCCGGGCTACGGCACTACGACACTCACTCAGTTCGGCGCGGACGGCTTCGCGGCTGACGGGG
>NZ_PSRR01000571.1 GCF_004296405.1 Bradyrhizobium sp. Leo170
AAGCCGACGCTTTGGAAGATCATCCCGCCGTTCCGAAGGAGCGGCTTCCAAGGGCAGTAATACGTCGCTGACGCGACGTCCTGCTTCCCGCCCTGAATGCGCGGGCCAATCCCGACGAACGGCATGTTCACTCGTCTTAAGGATCGCGCCAGCCGTGGCCATCACCCATTTCACGCCCCAGCTCATCGGACGCGGCGATGGCCGCAGCGCCGTGCTGGCCGCTGCCTACCGGCATCGCGCGAAGATGGAATTCGAGGCCGAGGGCCGTACCGTCGACTATTCCAACAAACGCGGGATGATCCACGAGGAGTTCCTGGTGCCGGCCGCCGCGCCCGTCTGGCTTCGGACGATGATCGCCGATCGCTCCGTTGCGGGTGCCTCGGAGGCCTTCTGGAACAAGGTCGAGGCCTTCGAGAAGCGGGCGGATGCGCAGTTCGCCAAGGAGTTCATCATCGCGCTGCCCGTCGAGTTGACGAGCGAGCAGAACATCACGCTGGTGGGCCAGTTCGTGGTCGAGCAGGTGCTGTCGCGCGGCCAGGTCGCGGACTGGGTCTATCATGACGAGCCGGGCAATCCGCATGTCCACCTCATGACGACGCTGCGGCCTCTTACGGAAACCGGATTCGGGCCGAAGCGGGTCGCTGTCATCGGAGACGACGGGCAGCCGCTGCGCATGAAATCCGGCAAGATCGCCTACCGGCTTTGGGCCGGCGACAAACAAGAGTTCCTCGAGCAGCGCAACGGCTGGCTCGACCTGCAGAACCAGCATCTCGCCCTGCACGGCCATGAGATTCGGGTCGATGGGCGGTCCTACGCCGAGCGCGGGATCGACGTCGTGCCGACCACCCACATCGGCGTCGCGGCCAAGGCCATCCAGCGCCGGGCCGAGCGCGAGGGGCGCGATCCGAACCTCGACCGGCTGCGTGTCTTCGACGAGAACCGGGCCGAGACGTTGAAGCGGATCCAGCGTCGTCCGGAGATCGTGCTCGACATGATTTCGCGGGAAAAGAGCGTGTTCGATGAGCGCGACGTCGGCAAGCTCCTGCATCGCTATGTCGACGATGCCGGGACCTTCCAGCACTTGATGGCGCGGGTGCTGCAAAGCCCCGATGCGCTCCGACTGGAAGGAGAATCTGTCGAGTTCGACACCGGCGCGCGGGCGCCGGCAAAATACACCACCCGCGAGCTGATCCGACTCGAAGCGGAGATGGCGCGGCGTGCGATCCATCTGTCGGGCAGCACGGCTTTCGCGGTCAAGGCGCCGGTCATGGCGGCCGTGTCCGCGGGGCACACCAACCTCTCGGCCGAGCAGCGCTCCGCCATCGCGCATCTGGCGTCCGGAGAGAGGATCGCGGCGGTTGTCGGTCGTGCGGGCGCGGGCAAGACCACGATGATGCGGGCCGCACGCGAGGTGTGGGAGGCCGCTGGCTTTCACGTGGTCGGCGGCGCCTTGGCAGGCAAAGCGGCTGAGGGATTGGAGAAGGAGGCGGGCATCGAATCCCGCACGCTCGCCTCATGGGAATTGAGATGGAAGAGCGGTCGGAACGGCCTCGACGATAGAACGGTTTTTGTCCTGGACGAGGCCGGCATGGTCGCCTCGCGGCAGATGGCGCTGTTCGTCGAAACAGCGTCAAAGGCGGGAGCGAAGCTCGTCCTGGTCGGCGATCCCGAGCAGCTCCAGCCGATCGAAGCGGGGGCCGCGTTTCGCGCGATCGTCGAACGCATCGGCTATGCCGAACTCGAAACAATCTATCGCCAGCGCCAGCAATGGATGCGTGACGCCTCGCTCGATCTTGCCCGTGGCCGGACGGCGCAGGCCCTGTCCGCCTATGGTCACCATGGACGTCTATTCGGCTCTGAGTTGAAGGCGCAGGCGATCGACAATCTCATCGCCGATTGGAACCGCGACTACGATCCCTCCAAGTCGACATTGATCCTGGCGCATCTGCGCCGCGACGTACGCACGCTGAACGAAATGGCGCGGGCTAAACTCGTCGAGCGCGGTCTCGTGGAAGCGGGACATGCCTTCCGGACCGAGGACGGCGAGCGCCGGTTTGCGCCGGGCGACCAGATCGTCTTCCTGAAGAACGAGGGCTCGCTCGGCGTCAAGAACGGCATGATCGGCAAGGTCGTGGAAGCCAAGCCGGCGCGCTTAGTCGCCGAGATCGGTGAGGGCGAGGGCCGCCACCGGGTCACGGTCGATCAGCGCTTTTATCGCAATATCGACCACGGCTATGCGACGACCGTGCATAAGGCGCAAGGAGCGACGGTCGATCGGGTCAAGGTGCTGGCAACGCTGTCCCTCGACAAGCACCTGAGCTATGTCGCGCTGACCCGCCATCGCGAGGATGTGGCGCTCTATTACGGCCGGCGTTCGTTCCAGAAGGCCGGTGGCCTGATCCCGATCCTGTCGCAGCGCCGGGCGAAGGAGACCACCCTCGATTACGAACGCGGCGCGCTCTATCGCGATGCGCTGCGCTTCGCCGCGAACCGCGGACTGCATATCGTCAAGGTGGCGCGCACGCTGGTGAACGACCGCCTGCGCTGGACGGTTCGCCAGAAGCAGCGCCTCGTCGGCGTCGCGCGTCGGCTCCGCGCGCTCGGCGAAAAACTCGGCCTCGTCGACAGCCGCAAACCCATCATCAACACCGCACACAAGGAGGCGAAGCCCATGGTCGCCGGCGTGACGACGTTCCCCAAATCCCTCATCGACACGGTCGAGGACAGGATCCTCGCCGACCCCGCCATCAAGAAGCAGTGGGAGGATGTGTCCACCCGCTTCCGCCTCGTCTTTGCCGATCCCGAGCGCGCGTTCCGCGCGGCGAACTTCGACGCCATGCTGAAGGACCCGGCCGCTGCAAGCTCGACACTTGCGCGTCTCGCATCGAGCACGGAATCCTTCGGGGCGCTACGCGGCAAGACCGGCCTGCTGGCGGGCAAGCCTGACAAGCAGGAGCGCCAGCGCGCCGAGGCCAATG
>NZ_PSRR01000572.1 GCF_004296405.1 Bradyrhizobium sp. Leo170
TGTGATAGACCACTAGTCCGCTTGTGGCACAACGCAGCGATCCCGGATTGTCCGCTTCCGCGCTGCTGTCGGGAGCTAAGCAGATGTGAGCCCCGAGAGGTCTCGTTGCTTTTTGAGTACACGCCCTACTGCCCGCCGGCCGATTGCCTCAGATGCCCGTCTACGCGGCGCAGGAACAGTTTCACCATCAGTACTTGTCATTGCCCCGAGGACTTATCTGGCTCACTTCCGTGAAAGCCGATCTGCCTTGGTCGCCATAGCATTTCCTTGTTGGTCGTAATACTTCGGCATCTCGTTAGGATCGATCGCGTCCTCACTTCTCTGTCCGAGAAAGTAGAATCCGCTCGCCGCGTCGGCGACGGTGCGTCCCCCGCTAACGTTGTCGAGAAATCGAATCCAGAAGAATGGCAGCGAGATCAACCGGGACAACTTATCTCCTGCACCGAGCGCACGGGAGAAGTACCGGATCGACCAGACGAGTGCCACACCCGCACCGCTGGTCGGTCCGGCGCTGATCTCCGAGAACCGCCTGAACAGCCAACGATGTCCGCTCTGCGTAAACCGTGAAAAATCGTAGGCGCGTTCGTGGACTTGCTGCATGAACGGTGTTTCCGCGTAAACCAAGCCGTCAGGCCGCAGCACGCGATGAATTTCAGCAACGACCGTTGCGGGCTCCAGGACGTGCTCGAGCACTGCCTGAATCCAAACGCCGTCGAATACCCCATCATCGAAGGGCAGCTTATGGGCATCAGCAACCAAGCTGGTGTAAGGAGATGCGAAGACATCAGTTCCGAGCAGCTCGATGGAAGTGGCGTTGTAGAGCTCGTCTGCACCCGAGCCGATCGTTCCGCCGCCGACGACCAGGACGTTGGCCCGGTCGCGACGTTGCTTCAGAAGTTCCACGAACTTTGCGCAATTTGACGCGGCGACTGGGTTCTTGCCAAAGCCGAACCGATGAAGCCGCGAGCCAAGCGAGCGGCGGGTCAGGTCGCGAGCGAGCGCAGATCCGTTCTCGGCGCGATACATCTTGCGATCGAAAATACTCGTCGCAAAATCGATTAAGACCGGCTGCCCTCCTGCGACCGGAAAACCTGCCGCGCTATATTCGCAGGCTGCGTTCGAGCACGCTGGGTCAGTGTCCAGATTTCGCAATTTCGACGAGCACCGCGGACAGCGAACGTGGTGTTTCCAGCGCGCAGTGTCTGCAGGCTCCCTGGCACCTTCGGTTATAGTGGAATGCAACGAAACCCTCTCGAGGTTAGCCAAACGTCAGCATGCAGCTCAGTTGCTTCGACCTATCTGCTAACACCTGAGCTCAATTTCGGCAAAACGAGTATTGCTGTTTATCGCGGCCATGTCCGGCACGCGACAAATTCTTCGGCCGGAAAGTGCTGAAGCCTCAAAACATGTTCCATGACGAAGGCCGATCGCGTTCTGGTGCAAGTTGCTCGGACGAGCTACGACCGCAATCTTGCCCAACAACAGGACCTTGTTTAGGCATATTCTTGGCGGAGATTTGCCATCTGGAATAGCGATTTTTAAATGGGGGCATTAAATGGGTCGACGATTATGATTGCTCCGAAGAGTTTTCGCTTCTTCCTGAAATACGCATTAACTGATCCGTCGCGGCTGACCGACATGATCCGGCGTAGGGCGCTCGAGCAGGTCAAAGCAGCGCCAACTGGTATCGCAAGAACGCATTTTAATGGCGTGCAGTATGAAATAGACATGTCGCTGCATCGCTTGATGGCGAAGTATTTTTTTCAGACCCATGAGATGTTTCTTGAACGGATCTTCAGGCACTTCTTGAGTCCTGGAACGACCTTCATTGATATCGGCGCCAACTGCGGTTACTGGTCTGCTTATGCACTGTCGCTAGTGGGTCAGACCGGGGAAGTGCACGCATTTGAGCCGGTACCTCAGTATTTCGCCTTTATCCAACGTCTCGCCGAACTCAATCCGGACTATCAGATTATCGCCAATCAGACCGCTTGCGGCGCTCTCCGCGGAAACTCCATGATGGCCGTTGTTGCGCCGCGCCCGGAGAATTTCGACAACTATGATACGAACATCGGATCGAGTTCACTTGCCGCCGGTTTTCTCGATCACGCGCGTGAGCTCACCGAGAACATCAGCGTCGGTGTCATCGCTCTGGATGATTATGTGCGCGAACGGAAGATTGATCTCGATCGAGTAAGTCTGATCAAGATCGACGTCGAAGGGTTTGAATCGGCGGTATTTGACGGGATGCAGGCGGTCCTGGCAAAGGACGGCCGCAAAGTCCCGCTTCTCTGTGAAATTCTCACAGACCTAAACCGTTCCCAGCCGCTCGATGGTCGGCTGATCATCGAGCGGCTCGAAGATTACGGATACCGCTGCCTTGATGCGACGCATTTGCGGCGGATCAACCGTCGCGCCCTCGGCTTTGAAGAAAACATTCTTTGTGTGTAATGCTCACCATGGAGAATGTGCCGCAGCTAGACTGCGCTGTAGAGCTGCCCCCGCTGTACTACTGCGGTGATTGATCCCGCTACTGCGTCTTCTGACGCGGATCGTCCTTTGGATTGATGTAGTTGATGCTCCACGGACCGGTGCTGTTGAGCTGAATGACTGTGTCTTCGTCGGCGAAGAAAGAGTGCGCCGAACCAGGGGACAGCGCAAAGAAACTGCCCGCGGGAAGAACCTGAGCCTTGTCGTGATCGGCCGCGGTTCCCATCCCCAAGCGCGCTGTCCCTGAGACCACGGTGACGATCTCCGGCTTGGGATGGGTGTGCGGAGCAACATGATAACCCCTCGGCACCTTCAGCCGAAACGCAAACAGGCCTTCCTTGCTCGGGTCGCCGTAAAGCACCGCCGCCTGCGCTCCGGCTGGAACGGAGGGAGGCGCCGATCCCCACTTGATGTCCTGGGGCGAGACCACATTGTGCTCGCCCGTCTCCTGACCAACGGCGCTGCCAGCCACCAGCGCTCCTAG
>NZ_PSRR01000573.1 GCF_004296405.1 Bradyrhizobium sp. Leo170
AGATCTTCCAAGTGGACGAGCTCGCCTTCGAGCCATAGGCAGGCCGCGGCATCGGTGAAGTGGGTGCGTGCGATCCAGCCGTCGCGGATCGGGCTTTTGGCGAGGCGCTCGTCGAGGCGGGCCAAAGAATCCTCGGCGGCGGCGAGCGGGCCGCCGATGGCGGCCCAAGGCAGCGGATCGGGAATCTGGTAGCTGGAAGGCAATGTCGATGCTCCCTCAATCGCAAATCCGGCGTCTTGGGCTGTTCAAGAAATTCGAGGCTTCCGACCAGTAGGTTGGTTCCTTAGTCGCTCGCACACGGCAATATGCCGTAAACTGTCGCTTTCACTTCCCAATTTCAACGGCGAAAACGTCATATGTTGTTTAGGTTTAGGGTCTAAAGCGAGCTGAATTTTCCGCTAGCGATTTCAGTGACCGCTCGAATTGCCGCACCGACCCCAAATCCGAACAACCGCGTCTGCGTCTGCGCCGCCATCGGAGGAGGCGTGGCTGGCGGCGCGCCGCGTTGCGCGCGAACTCGACAGGATCCTCGATGAGGCAGACCCGCATCGAACGGCGGTCGATCGGGCGGCCGCCGAGCTGCGCCTCTCGACGCGGCAAGTCTATAATTTGCTGGCGCGCTATCGCGTCGACCGACGGGTGTCGTCGCTGCTGCCGCGCACGAACGGCGCGAGGAAAAAGCGGCTCGCGATGAAGTCGAGGAAATTGTCGCGGCGACCTTGCAAGCGCAATGGTTGACGCTGGAGGCGCCGCCGCTTGCGCCTGTCGTGGCCGAAATCCGCGCCCGTTGCGAGGAGGCCGGGCTGGCTGCGCCCTCCTACGGCGCTGTCGACCGCCGCATTCCGTCGCTGTTCAGCCCTGAAGAAATCGCCAAGAAGCGGTCGGCGAACCCGAAGCATCTGCTGCGGCTCAAATCGAGACCCCGGATATATCCGCGCGTCGAAGCCGCTGGAGGTTTGTCAGATCGATCACACGCCCACAGACATCCAGTTCGTGGAGGTCGTGGAGGGCGAAGGCGTCTTCGTCGGCAGGGCGTACCTGACCCTCGTCGCGGATGTGGCGACGCGCAGCATACTCGGGTTCTGCCTGACCCTCGAAAAGCCGTCGGCGCTGTCCGTCGCTCTATGCCACGCGCAGGCGATGTGCCCGAAGGAGGATTGGTTGGCCGCGCGCGGCATCGAGGATCGCTGGCCGATGTTCGGACGACCGCGGCAGCTCGTCACCGACTCCGCGAAAGAGTTCAAAGGGCGCGCTTTCCAGCGCGGCTGCGAGGACTATGGCATCCGCATTCGCTACCCCGATCGCGGCCGCGTCCATGAGGGCGGGGTGGTCGAACGGCTGCTCGGGAAGCTCAATGCCGTACTCGCGATGCACCCGGGGTCGACGGGTCGATCCGTGGCGGACCGCGATGGCTATCCCGCGGAGCGGCGCGCTCGGCTGAGTTTCGCCGACCTCGAGCGGTGCGTGGCGCTCGCCGTGATCGATCACAATCTGCAGCAGAATGCGAAGACGTTGAAGGCGCCGGCGGTGGAATGGGCGCAACACAGCCAGGATCTTCCGCGTTTCGAGGACGACCCGGCGCGGGTCGTGCTGGCGTTCCTGCCCGGAGCGGAGCGGCGGCTTTCGCCGCAAGGCGTCAGCCTGTTCGCGCTGGACTACTATTCGCCGTGGCTGGGCGGCCTGGTCCCGCGGCGCGACCGTCTCGGCCGGCTCGAGGTGCGATACGACCCCCGCGACATCAGCCACGTCTATGTCCGGGATCCGGAAACGAGGGAGTTTCGGTCCGTCGGGCGACGCGATGGGCGGCTCGCTCCGACGACGCTTTGGGAGCACGAAGGCGACCGCGCTCGTCGACGCGCCGTGAACGCGCGATCGGACACGGAGAAGGTGAAGTTTCAACGTCGGATCGCCGAGATCGTCGGCGGATCGAAGCCGTCGAAGGTCGAACTGCGCGATGCCGTGCGCCGGACTCTCGCGGCCGAGGCTGGCAAACCCTATGAGGCCATGCGCCCGTCGGCGCCTGCCAGTCCAGCCGAATGTTCGGTCCGCGAAAAGCGCGGGTTGCCGGTCGAGGATTGGTGAGATGGTCGACCATCTGCTCGATCATGTTCGCCCGTATCTCGACTGTAGCCTGGAGGACCGCATCGCCTATATCCGGGCGCCGCGTTGGATCGGACACCACGGTGCAAGGCAGGCGCTCGAGCGGCTGAAAGAATTGCTGTGCCGGCCTCCGTCGTTGCGCACTCGCGGTCTGATGCTGGTCGGGCCCTACGCCAACGGCAAGACGATGATCGCCGAGCGCTTCGCCGTCGCGCATCTGAAAGCCTGCGAGTCGCAGCGGGTGTGGGTGCTCCAGACGCGCGAGGGCGCCGGACTCGCACACTTCTACGGAAGCATCCTGCGCGCACTGCGCGCGCCGACGGGAAACAGCCGGGACGTCGGCCGCAAGGCCGAGCAGGTCGATCATCTGCTGGACGGCCTGAAACCTAAAGTCCTGATTTTCGACGAATTCCACAACGCGCTGCGCGGCCGATCGCGCGACGTGGAGGCGGTGTTGGCGTTCCTGCGACGGATCGGCCGTCAGTTCGACATATCGTCGGTTCTGATCGGCGAGGTCGCGGTGTACGATTTCATCAACGCGACCGACGAAATGGCGAGCCGGTTCCAACTGCTCGCCGCGCCGCGATGGCGCTATGACGAGGAGTTCCTCGCGCTCCTCGACAGTCTGGAAAGCGCCCTGCCGCTCCCGCGCCGTTCCGATCTGTCGGAAGAGAAACTCGCGCGAGAGATCTTCCGGCTTTCGGAAGGGATGATCGGCGAGATCGTGGCGATCATCACGACGGCGGCGGTCGCGGCGGCGAGGTCCGGCGCGGAGCGGATCACCCAAGCCTTAATCGACGAGCTGGATTACGTCCCGGTGTCGCGACGCCGCGGCGCGCGGCTG
>NZ_PSRR01000574.1 GCF_004296405.1 Bradyrhizobium sp. Leo170
CCCGATCAGGGCCGAATCCACAACGGTCAAAAGATGTCCGTTGGCCGCGGCCCGTGACAGGTTCCACAGTATTCCAGCAAGGGCATAGAGCACAATCGCGACCAGCGGGTTGGTCACGAAGGATAGAACGATCAACGAGGCCGCGGCCCCTGCGAGAACCGTCGCTGTTGCTCGGGCCATTTTCCTGGCGAGCGCCGGTATCCCGGCGACAGCAAGGGCGGCCATACCGGCGATTGCGGCCGTCATCTCGAGCATGCCGAAGAGATCGCTGCCGCCGCCAAGCGCATGGATGACGAAACCCGGCAACAACAGGTTGGTGATCTGGATCACGGCGAACGCCAGTCCTACCGTGATCGCAGCGGACAAGCTTTGCGGCTCGTTCAGAAGATAGCGGAACGCTTCACGCGAGGCGGAAAGCGGATTGAGCCCCTTCATCGACCGGCGACCGCTTGGGGTCCTCGTCAGCGGCCCGAGCAGAGGCAGAATGGCCAACGCGATGCAGGCGGACAGGACGGCCGCCGTAGTGCTGCCGAGCTGATCGATCGCGTAGCCGGCTACACCTGTGCCCATGGCGAGCCCCGCCTGATTGAAGAAGGACAGGCGCATGTTGAACGCCATGCGCTCAGTCCCGGGAACGAGCGACTGGAGCAGGCCGCTCATAGCGCCTGCCAGGAGCGCGTATCCGAAGGCCCCGAGAACGGCTGATAGAACCAGGAGGGGGCGCGAGAGCCCTTCCGGCAGGATCTCCACGAGGGCCAGCATAAAAAGCCCGGAAGCCTGGATCACTTGTCCCGCTGCAGTGACTGTGAGACGGCTATGTCGGTCGACGACGTACCCGCCGAGCGGTGCGAGAACGACTCCAGCGACGCTGGAGGTCAGCAACACCAGGCCAACCAGGCTCGATCCGCCGGCGTGGAACGCGATCCACGCCGGCAAGACGATGCCGACGCCGACGATGAAGAACGACGCCGAGGAAAAACCAATAAAGCAAAGTCGCTGCGTCGCTCGCATATCAAATCCATTCCCTCCGCTCACCCGGATGACCGCTACGCCCGTCGCTCAAGCTCGCCCGCGCGTGGCAGTTGCAAGCTGGAAGGCCTGAACACGAAATGTCTCTCTCGGGATTCAGATGGTCGGCGCGACTATCGATGCGATGCCAATCGCTCGCCCGTTTCTCTCTACCACCCCCGTGATCATTCGCCGAAGGCAAGTGGCTGGGCCGCTGGCCCAGAAACCAACTGGTTGCCATTGGACTCTGTGGAGAAGCAACCGATACTAGCGCCTACCCTAACGAGCTTCCATGGGGACCGGCGCAGGGCAATGCGATCACTGGGTTCAATCAAAGAAGGCAGGCCTGTTTGTGTCGGTTGCGAAGGCGAACGCAGCTTCCACATCGCTCTCGATCGTCCTGCCGCGCGAAAGCGGCGGCAATTGATCTTTCGGGAAAAACTCCGCCTCGCTCGTCTCCAACGTCGTCTTCACCAGGCTGCAGGGCAGCCGGGTGCACAGGAAGAACATCTTGTAGAAATCGCGGACATCAGGGGAATATGATGCGCTCGCCTTATGCCGCACGCCGTAGAGGCGGTTAGCGGACACGTTAAGGCCTGCTTCTTCAAAGATTTCCTTTTCGACATTCTGAGCCGCGGAGAGCCCGACGTCTGCAAAGCCGCCGGGGAGGGCCCAAAGGCCATCACTCTTCTCCCGGACGAGCAGGATTGCCTCGCCCTCGACGATTGCACCGCGCACGTCAATACGCGGCGTGGCATAGCCCAGCGCGAAATCAGAAACGAGTCCCTCGATGCGTTCGATCGGAACGTTGCCCAATTTGGCCAGCATTTCGTTGGCAATGGCCGCGATCTCCTCGTATCGCTCGCGATCAAATGGATCCTTCGCGAAGTGAAGCCCGGTTGACGCAATAGCTTGCAAGCGTTTGCCATAGCTAAGCCACTGAGGTTCCATCATGCCAACTCGATTTCGACTCTGGCGGCGAGCATAGCCAAGGGCGGCTCTTGGAGAAACCATAATGCGAAAAGAGAATTCCACATTCATCCGTGCGAGCGCTTAAAGATCTGGCAGTAAGAACCGTGCGCTTGCAGAAAACTAGTCTCCTACAGTGGAAACAACAGAATGGATCGTTCTGCAGACCTGGATGAGGGAGATGATTCGGTCGCGGGCACAGTCCAAATGAGCGTCGCGTCAAGTTCAATCGCTCGCCGATTACATCGAGCAAGAGGATCGCATTTTGTGGTCGATGCCTGCAAACCGTCCAATTCTTGTTCGTTCAGGCTGGGACAAATTGTTCAGCGATTCGCGAGGAGAAGAGCAGATAAACGATAAGAACGATCTCGAAACCAGGGTCGTTGCGGCGATACACGACTATCGCGAGGCCCTCGCACTGGTAGAAAACCTGGAACGAGAAGACGCTAGCGCGTATCGCTGGGCGACCAACACGCTGCTCGATTTGGTACGTGCCATGAAGGACGAAGCGGCACCGCTTTACAAGGGTAGGCTGTTTGAGATCAGCTCTGCAGCGATTAAGCGGTCTGTTCCGCCACCAATCGCCGATGCATTCACGTTACCGCCAGACTGGGCGCAGCGGGCGCCTGTTTGGGTTAGGCCCGGTTCATGCGCAGCGTGGGTATCCTGAAGGACTCGCCGGCGAGCGCGAAAGACATATTCCGCTTCGCAATGCCCGAATGCTTGGCCAGGACATCCTTGATGACAGATACGTCGTCCGTGAAAGCCATTTTATCGAGAAACTGCCGCAATGTGGCTTCGTCGGGACTCAATCGGGTGCAGATCCCGAACTTGAGTATCTCCGGGACGGCTTCGTCCATTTTCAAGCCGGAGCTCGTAACCTTGCCGTTCTCGTAGATCGCGGAGCGCAGCCAGTAGCCGGCCCTGTCAAAGAATATCATTGGAGTGAAATTCTCAGCGTCCTTC
>NZ_PSRR01000575.1 GCF_004296405.1 Bradyrhizobium sp. Leo170
CCCCTGCGGGGAGTGACGAACAGTCCGGCTCGCTTTTTAGTTATGTGGACCTGGAGGCTCGGGTTCGGGTCGACCACCCGCTACGGGTGATCCGAGACTTGGCGAATGCGGCGCTGGGCGACCTTTCTGGGGAGTTCGGCAAGCTCTATACGAACGTCGATCGCACCGGAGAAGTTGCTTCGGGCGATGCTTCTCCCGGCATTTTATGGGGTTCGCTCGGAACGGCATCTGATGGAATGGATGGAGTTCGATCTTCTGTTCCGCTGGTTCGTTGGGCTCGGGGTGGATGATGCGGTTTTGGGACCATTCGACCTTCTCGAAGAACCGCGACCGGCTGCTCGAAGGCGAGATTGCGGCCAAGTTCCTGAACGCGCTTTTGGCGCAACCAAAGGTCAAGCGTCTACTATCGAGCGATCACTTCTCGGTGGATGGTACGCTGATTGAAAGCCCGGGCTTCGATCAAGAGCTTCCGGAAGAAGGATGGCAGCGACAAAGACGAGGACGGTCCGGGACGCAATGCTGAGCGCAGCTTCCACAAGGAGAAGCGATCGAACGAGACATGCGAGCACGACCGATCCCGAGGCGCGGCTCTACAAGAAGGGTGACGGCCAGCCGGCTAAGCTGAGCTATATGGGCCATGCGCTGATGGAGAACCGCAATGGTTTAGCGGTCTTGGGTGGGGTGAGCCAAGCGACGGGCACCGCCGAACGGGAGATTGCGCTTGCCATATCGACAGGCGCGGGTGCGCGAAACGGATCACTCTGGGGGCGGATAAGGCCTATGATGTCACGCAGTTCGTCCACGAGCTGAGAGATAGATCGGTTACTCCGCATATTGCGATTGATGGACATCTGAGTAAGACCGGCAAGCGGCGCAAGACGGCGATCGACGCGCGGACCACACGTCACAGCGGCTACGACATCAGCCAACGCTGCCGCAAACGCATCGAAGAAGTCTTCGGCTGGATCAAGAGTTCCGCTGGCTTGGCCAAGATCAAGCTGCGAGGCCGCGACCGGGTGGATGCCGTGTTCGTCCTGGCGCTTGCGGTCTATAATTTGATCCGGCTTCCCAAGCTTCTGGCGGCACCGGCATGAGCATTCGGGGCAGATGGCAGGTCGTCGAGACACCGAGCTACGGCATGGCCTTGGCGAGCGCCTACATCCTGTTCGACGAGGCCGGCGGCGAATTCGCCTTCGATTGCCGCACAGGCTCCATTCATGGAACCTGCCACGGCGATGCCGCCGAGTTCGGCTGGCAGGGAAACGACGAAATGGAGCCAGCCGAGGGTGACGGCTAGGCCGAACTGCAGGATGACGGCTCACTCGAAGGGGAGATCTGCCTTCTCAACGGTGACAACATCCCATTCATCGCGCGCCGTTCAAAGACTTCTTCAACAGCCTGCTAGCTAGGGGCGGCTAGGTTGGTTCTTTGGCTCGGGCGAATCCGTTCGGAGATCAGAGTCCCGCTGCAGGTCGCGTAAACGAAGTCTCCGCGACATCGAAATCCAGAGATCGTCGGGCCAGCTATTTAGATCAATGTCGATCACAAGCGCAACGCAACCCACGCCCTGAGGAGGCGGCCCATACTTGGCACGCGAACAAGTGAACATCCGTGCGGCCCTTGCACCGGGGGGTGGGGCCGGATCATCGGCGCCTTTTCGTGTGGCATATCATTTGCAAGGGGTCATGCGGGCTGGACACGGCCAGGTGCCGCGCCATGCCCCAACAGCCCGACGCACCTCATACCCGGCAGTGTGCGTCGGGCTTCGCGCTGTTTCAGCGTCCACGCTCGGCCGCATTCACCGGTGCTAAGTCGGATGTAGAGTGGTTCGATAGGCCGAGACCGCGCTGCCGTTTCACTTCGAGAAAGTGGGACACTATGTACTGGCGCCGGTGCAACAACAAAGACTCTTGGTGGTCCTGGCGTGGGCAATCACTTCCCGGCGCATGTGGAGAACACGTTTGTCAACTTGCATACGCTAGATCGCGCGACCGGATTTGCCGAATTGAATAACGTGCGCGAATTTCCGGAACACCTCGGTCATCCGTTGGTTGCTTGTCTTTCCTGCTACAGGATGGGCGACATCTCCTATGTTCGGTGTCGAAACGGCCGCGCCCCATGCGCGCGCTGAACGAAATCGGCGAAGACGTTTCCCAGCACCAAACCGACGTGCCTAAGTTGCCTCTAAGATCCTGGAGGCCGCGATCCGCAAAGAGAGGTCAATCGACGACCTCAAGCGTATAGGCCAGAAGGCGCTTGCCAATGCGGCCATCTTGTGTCGCCAGCTTGGCAGCTTTGGCATGTCATTTCGCTCATGAGAACGCATAGACGACCCAGCAGATACCGGCCCAGAGGAGAGCGCTGACAAGCATCGCCGCAAGCGGCCAGGAATTCAATCTGATCCGCGACTGCGAAGCATCAGGACGCAATGCGCGATCGGCTTTACCGCCTTCAAGCACGCGCGGTTTTGGTTTGCACCAGCGCGTCATCCGTGCACCATCCTTGCGCTGTGCAAGTTGATTAGGGTCACAGCAATTCGAAGATCACCAAGCGAAGTGAACTGCGTCTCGATGCCGATAGGATTGGCGTCGTGAGGCTGGCGAGCCTGATTGTCAGCCTGGCCGACTACCAGAGTCGCGCATCGTTCAGCTGAGGTTGAAATGCCGTGCCTTGTTTGATGTGACTGTAACATTGTCCATTCGCGCCGCATCTCAAAGTGGCCCCATGACCGGCCTCCGCTTGATGGTGTCGCTATCTCCTTGGTAGGTTGAAGGTGACTGCCACATGAGGTCTGCCTATTGTACAGCTACAACCGGCCTTCAGCACCGCATTGATCAGGCTCAATCGAGCAAGTCTCATTGTGAATTCCTATTTCAGTGACCAGCGGCCGACCTTTAACTGCGGCATCTTTCACTCAGCAATC
>NZ_PSRR01000576.1 GCF_004296405.1 Bradyrhizobium sp. Leo170
GGATTTCCTGGATCGACCAGCGGATCAAGAACGATGCGTCGGTCGCGGCCGCCGCAGCCTGTGCTTCGAAAGGATTCCTTCGAGATTCATCCGGTAGGCTCGAATGGCCCGGTTCAATCTCGCCTCCTTCGAAAGGGCCGCGCAGCCTTTTGGCCGACTGGTCAGCAGCTTCGCCAGCTTTGCCTTTCGACTGTCGGATTCAGCCTCGCACACAAGGTCTGGCCGGTGTCGGCGAGAGCCGCTTCAGCCAGTTCTATCGACACAAGCCGACCTCAGCTCCTGAGCCGGTTTTGCAGGGCCAGCCGACTGACCCTGAGGTTCTTAAGGTTCAGCAGGTCCGGCTGTCCTGTTGCCAATCGCCTGACCAGCTCCCGGGTGCCGTCCACGACAAAGACGCCGCAATCATAGGTGTTGCTCTGCTGGCGCATTGCGGCCCGTTGCGGGTTGGCCCCCAGCCGTCCTGCGAGCTCCGCTGCGGGCCGGTCATTATATCCCACCTGAGAGCCGTACCCATCGTCTACCATCAGAGAATCGTAGTAATGGGCAACCGGCGGCCTTGACCGATCGCTGCGATCAACCAGCAGCAGCGACCAGTGACTGCCGCGCCGCTCTATCTCCGCGCCGGCATCGTTTACCGGCAGGAACAGGAAGTCGTCTGTATGGCCAATCCAATTGAGTGCTTGTGCCGCGAGCGCGTCTGACCGCACCATTTGGGCTATCAGGGGATTCACGAACTGCGTCCGGGCGGCGAGATCCGGATTGCTCTCCTGCAACTCCTGTGTCAGGAGCTCATAGTCCCGCTGGATATGCTCGTTCGACAGCCAGTCCGTGGCACCTAGCACGCGTCCGCTGCGGCCGGCGGAAGAGGCGCCGGTAACTGACGTACCGGTCCGGGCATCTGGGACGGGGGAAGGGCGAGGATGATGGATGAATTGCGCATCGCGGCGTCCTCGCGTCCGCAATGTGATCGAGTAGGTCTCACCGTTGATGGAGACCTGCCTTGGGCCGCTGAGCTGGGTCGGCAGGACGCCGATGTTATCCAGGGCATCGAGCAGGAAATCCGGCACCGGCCGGGAGCCATGCTGCCAATTCTCGCCGACGAGAGGTCCGATATCCTCAAGCTCCACAAGCGAGCCCGATGCGCCGACGACAAAGCCGGCAGGGCCGAGCACCGGCGGTGATTGAGCATCGTCGCGCAATTCGGATGGCGTCGGCGCATTCAGGTCAACGAAAGAGTCCAGACCCGCGTAGGTATTTGAACGAGCTCCGGCCAGGTGCGCTGGTGCAAAGTGAGCATCATCGCGCAATTCGGATGGCGTCGGCGCATTCAGGTCAACAAACGGCTCAAGGCCGGCGTAAGTGTCTGAGCGAGCCCTGGCAGTTGACGGTGACGCTGGTTCTTGCATCTCCTTCCTCAACAAAGCCCAAGCTCCCTCGCTCGGGGTGGCTGGGGTTGCGGGAAGCGCCTGCGACGGGCTGGGCCGCCCAGCGCCCAGCCCGGACGGCAAAGCCGGCTGCTCGCGGGCTTCTGGCCCTAGAGCATGGTTCGCCTCGACGAGTTTTAAGTAATTCCGAAGGTGCGCCAAATCAAGATCATATAGCCTGCCTTCAGTCAGTTTGAATGCAAGCACATCGTCGCGCAGCGTAAAGTCCTCCTTGTTGGAGCGGTTAAGTCGGCCAGCCATGCTCTCCCTGCCATTTTCTTTAAGCCACGCACCCAGGGTATGAAGACGTGCAGCCCGCTCCTGGGCAGACTTCCTTGGCTCAAGATTTTTCAAGGCCTGGTCGAGCGCGCCATCTATGAGGGCGGCGTCTTCGGGATAACGACCCAGATGCCATGAGCTACTTGCGCCGGATGCGCGCTCCGCGCGCTGAAACTCGTCAATCATCTTCAACGCGGGCCCGAGGGTTGTGTCGTTCGGACGCAACTCTTTAGCGCGCTTGATGCGTGACTCGTGATCTAGCCTGGCGATTGCGTGGCCCTCGCGGTTGAGCGCTTCAGAAAATATGCGAAGGCTGCCGCTATAGATCACAACGGCCGCTGCGGGTCGCCTGCTGCTACGAGCTGCGCCCTCGATGAGGGCTTGGTCTTCGGCTGGAATACTCCGTTGCCGCCCACGCTGGGAACGGCCTGACGTACCACCGGGTTCAAGATACTCCCGAAGATAACGCAAGCCAGTAATAATTTTCCGGTTGCCGAATTTATTGGCGTGGGCTACCAGCGAATTGTGATCGAGCGCAGAAATCGATTGCCCATTACGTGCGAGATCATCTCCAAGACCACGAAGAACCGTTACATAACCACCGACCGTTGCCGCGCGCAGTCCCCGGCGTTCACCCGCCGACCGAATGGCGTTGTCGATGATGGAGGCGTCTTCATTAGACAGATGGGGGGTGTATCGATCTCGACGCGCGGGCGCCGCTGGGACGGGAGCGGCATCGGCTTGTTGCACCTCATCCAAGCGTTGCTCAAAGCTCGGATGCCCAGCCTCGTCCGCTTGCCCCCCTGACCTGACTGTTGCTTCGCCAAGGCGGGGTGATACCCACGTTGCCAGTCGGGGACTGAAAATATTGAATCTGTTCGGATCCATCGCGACCTCGTTCGACTGGACTTCAGCAATGAGACAGCAGGCTACTGTCGCAACCTGACGAGAGGCTGACGTCGTGGAACCGGCGCTGCCAGCGGCGCCCCCAAAGCTCGCAATCCGAAGACTTTCAAAATCCGTCGTGCCTCAGTTTGAGATTTTTCCGGCCCACCAGATCGTCGTCCATTGGATTGGGGCCAAGGTCCGGGGTCAATTGAGCCACCAGATTGCAGGTGCGGCAATGAGAGCCCAGCGAGGAAGTTTCTGGCGAGCTTGTCACAGCGCTTGACATGTGGCGGAAGTC
>NZ_PSRR01000577.1 GCF_004296405.1 Bradyrhizobium sp. Leo170
TGGCAAGGGAACATTTGGGCCGGCCGCGGCTTCTGCCGTCGCGGCCAGGGCGAAGGCCAACGCTAGCGATGTCGCCAAGGCGGTCGATCGCAATGCGGCAGCGCGGGGGGAAGGGGTCACGGCTTTCCTCTGCGGCGGCGAATCATCTGATCGCTGAGGCCTCAGCTGTATTTGATTGAATATGTGGACAAATTGCTAAAAGTGTCGCGGAAGCGATATTTGCGCCATGACAGCGGCAAAATCGCGGCTGGCAATGGGACGGGGACTGCGGCCCTTTCGCCTGGCCGCCGGACTCGATATGAATTGGCCTTTCTGACCCGCGCCGCAACCCTTAGAAGTGTTTGGAGGAAGTCCATGGCAGCCAAGACAAAATTCCGCGGCTCGTTCACCGCTTTGGTAACGCCATTCAAGAACGGTTCCGTGGACGAGGCGGCCTTTCGCTCCCTGGTGAACTGGCAGATATCCGAGGGCACCAACGGCCTGGTTCCGGTCGGCACCACGGGCGAAAGCCCGACGCTCAGCCATGACGAGCACAAGCGGGTGGTCGAATGGTGCGTCAGTGAGGCCAAGGGCAGGGTGCCCGTCATCGCGGGCGCCGGTTCCAATTCGACCAAGGAGGCGATCGAGCTGTCCGAGCACGCCGAGCAGGCCGGCGCCGACGCCGTGCTGGTCGTCACCCCCTATTACAACAAGCCGACCCAGGAGGGGCTCTACCAGCACTTCAAGGCGATCAACGATGCGATTGGAATCCCGATCATTATCTACAATATCCCGCCGCGCTCGGTGATCGACATGTCGGTCGACACGATGATGCGGCTGTGGGAACTGAAGAACATCGCCGGCGTCAAGGACGCCACCGCGAGCATGGTGAGGGTGTCGCAGCAGCGGGCGGCGATGGGCGAGGATTTCAACCAGCTCTCGGGCGAGGACGCGACCGTGCTCGGCTACATGGCCCATGGCGGCCATGGTTGCATCTCCGTGACCTCGAACGTGGCGCCGCGGCTATGCGCCGAGTTCCATGCCGCCTGGCAGAAGGGCGATGTCGCGACCGCGCTGAAGCTGCACGACAAGTTGATGCCGCTGCACACCAACCTCTTCGTCGAGAGCAATCCCGGGCCGGTGAAATACGCGATGTCGCTGCTGGGCAAACTGGAGGAGCGGCTGCGGCTGCCGATGGTGCCGGTTGCCGAATCCACGCGCGTGGCCGTGCGCGGTGCCATGGTGCATGCCGGCCTGATTAACTAAAGCACGTCGGGTGGCGCCTGGCTGGTCCGGTCGGCCAGGTCGAGGAGAAGGGGCTTCGCATGCTCAAGGAATTCCAAGAGTTCGCGATGAAGGGCAGTGTCGTCGACCTCGCGGTTGGCGTCATCATCGGCGCGGCCTTCGGCGCGATCGTGAATTCGCTTGTCGGCGACGTGATCATGCCCGTGATCGGCGCGATCACCGGCGGGCTCGACTTCTCCAACTACTTCACGCCGCTGTCGAAGGCGGTTACCGCCAGCAACCTCGCGGACGCCAAGAAGCAAGGTGCCGTATTGGCTTGGGGCAGTTTCCTGACGCTGACCCTGAATTTCCTGATCGTCGCCTTCGTGCTGTTCATCGTGATCCGGCTCATGAACCAGTTGAAGCGCAGCCAAGAGGCAGCGCCGGCGCCGGCGAAATTGACCCGGCAGGAAGAATTGTTGACCGAAATTCGCGATCTCCTCAAGAAATCCTGAAGTGGCCGAGAAAAACGAACGTCCGATCAAAGTCGTCGCCGAGAATCGCAAGGCGCGCTTCAACTATGCGATCGAGGACACCATCGAGGCGGGCATTGCACTGACCGGCACCGAGGTGAAGTCGATCCGCGGCGGCAAGAGCACGATCGCGGAGTCCTATGCGGATTCCAAGAACGGCGAGATATGGCTGATCAACGCCAATATCCCGGAATACCTGCAGGCCAACCGCTTCAATCACGAGCCGAAGCGCCCGCGCAAATTGCTGCTTCACAAGAAGCAGATCAGCAAGTTGATGGGCGCGGTCGATCGCGAAGGCATGACGCTGATCCCGCTGAAGCTCTATTTCAACGAACGCGGTCGCGCCAAGCTGTTGCTCGCGGTCGCCAAGGGCAAGAAGCTGCACGACAAGCGCGAGACCGAAAAGAAGCGTGACTGGGGCCGCGAGAAGGGCCGCCTGCTGCGCGCGCGGGGGTGAGATAAGCGAATAGCGAGTGGCGAATGGCGAATAGTGGCGGAGACCTTCCCTATTCGCCATTCGCTACTCGCCATTCGCCACATGACGGAGCGTAAGATGGCTCAACCAAACCTGCTTGAAGTCGACTGGAGCAAGATCCCCGCGCCGACTGATGATGGCGGCGCCGCGCATCTGGAGGGCATGGCGATCCCGCCAGTCAGCTTGGTGGCGACCGACGATACGTCAGTGACACTGTCTTCGCTGAAGGGGCGCACGGTGGTGTTCGCCTATCCGCGCACTGGCGAGCCCGGCAAGATTGCGCTTGTCGACGACTGGGACATGGTCCCGGGCGCGCGCGGCTGCACGCCGCAGACCTGCGCCTTCCGCGACCTGTTCGCCGAGCTCAAGGCCGCCGGAGCCAGCCACGTGTTCGGCCTGTCGACGCAGAGCAACGAATACCAGACCGAGATGGCCTCGCGCCTGCATCTGCCGTTTCCGGTGCTCTCGGACGAGACGCTTGAGCTGACGCGCGCGCTCAAACTGCCGACCATGGAGGTGGCGGGGCTGACGCTGATCAGGCGGCTGGCGCTGATCATCGACGACGGGCGCATCACCCACGTCTTCTATCCGGTGTTCCCGCCCGACCGGAACGCCGGCGATGTGCTGGAATGGCTGCGGGAAAATCCGGTAAGCGGCTAGGTTTGTAG
>NZ_PSRR01000578.1 GCF_004296405.1 Bradyrhizobium sp. Leo170
TGCAACCGGCACCCGGCTTTCCCTGCGCCCTCTACATTTTCAGAGGGTAACAGCGACGCAAACCTCGGGCGCAAAGCGCCGCGAGAACGTGGACTCACATCCTCTCCGCTGTTTGACAACTGAATCAAAATTTGGGCACGCCGTAGGGTGGGCAAAGCGAAGCGTGCCCACCATCGCGAGCGCGGTGCTGGATGGTGGGCACGGCGCGAAGCGCGCCTTTGCCCATCCTACGGCCTCTGCCGGAGAAAGCGCGACCGCTCTATGTTTTCACTTCCAGCCTCCGCTGGAACGCCGATAGCACCGCGCCGAGCGCCAGCATCGCTGCCGATATGTTCAGCGCGAACGACAGGCTGCCGGCGGCATCGGTGATCGCGCCGACGACAATCGGTCCGATGGTCTGGCCGATCCCGAACGAGACCGTCAGCGCGGCGATCGCGGTCGGCCAGGACGATGGCGGATAGTTGAAGCGCACGAAGGCGGTGGTCGATCCCACCACCGCGAAGAAGGCAACGCCGAACACCAGGGCGGAGACCGCGAGCAACAGCGGCGAGTGTCCGAAAATCGGCAGTCCGGCGCCGATCGCGTTGACGCCGAGGATGATCGTGGTGGCAAGCCCGCCGCGGTTGAGACCAAGCACGCCTCGCCACGCCCACGGTGTCACGAAAGCGCTCAGCCCGATCAAGCTCCAGAATGCGCTTTGCGCCAGCGCGCCGCCGCCGACGTCGCGCACATAGGCGATCATGAACGTCATGTAGGCGATATAGCCGGCGCCGAACAGGAAATAGCCGGCGAGATAGATCACGACCGGCGCAATCGCGAACTTCGTCGCGGACTCCTGCCTGGTCATGGCATCGGACCGGAAGGATGCGAGCCACAGCGGAATGGTCATGATGGCCGCGAGCAGCGTCATCGCCCACCATACGATCCACCACGAGCCCGGGCCGAACCATTGCAGCACGAATGGCGCCACCAGCCCTGACAGCAGGATGCCGCTGCCGGGCCCGGCATAGAACAGGCTGAGCAGGAAATTGGCGCGTTCGGGCCGCGTCTGCGCGATCATCGCCGCAAGCGCGCCGCCGCCGACGAAGCCGGCCGCAGCCCCAAGGCCGGCGAGCAGCCGCGCGAAGCTCAGCACCACGAAGTTCCCGGTGATGGCGCAAAGCGCGAGCGACACCACGCAGGCCAGCGTTCCCCAGCGTACCGACGCCACCAGCCCGAACCGCCGGATCAGCCGCGCGGCCAGCAGCGCGCCGATCAGATAGCCGGCAGCGTTGATCGTGTTCATGAAGCCGGCCGCGGAATAGGACCACACGAGCTGCTCGCGCATATCAGGCAGCACCAGCGAATAGGCGAAGCGGCCGATGCCGAGCCCCGCGGTCGGCGCCAGCGACAGCATCAGAATTAGCCGCGCGGGGTGCGCGGAAGATGAGGCAAGGTCGGGGGCTTTCACTGAGAACTCCGGCGGAGCCGCATTGTGGCAGGCCTGGCCGTGCTTGCACAGGCCAGCTCCGGGAATGGTGTCTTGCCAACCGCGCAACAGCGCTTTAGCACTCCGCGCGGATTTCCTTAGATCTCAAGGCGAAAACCCCATGGCGACCCACAAGCTCCTGCTCCTGCCCGGCGACGGCATCGGCCCCGAAGTGATGGCGGAGGTGAAGCGCCTGATCGGCTGGCTCAAGGCGGAAGGTATCGCTGTTTTCGAGACCGAAGAGGGGCTGGTCGGGGGTGCCGCCTATGACGCGCACAAGGTCTCAATCTCGGAAGCGGACATGGCCAAGGCGAAAGCCGCCGATGCCGTGATCTTCGGTGCCGTCGGCGGGCCGAAATGGGACAGCGTCCCCTATGAGGTGCGGCCCGAGGCCGGCCTGTTGCGGCTGCGCAAGGATCTCGGCCTGTTCGCCAATCTGCGGCCCGCCGTGTGCTATCCGGCGCTCGCCGATGCCTCCAGCCTGAAGCGCGAGGCGGTCGAGGGGCTCGATATCATGATCGTGCGCGAGCTTACCGGCGGGGTCTATTTCGGCGAGCCGAAGACCATCACCGATCTCGGCAATGGCCAGAAGCGCGCCATCGATACCCAGGTCTATGACACCTACGAGATCGAGCGCATCGCCCGCGTCGCCTTCGACCTTGCGAAGAAGCGCCGCAACAAGGTGACCTCGATGGAGAAGCGCAACGTCATGAAGTCTGGCGTGCTCTGGAACGAGGTCGTCACCCAGGTGCACAAGCGCGAATACCCCGAGGTGACGCTCGAGCATCAGCTCGCCGATTCCGGCGGCATGATGCTGGTGAAATGGCCGAAGCAGTTCGACGTCATCGTCACCGACAATCTGTTCGGCGACATGCTGTCCGACATCGCGGCGATGCTCACCGGCTCGCTCGGCATGCTGCCGTCGGCTTCGCTCGGCGAGACCGATGCGAAGAGCGGCAAGCGCAAGGCGCTGTATGAACCGGTCCACGGCTCGGCGCCGGATATCGCAGGCCAAGGCCTCGCCAACCCGATCGCGATGCTCGCCTCGTTCGGGATGGCGCTGCGCTATTCCTTCGATTTGGGCACGCTCGCCGACAAGCTCGATGCCGCCATCGCCGCCGTGCTCGCAAGCGGATTGCGTACTGCAGACATCAAGTCCGAAGGCACGACATCAGCCTCGACCACGCAGATGGGCGAAGCAATCCTGAAAGAATTGCAGAAGCTGCACTGAGCGGGGGATGCGTAGGGTGGGCAAAGCGTAGCGTGCCCACCATCCAAGTTCGGTGCAAGAAAGGTGGGCACGTGCGCTTTGCCCACCCTACAAGTTCGCAATCAATAGCATTCGTAGCCCGGATGGAGCGCAGCGTAATCCGGGGACACTGCATCGGCGCATGCTGG
>NZ_PSRR01000579.1 GCF_004296405.1 Bradyrhizobium sp. Leo170
GGCAGCCCCTCACCCCAACCCTCTCCCCGCAAGGGCGGGGCGAGGGAGCGGAGGCGCGCCCACGCCTACCACCTCAACTCCCGGATCAGCGCCTTCGGCGGGTGGCCGAACAGCTCCGTCACCGAGGCCGGATCGAGCTGGTCGACGCCTTCGAACTGTTCGGAATGGATGCCGCGGGTCACGAACAGGCAGTCGATGCCAAAGCCCTTGGCGCCCGCAATGTCGGTGCGCACGGAATCGCCGATTGCCAGCACGCGATTGAGTTCGACCGGATGACCGCGGCGTTCGGCCGCCAGTTGCATCGCGCGCTCGTAGATCGGCTGGTGCGGCTTGCCGTAGAAGATCGATTCGCCGCCAAGCTCGCGATACAGCTCGGCGATCGCGCCCGCGCAATAGATCAGCCGGTCGCCGCGCTCGACCACGATATCGGGATTGGCGCAGATCAGTGAAAGCTTGCGTTCGCGCGCCTTCAGGAGCATTGCGCGATAGTCTTCCGGAGTCTCGGTCTCGTCGTCGAACAGGCCGGTGCAGATGATGTAATCGGCCTGTTCCAGCGGCGTCAGCGGCGCATCGAGGCCGCGGTGGATCGAGGAGTCGCGCTCCGGGCCGACCCAGTGGATCTTCTTGCCGGGATGCTCGGCGACGAAATGCCGGGTCAGGTCTCCGGACGAGACGATCGCATCATAGGTCTCGTCGGCCACACCCAATTTGCGCAATTGACGCTGCACCGAGTCGCCGGCCGTGGCGCGTTGGTGATGAGGATGACGGTGCCGCCCTGCTGGCGGAACGTATGCAGTGCCTCGCAGGCCTCGGGAAACGACTCGAGCCCATTATGCACCACGCCCCAGACGTCGGAGAGCACCACCTCGACGTCGCCAACGACGTCGCGCAACCGCTCGACAAAGTGAAGTGAGGTCATGGCAGCGCGCGCCGCCTAGCCCGGGCCTGCGATGCGGCGCGCCAGCGCGGCATTGCCGGTAATCCGCTGCGAAGGGTCGATGGCGGGGTTATTCTGGGGGACGGGAGTGCTGGCGCCATTGGCTTCCTGCGGCTTGGGCGGCGAGGCCCCGGCGGTAGCAGATGCGCCTTCGGGCCGCAACGGCCGCGGCGGGGCGAACAGGAACCCCTGGCCGAACCGTACGTCGTAGTCGAGCAGGTCGACGACGGCGCGCTCGCCCTCGATCTTCTCGGCGATCAGGTCGATGCCATAGCGGCCGAGCAGGTCGGACAGGTCTGAGGGGTGAATGTCCGAGGTCGAGCTCTGCCTGGGATCCAGCAGCAATGCCGCCGGCACCTTGATGAAGCGTACGCCGCGGTCGGCGAGCTCGCGCGGCTCGAAACGGAGGTCGCTGACGTTGTCGATCGAGAAGCGGTAGCCGCGCTGCGACAGCGCAGCGAGATGCTCGCTCTCGGTCGGGCCGAGATTACGGAAGGTCGACTGCTTGAATTCGAGCACGAAGGATGGCGCCAGCGCGCGATTGGCTTCGAGGAAATCCAGGCATTGGGTGAAATTGACGGCGTTGCCGAGCGTCGCTGCGGAGACGTTGCAGAACACGCCGACATCCTTGTTGCGGACCATCAGCCGGCGCAGCACCTGCACACAGCGCAACATCACCATGTGGTCGATGCGCCCGATCAGGCCGCCGGCTTCCGCTGCGCCGATGAAATCGTCGGCGGCGACGATCTGGTCGCGCTCGTCGCGCAGCCGCGTCACCGCCTCATAGTAGCGCACCTTTCGCTGCGGCAGCGTCACCATCGGCTGCAGGTAGATGTCGAGCCGGTTGGCGTCGATCGCATTCCTGATGGCGGTGACGAGCTGAGTCGGGCTGCGTGAGGCCGCAATGGCTTCTGCCGGGGCTGATACCGCCGGTGCCGGTGCTGCGAAAACCTGTGGGGCCGTCGTCGACGCGGCGGCCCTCCACACGGCGCCGGCTACCGGAGCTGAAGCGGCAGCGCGTGGCTCTGGTTCCGGCTCCACGACGGGGCTGCTCGAAGGCGCGCTCGCAGTTGCCAGCATGTCTTCATGGCTGGCGACGGAGGCTGCAAGCTGCTTGACCAGATTGCCGAGCTCGTTGATTTCGCCGACCACGGCCTGCAGGCGGTCGGCGCTGGCGGAATTCGCCGACACCACGCGGCCCTCGACGGCGGCGAGCCTGCGGCCGAATTCGGCGACCTGGCGGGCGAGGTCGGCGGTGCCGCGGGAGAGGTCCGCGATCTGGCCGCCGACATCGGAGCGGTCGCGCAGCCGCATCGACACGGCGTTGTAGAGGATCAGGAAGGTCAACGCGGTCAGCGCCACGATGGCCGATTCGGTTCCGCTGATGCCAGCCACCGAATAGAGCACAAGGCCGAGCGAGGCCGCGACCAGAACCATGCAGATGGCGATGAAGATCGTCGAAATGCGAATCATGTCGCGCGCGTTACGCCCTCAGGTTTGGCTGTCCACCTCGGCTGTCCCACCCGGGAAAACACGGGCCTCTTTGGCGCGGTCTTGTCTGCGCTCCCCAAGCGGGACCACTGTACCATCAAGTTTGATTCGGCAGGCAAGTGTTCTTTGGAGGACTTAAGACACCGCTGGCCCAAGCGTGTCGGCCGCCGAGACTCGCTCCGCGGTCATTCCGGGGCGTCCGAAGGACGAACCCGGAATCCATCGAGCCGCAGGCGTAAGCGGATGAATGGATTCCGGGCTCGACGCTTTGCGTCGCCCCGGAATGACGGGGAGAAAGTTCGCCAGCAATTTCAACCTGATTTGCCTCGTCCAGTCCTTTGCGCAAAAACATTCCGCTTCCGCCGTCGGGCAAATCAGTGATTTAACTCCGCGCGTCTCACGGTGGATGAGGGGCGGCT
>NZ_PSRR01000580.1 GCF_004296405.1 Bradyrhizobium sp. Leo170
GCGAAGCGTGCCCACCATCAAGCACTCCGCTCATGATGATGGGCACGCTTCGCTTTGCCCACCCTACGGCAGCGCACCCCCACGGCCACGCCCGCAGATAGTTTCAGCCATCACGATAAATTATCCCGCGAAACCCCGTCCCAAACCCTCCCGTAGCTGCGGCCAACGACGGTGCAATCGACTAGCCGCGCCGTCGTTGCCTTTCATCCCCGGCGGCAGCTCCGCCGGTCATTGTTAGCCAAACGGGAGATTGTCCATGTCGAAACGTACAGCACTTCTCGCCGCCGCAGCGTTCAGCGCACTGGCGCTCACCGCGACCGTGATGGCGCCGGTTCGCGCCGAGGAGAAGACCGTGATGGTCGGCGGCGCCGCGATGTTCCCATCCAGGAACATCATCCAGAACGCGGTCAATTCCAGGGACCACACCACCCTCGTCGCCGCGGTGAAGGCCGCTGGTCTCGTGGGCACGCTGGAAGGCAAGGGCCCGTTCACGGTGTTCGCGCCGACCAACATGGCGTTCGGCAAACTGCCGGCGGGCACCGTCGAAACCCTGGTCAAGCCGGAGAACAAGGCGACGCTGACCAAGATCCTGACCTATCACGTCGTGCCGGGGAAGTATGAGGCCTCCAGCCTTGCCGACGGCAAGAAGCTTAGGACCGTCGAGGGCGAGGAACTGACCGTGAAGAAGCAGGACGGCAAGGTCTGGATCGGCGACGCCAAGGGCAATTGGTCGACGGTGACGATCTCGAATGTCAACCAGTCGAACGGCGTGATCCATGTGGTCGACACCGTGTTGATGCCCGCCTCGTAACCCCGCGCGCGCCTGTTTCATCCCCCAGACAGGCAGCGTGAGACCAGCGAGCCGGGGAAACCCGGCTCGCTTTTTTGTGACCGCGATGCGCCGTTCGTATCGCATTGGTACCAGGTGTCGCGGTAACAAGGCCCCGATCCGGGCGTATAAATACGTAACGAATTCCGAGCAGGAACAGCCATGTCGAGCCTTGCAGTCCGCGACGAGCACGCAGCCCCAGTCAGCAGCACGACCAAGGTGATCCAGCCGGCCTGGGTCCGGATCGTGCATTGGATCAACGCGGTGGCGATGATCCTGATGATCATGTCGGGCTGGCAGATCTACAACGCCTCGCCGCTGTTCAACTTCACGTTCTCCCGCAGCATCACGCTCGGCGGCTGGCTCGGCGGCGCGCTGCTCTGGCACTTTGCCGCGATGTGGCTGTTGATGGTCAATGGCCTGGTCTATCTCGTCCTTGGCTTCGTCACCGGCCGCTTCCGCAAGAAGCTGCTGCCGATCACGCCGGCGGGCGTAATCTCGGATACCAAGGCGGCGCTGACCTTCAAGCTGTCGCACGACGATCTCGCCAAGTACAATTACGTGCAGAAGCTCCTGTATGCCGGCATCATCGTCGTCGGTGTGCTCATCGTGCTGTCGGGCCTGTCGATCTGGAAGCCGGTGCAGTTGCAGTGGCTGACCGCGCTGTTCGGCGGCTACGACGTGGCGCGCTATGTCCATTTCATCTGCATGGCGCTGATCGTCGCCTTCCTCGTTGTTCACGTCGCGCTGGCGATTTTGGTGCCAAGAAGCTTGCGCGCCATGATCATCGGCCGCTGAGTTCAAGGAGAAAGACCATGGGTCGCATGCGCAAGTTCCTGATCCCCGGCGTCGACAAGAAGCTGCTGGTCAAGGACGCCGTGAAGCTGATGCCGGATCTGACACGCCGGCGTTTCATCACCGGCGGCGCCAGCCTGGGGGCGCTGACGCTGCTCACGGGCTGCGACGTCATCGACAGCTCCTCGGCGGAAACGATGCTGGCGCAGGTTTCGAAGTTCAACGATGCGGTGCAGGCCTGGATGTTCAATCCGAATGCGCTGGCGCCGACCTTTCCTGAAAGCGCCATTACAAAACCGTTTCCGTTCAACGGCTATTACGATCTCGACGACGCGCCCGATATCGACGGCAAGGATTGGAAGCTGGAGGTGCGCGGCCTGGTCGAGAACAAGAAGCCGTGGACGCTGGAGGAGCTCTACAAGCTGCCCCAGGTCAAGCAGGTCACGCGCCATATCTGCGTCGAGGGCTGGAGCGCAATCGGCAGTTGGACCGGCACGCCGCTGCGCGATTTCTTAAAGCTCGTCGGCGCCGACACGCGCGCGAAATATGTCTGGTTCCAGTGCGCCGACAAGGACGGCTACAACTCGCCGCTGGACATGCCGACCGCGCTGCATCCGCAGACGCAGATGACCTTTAAATTCGCCGACGAGATCCTGCCGCGCGCCTACGGCTATCCGATGAAGATCCGGGTGCCGACCAAGCTCGGCTTCAAGAACCCGAAATACGTGATCTCGATGGAAGTCACCAACGACTACAAGGGCGGCTACTGGGAAGACCAGGGCTACAATTCGTTTAGCGGAAGCTAGCTCCGCTCCTCATCCCGAGGAGCCGCGCCAGCGGCGTCTCGAGGGACGGGCCGCGCGCTCCTCACTCTCCGTCATTCCGGGCTCGATGCTGTCGCATCGCCCCGAAAATTCGCCAGCGATTCCAAAGTGATTTGCCCCGTCCAGCCTTGCAGCGAAAAACATTCCGCTTTCGCCGTCGGGCAAATCAGTGATTTAACTCCGCGCGTCTCACCCGAATGAGGGGCGGCTCGCGATCGTCACGAACGTTGCGGTGAGATGCGGTGGACGAGAGTGTCACGACCGACGAGCGTGGCATTAGCGGACGGCGAAGTCGTGTGGTCCTGGCGCCCCGACGCTGGCGCTAAGTTCGCAGAGATGATCTGTGAGTGATGGTGGCAAGAAAGCCCGGTCACCAAGGAGAGCACGAAGTAAGCCGTA
>NZ_PSRR01000581.1 GCF_004296405.1 Bradyrhizobium sp. Leo170
TACCGGTGATGAAAGCCATTGAGGGCGCTCAACAACCGGTCTCGCAAAATAAATTGGCTGGTGTGCGCCTCTGACCGAGAAGAACGTGGGCGTCGCCCTGCGGGCCGGGCTGTTGGCTGCGCTGAAGCCCCGCGAGCGGGTCTTCCCCCTTACGGGCTGCCATCCCTGACGCAAAACGGCCCGAGTCCCCGAACAAGCCAGTTGCTGAGCCGATCGGAAGCTCCCGCGTATTCGGAATCGAACCTTAGCCCCTAAATGCAAGCGATGCCGAGGGCCTCAAGGACATCGAACGGAAGCGGCATTTCGCGGAGCAACCGCCAGGTGGGCAAACCCACTTTCGCCCCAGACAAAAGGGACAGCGCTGTTCTCGGTGTCAATCAGACCAACACTGCATCCGCGGGACGAACCATGTGCGTTTCGGCTCACATGCTTCCGGTGAAGGACCAAGCCCGCTCTCGAATGGGCTTTCCTTGGTTCTGGTGCGGCCTTCCACGATCAACCCGCAAGGGGTTCGCTACGCAAGCGTGCGACCTCTCCGGCTTCGCCTTCGAGGTGACCGCGACCGCCCCGAACACTTCGGCGCCTGTCGAGCGGGGATGGTCCCCGCCGCAAGACGGGAGCCTTTCATGTCGCACAATCTCACCCTCGCTCAGAACCACGCCTTCGACCTGGCCCGCACGCTGATGGTGCCCGTCATCCTTTTCCAGACTGAGAACGAATTCGGCGTGATGGTCTCCAGCGAATACGACGGCGATCAGGACGCCATCGTCCATGAATACGACCCCTGGTGCCCCGCTCATTGAGCCGGGTGACCGGCTGCCGCTGGCGCCATGCCGGCTGCAAGGGAGGCTTCGCCGCGCCGACGATGCGGCGACTGACGGTTGGTCAGCGCGCCCTTGCATTCGGAAGGCTTCGCGGCCGGTCGGGGATGCCGCAAGGCTAGGAACAAGTGAGACCAACAGAAGAAGGGGCCGGACGTCGCTTTACGCGACCCCGGTGCAGACAATGGACAAGAGAGAAATCGAAGAGCTCCGCGAAAAGGTCGGATGCGCGGCCCTGCTGGAGAAAGACGGCTGGAAGGTCGACGTCAAGGAAAGCACCCGGCGGGCGATAAAGTATCGCCGCGACAGCAACATCGTCATCGTCATTCACGAAGGCCGCGGCTGGTTCGATCCGTTGTCGCCGGCGAAAGGGGACGTGTTTTCGCTAGCCGCACACCTCGGCGCAGACGGTTTCGTCGAGGCATGTGACCGTGTTGCGGATGTAGTTGGCTTCGTCCCTGCTGCACCAGCGTGGCAGCACCCGGCAAGACCCAAGGTCCTGGCGTCCATTGTAGAACGGTGGAGATATCGCTTCAGGCCGCGCCCCGGCTCGCCAACCTGGCGCTATCTCACCGGCGAGCGCGGGCTGCCGACGAACATCGTGAAGCGCGCAGTCGCTGGCGACCGGTTGCGAGAAGGCCCCCAAGGCAGCATGTGGGCGGCGCATAGCAATTCTGCTGGAGCGCTCACAGGCTGGGAGGAGCGTGGACCGGCATGGCGGGGCTTCTCCACCGAGGGCGCCAAAGAGCTGTTTCGCTTCGGGTCGGAGGAGCCCGAGCGGATCTGCATCACCGAGGCGGCCCTCGATGCCATGAGCCTCGCTGCGATCGAGGTCCTGCGCGACGACACCCTTTATGTCAGCACCGGCGGGGGCTGGTCCCCCGCGACGGATGAAGCGATCCGCCGCCTAGCCAAGCGCGCCGCCTATCTCGTGGCAGCAACCGACAACAATCGGCAAGGCGACATCTACGCCGACCGTGTTCGTGCCATCGCCGCGGATGCAAGTGCGCCGTATGCCCGATTGCGGCCGTGCGCCGGCGACTGGAATGAGGATTTAAGGGCCTGATGGCGACCTCTTGATGTGGCTCGCGGGAGCGACGCGCAGGCTACGTGGTGGCGCAGTGCCAAGGCTTCCGCATGAGCGGGCCTCTGATGCCTCGGCGTTGAGCAAGGGAAAAGGAGATCGAACAATGAGGGAGGCAAGATGAAATGAGACGCTGCCGCATGCCCGGCCGGCGCGTCAAGGGTGAAGCTTCGCCCGCGCTCCGCGGCCCTTGACCCGCCGGACCTTCGATGCGGCCGGCGAGGAGGTGTGATGAAGGACTGAAGTGACGAAGGGATCAGGCGGATCGCTCGCGCTTTCAGTTCGGCCATTCCAAGAGGAGCCGCCCATGCACACCTCCCCCAGCGTCCGCAAAGTCTTCGAAGGCGTTGCAGCGCGCCACGAGATGCACCGCTTGTTCAACCGCCATCGTGGTGACCCCGCGATGGCCGAAGGTGAAGGCCAGCATCTCTTCGCCGGTGAGTGGTTTGAGATCAACGAGCGGGAGCACGACTACATGCTCGAGATCCTGCCACCGCTGTTCATGCGCGCTGACATGTTCGCGATGCGCGAATTCATGACGGGCAGCGTCACCAGCATCTTCTTCGCGCTTGCCATCGACGGAAGGCGACGTTGGTTCCATGGCTATTGCGATCTTTCCGATCGGCTTTCGCCGGAGCGGATGAAGGCGGCGATCATCGAGCGCGAGTCACGGCCCGTGCGGGCGATGACGCGCGACGAACGGCTCGAGCACATCTGGTCGAGCACGCATGACGATTATCGCGGCTATGCCGGCGAGCGCTAGCCGCAGGCCATTCGTGGCCGCCGCACTGTACTCGTCTACGCCGGCCAGAGCGGCACGGTCCTGAAGCTACTTGACGACCTCACCGAGGCAGAGATCGCGGCCAAGCTGCCGGTGCAGTTCCGCCATCTGCCGGAGACGGTT
>NZ_PSRR01000582.1 GCF_004296405.1 Bradyrhizobium sp. Leo170
CCGGAGAGGCGCTTCTGGCGTTTGGGCCCTTGAGCATATCGGGGGTTGATTCGGCGGCCGCCGTGATGAATCTGTCCCCTGGCGGCGATCTTGCCGAGGCCGCCGCCAATCTGTTCGGCTATCTCCGCGCGCTCGACACCAGGGCCGCGCGTGCGATCGCGGTGATGCCCATTCCGGGTGAAGGTCTGGGCGAAGCCATCAACGACCGGCTGCGCCGCGCAGCCGTGGGCCGCGAATGAAGGCGGCCGGAGTGAAAGAGACCGGGATGAACATCGCAGAACCGCCCGCGCCGCAGCTTCCGCCGGAACTGATCGACAAGTTCCGCGCCATTGTCGGCGACAAATATGCGGTGACTGACGCCACCGACATTGCGCCCTACCTCGTCGAGGAGCGCAACCTGTTCCAGGGACGCTCGCCGCTGGTGCTACGCCCAGGCTCGACCGCGGAAGTCGCCGCGATCTGCAAGCTTGCGTCGGCGCATCGCATCGCGCTGGTGCCACAGGGCGGCAATACCGGCCTGGTCGGCGGGCAGACGCCGCATCATGGCGAGGTCGTGATCTCGCTGAGGCGGATGGACAAGATCCGCGAGATCGATACCGCCTCCAACACCATGACCTGCGAAGCCGGCGTGGTGCTGCAGGTGGCGCAGCGGCGCGCAAGTGACGTCGACCGGCTGTTTCCGCTCTCGCTCGGCGCCGAGGGAAGCTGCACCATCGGCGGCAACCTCTCGACCAATGCCGGCGGCACCGCTGCATTGGCGTATGGCGTGGCGCGCGAGATGGCGCTGGGGCTCGAAGTGGTGCTTGCCGACGGGCGCGTGCTCAACGCGCTGTCGAAACTGAAAAAGGACAATACCGGCTATGACCTGCGCAATCTCTTCATTGGCGCGGAGGGCACGCTTGGCATCATCACCGCGGCGAGCCTGAAGCTGTTTCCGAAGCCGCGCGCAATCGAGACCGCCGTTGTCGGGCTGAAATCGCCGGCGGATGCCTTGAAGTTGCTGTCGATCTCGCAAACCGAAGCCGCCGGCAGCCTCACCAGCTTCGAGCTGCTCGCCGACATCGCGGTGGATTTCTCGATCCGCCACGGCATCGACATCCGCGATCCGCTTACGAGCAAGCACCCCTGGTATGTGCTGATGGAGCTTTCCTCGCCGCGCGACGATGCGCGCGATACGCTGGAAGTCATCCTCGCCGAGGGCATGGAAGACGGCATCGTCGACGACGCCGTGATCGCGGCGAATTTGAGCCAGCGCCAGGGGTTCTGGAAATTGCGCGACGAGATGTCGGCGGCGCAGAAGCCGGAGGGAGGCTCGATCAAGCACGATATCTCGGTGCCGGTCGCCGCGGTCCCGGCCTTTATCGAGGAGGCCAATGCGGCGGTGGTCAAGCTGATCCCCGGCGCGCGGCCGGTGCCGTTCGGCCATCTCGGCGACGGCAACATCCACTACAATGTCAGCCAGCCGATCGGCGCCGACAGCGCGGACTTCCTCAGCCGCTGGCATGAGGTCAACGCTGTCGTGTTCGACATCGTGCTGCGGATGGGCGGCTCGATCTCGGCCGAGCACGGCATCGGCGTGCTCAAGCGCGATGAATTGCCCGACGTCAAGGACAAGGTCGCGATCGAACTGATGCACAGCATCAAGGCGATGCTCGATCCGCTCGGCATCATGAATCCCGGAAAAGTGCTGTGAACGTCGTCCCCCCACCCCCCGTCGCCGCGCTCGCCATCGCGCCGATGTCCGACAGCGACGTCACTGATGTCGTCGCACTCTGGCAACGCTGCGGCCTGACGCGACCATGGAACGATCCGGTCGCCGACATCGCGCTGGCGCGACGCGGGCCGAATTCGGACATCCTGGTCGGCCGCGACAATGGGGTGATCGTCGCATCCGCCATGGTCGGCCATGAGGGCCATCGCGGCTGGGTCTATTACGTCGCGGTCGATCCTGACAGGCAGGGAGCAGGCTTCGGCCGGGTGATCATGCGCGCAGCGGAGGACTGGCTCCGGGCGGCCGGCATTGCAAAACTGCAATTGCTGGTGCGGCGGGAAAACGCCAAGGTCGGCGCGTTCTACCAGTCGATCGGCTATGAGGAGCAACAGCTTCTGGTCTTCTCCAGATGGATCGACGGGCGCACGCCGGCATGAGCATCTCCGACCGTGTCCGCATCAAGGACGAGCGCGTGCTCTCCGATGAGCACTACGTACTGAAGTCGGTGACCTTCGACTACCGCCGCAGCGACGGCGCCTGGCAGACGCTGAGCCGCGAGGTGTTCGACCGCGGCAATGCCGCGACGCTGCTGCCCTACAATCTCGCCGCGCGCAGCGTGGTGCTGGTGCGGCAATTCCGCCTGCCGCCCTTCCTCAACGGCCACGATGATTTCATGATCGAGGCGGCCGCGGGCATGCTGGACGATGAAACCCCGGAGAACCGGATTCGGCTCGAAGCGGAAGAAGAGACCGGCTACCGGCTTCATCACGTCCACAAGGTGTTCGAGGCCTATATGAGCCCGGGCTCGGTGACGGAGAAACTGCATTTCTTCGTCGCCGAATATGATTCCTCGATGCGGGTCGGCGACGGCGGCGGCCTCGCACACGAGGGCGAGGACATCGAGGTGCTGGAACTGTCGATCGATGAAGCGCTCGCGATGATCGCAGACGGCCGCATCGTCGACGCCAAGACCATCATGCTCGTGCAATACGCGGCGCTGAATATTTTCAAGTGAAGTTGTAGGGTGGGCAAAGCGCAGCGTGCCCCCCATTAAGCACTCCGCTCGGGATGGTGGGCACGCTGCGCTTTGCC
>NZ_PSRR01000583.1 GCF_004296405.1 Bradyrhizobium sp. Leo170
CCGCCGCCCCACGAGAAGCAGCCGGCACCGGCGGAATCAGCTTCGGCTCAGCCGCAGGTCGCGGCAAAGCCGGCGGGCGGCCCAGCCTACACGCCGCCGGAGCCTGATCTCTCGATCAAATACCATGTCCAGCTCGGCCTGCCGCCGGCCCTCCCGCCGATGGCGGCACCAGCCCCACCCCCGGCCGCGCGCTACGGTGGCAAGGTCGACGACGATTTCGATGCGCCGGCAGTTAGGGCAGCCGACCTCACCCCGAGCGTCGTCGCCGAGTTTCGCCGCCATCTCAAGACGTGCTCGAAGCTGCCGGCATCGCTAAAGCCTTCCGACGACGTCAAGGTCACGCTGCGCGTGTTCTTGACGCCGCAGGGGCGGCTCGCCGACGAGCCTCTGCTGATCGAGGCGAGTGCGTCCGAGAAGGGACCGATGCTGATGCGTGGCGCGATGAGTGCACTGGAGGCGTGCCAGCCCTACACGATGCTCCCGGCCGATCGCTATGGCGAGTGGAAGACGATCGACCTCAGCTTCACGCCGCAGGATTTTCCTTCCTAGGCTTGTCGCGTGAAGTCGCAATGGGCGGCGATCGCCTGCCGGTTGGACGACCGCGCCGCGCTATGGCAAAATAGCAATCCAACCGGATTCCCGCACATGTTGAAGCTCGTCATCGGCAACAAAAACTATTCGTCATGGTCGATGCGGCCGTGGCTGGCGCTGCGCGCTAACAACATCCCGTTCGAGGAAATCTTCATCCCGCTCTACACCGATGTGAAGGCGGACAAGGATCGGATCCTGAGCTTCTCGCGTGCCGGCAAGGTACCGACGCTGATCGATGGCGATGTCACGGTCTGGGATTCGCTGGCGATCATCGAATACCTCGCCGAGAAATATCCGGAAACAAGACTGTGGCCTGAGGATCGCGCGGCCCGCGCCCATGCGCGCTCGGTCTCCGCGGAGATGCATTCGGGCTTCATGCCCCTGCGCAATGAATGCGGCATGAACCTGCATCGCCCGATCCGGGCGGTCCCCTTGTCAGACGACGCTCGCGCCAATGTCGCGAGGATCCAGGAAATCTGGGCGGACTGCCACGCGCGCTACGGCAAGCAGGGGCCGTTCCTGTTCGGGGTGTTCTCCGGCGCGGATGCGATGTTCGCCCCCGTCGTGCATCGCTTCCGCACCTATGCGATCCCGGTGAAGCCCGAGGCGCAGGCCTATGTCGATGCGATGACGTCGCTGCCGGCGTTCCAGGAGTGGACGCGCGACGGGCTTGCTGAAACGCTCATCATCGAGCGGTTCGAGACCGTCTAATCCGGTCGACCCAGCTCGCCCAGGTGCCGGCCCAGTACCTTCCGTGCGAGCGCGAATGGCAAGCCGCCCCATAGCGGCTGATCGCGGGAACCCGAACTTTTCGCTGTTGTCGCCGTGGAACGCGGCTCAGTCGCCGGAAAACCTCCTATCACGCTGAAAAATCTGCAAATTTCGTGTATTTGCCTTGCCCCGATCCCGCTGGATTTTGGGGCCGTTGCTGTGCTAGCTTGACGCAGGGTTCTCAATGTTGGCCGCTGCTGTGGGACCTAAGGCGGCGCGGCCGACGATCCAAGAAAATGGAGAGGGCGTTGAAGCACAAGTACGGCGTTGGAGAGACTGTCTATTTCACTGCGAGCAACGTGTCTCGTCCGGCCGCTACCGGGACCTATCAGGTGGTCCGGCTGCTGCCGACCGACGGTGACGATTGCCAGTACCGCATCAAAAGCTCGACCGAAGCTTTCGAACGGGTTGCCAAGGAAAGCCAGCTCGCCCTGTCCTGAGAGAGCTGTGCGCAAGCACCCGGTTGGCGCGGTTCCCTGATGGGTCGCCGTCAAAAGGCCCCGTTCGCAGAACGACTCTGCCGAGGGGCGAATGCCCGAAAGGAGGCGTTCGCCTTTGGCAACTGTGTTTTATGCTGCGTTGAGGGACATCGCGTATGAGCTGGGCTTCTTCGCTGGATCACATCTGGCGCTCCGCGACTTTTCCGATGTGGCTGACGCTGGCCGCTGCAGGATTTTTTGGGGTGATCCTGTTGATCACGCTGTTGCGCGCGGAGAAATCCGTGGCCAACGGCGCGTTGACGGTCATCACCTTGCTTGCGATTGCGGTCGCTGCTGCCGCGACCATTCGTGGCTTCGATTCCGGTAGCCGGCTTGCTTCCGCTGATGTGCGTTCGGCACAGCCGGTCGTCGCGGCGCCAGCCGCGCTGGCCTGCATCGATGACCTCGCGGGCGATGCCGTGCTGAACGCCTGCGAAAAGGTGTTGTTCGGTTCCGCCGACTCTGCGGCTGCCGCGGTCGCCTATGCGGCTTCCCAGATTACCCGCCTGACGTCGTTGGGCGATCTCGCGACCGCCGAGCGCAACACGTCGCCCGAACTGCAGGCGCTGCGGCGCGCGATCGAGCGCGACCGCTACGGGCTCATGGCCTATGTGCTGATGGCACGAGACCATTGCACGCCGGCTTCATGCGCGGCGTTCGGTTCGCTCGGGACCAGCCAGCAGATCGCGTCCAATATGGACGAGCGCCTCTATGAGAACCTGATCACCCGCTACGCGCCGTCGTGGAACGCGCCGGCGCCTGCCATTGCAGCGGCGGCCGGAGCAGGGGTGCTCGGAGCACTGCCGCCATCCCTCCCGACCGGCAAACCTACCAACGCCGAGTTTCCGTCGGCCGCGAACACCCCTCCGATCAGCATCATGACGCCTGAGCCCGCACCGAAGCCGCCGCTTTCCGCGACGGCTGCCACGACCGCAGCTCCGCCTGCGCCACGTTCCGCG
>NZ_PSRR01000584.1 GCF_004296405.1 Bradyrhizobium sp. Leo170
TGAGGGCTGGACGGGGCCAATCAGGTTGGAATTGCTGGCGAATTTTTCGCCTCCGTCATTCCGGGGCATCGCGAAGCGATGAGCCCGGAATCCATCCAACCGCAGAGCATGCGGCGAAATGGATTCCGGGCTCGCGCTGCGCGCGCCCCGGAATGACCAAGAAGCTTGGCGCGTGCGAGATGATGGGTTACGCATCCGACAAATCATACCCTGGGAGAGACTCCTCATGCGCACCCATTCCATCGCCGCCATTCCTGCCGACGGTATCGGCCCCGAGGTGATCTCGTCGGGCGTTCGTGTGCTGGAGGCGCTGGCGCAACGCTCCGGCGATGTTGCCTTCCAGTTCAAGACGTTCGACTGGGGCTCGGACTACTACAAGAAGCACGGCGTCATGATGCCGGCGGACGGGCTCACCGAGCTGAAGAAGTTCGATGCGATCTATTTCGGCGCGGTCGGGGCGCCCGATGTGCCCGACCACATCACGCTGTGGGGGCTGCGGCTGCCGATCTGCCAGGGCTTTGACCAATACGCCAATGTGCGGCCGACCAAGATCCTGCCCGGCGTCGCCTCGCCGTTGCGCAATGTCGGCGTCGGAGATCTCGACTGGGTGATCGTGCGCGAGAATTCGGAAGGCGAATATGCCGGCGCCGGCGGACGCGCGCATAAGGGCCTGCCCGAAGAAGTCGGCACCGAAGTTGCGATCTTCACCCGCGTCGGCGTCACGCGCATCATGCGCTATGCTTTCCGGCTCGCGCAGGCGCGACCACGGAAGTTTCTCACCGTGGTGACGAAGTCGAACGCGCAGCGTCACGGCATGGTGATGTGGGACGAGATCGCCGCCGAAGTGGCGCAACAATTCCCCGATGTCACCTGGGACAAGATGCTGGTCGACGCCATGACGGTGCGCATGACGCTGAACCCGAAAAGCCTCGACACCATCGTGGCGACCAACCTGCACGCCGATATCCTGTCCGATCTGGCAGGCGCGCTCGCCGGCAGCCTCGGCGTCGCGCCAACAGGCAACATCGATCCCGAGCGTCGCTTCCCCTCGATGTTCGAGCCGATCCACGGCTCGGCCTTCGACATCACCGGCAAGGGCATCGCCAACCCGGTCGCGACTTCTGGACCGGCGCGCAGATGCTGGAGCATCTCGGCGAGAAGGACGCGGCCGCGCGGCTTATGGCGGCGGTGGAGCGCGTCTGCGCCGCCGGCGTGCTGACGCCGGATGTCGGCGGCAAAGCGACGACGAAAGAGGTGACGGACGCCGTGATCGACGCGATTCACGGCACGAACGTGTGAAGCCCCCCTCTCCCCCGCTCTTGCGCAGAACTTCGGACGAATGACTGCCCAGCCGTCATTGCGAGCCAACGGGTCGCGCGAACGCGCGCCCGATGACAAGCTCCGCGAAGCAATCCATCGAGCCGCGTGCGCGGAAGCATGGATTGCTTCGTCGCTATCGCTCCTCGCAATGACGGCGCTATTTCTGGCGGCAGTTCTGCCGCACCTGTCTCTACCGCCGCTTCGTCAGCCGTCCCATGATTGGCTTGAGCAGTAGCGGCGACAGGTAGATCGGGAATTGCGATAGCGCGAAGTAGAGCCAGGTCAGGCCCGGCAGCACGCCGTCGGTGGCGGCGACCATCAGGCCCATGTTCCGCTGCGACACCATCAAGGCCAGGGAAAGCGCCCGCTCCATGCCGAAGCGGCGAAACACCAGCATGGTGCCGGCGAGGAGCGCAAAGAACACCGCAAAGGCGAGCAGCGTCAGCCCGAGCGCCTGCAGCGGTTCACGCCAGAAGCTCGGCGCGACCGGACCCATGACCGCGCACACGAACACCAGGAGGATCAGGATGTTCAGGCCGTCGATCGGCGCCTTGTGGCGTTCGATGGCGGCAAGCCCGAACAACAAACGGATGATCGCAGCGACCGCGAGCGCGCCGGCCAGGAACAGGAACAGTTTTGCGCCGAGTGCGACCGGCGACAAGGTCAAGGCTGCGCCGAAGAAGAGATAGGCGAACAGCGGCGCGGTGAGCGGCACCAGCGCGGTGCCGGTCACGAGCGTGATCAGCACCAGCGTGGCGTCCAGTCCCATCAGCGCCGCGAGCGAGGGGGAGGCCATCATCGGCGAAGCCACTGCCTGCAGCATCAAGCCTAAGAAGAGATCGGGCGACGCCGTGCGTAGGCCCGTCGCGAGCCAGAATATGCCGGTGATAGCCGGGACCGCCAGCAGCGTCCATCCCGTCGCGGCCGCGACGATCGCAGGCCGGCGCAAATAGAGCCGCAGCGCGGAGATGTCCACGCGCATGAAGGAAATGCAGAGCAGGAGAAAGACGGCTTCCGTAACGAAGGGCCGCAAGGCTTCTCCGAGCGGCGGGATCGCGATGCCGATGAATACCAAAGCGGCGACGGCGCGTGTGCCCTGGCGGCCGAGCCATGCGAGCGGCCGGGCGATGGCGGCGATGATAGCAGTCAAGGCAACAGGCATTGGCGTTCTCCTGATGGAGCCGCAGCACGAAGAGGCCTGTTGAGATAAGAACACGCGCCCGCCGGACTGCGGCGGCACTCGTTCATGTTTTGCAGATGAGACAAGACGACGTGCCGCTCCCTAAAAGGAGCGCCACCAGCGCGACGCAGTGAAGGTCATGCAATCGTCCATGGGACTTGATTGGCATCGCCGGGCGCTGTTGGCAAGAGGCTTCCGTGTCGTCCTGGCGAAGGCCAGGACCCATAACCACCGGAATGCGTTGTGGCGCGAGCAAGGCGGCTACAGCGGAGCACA
>NZ_PSRR01000585.1 GCF_004296405.1 Bradyrhizobium sp. Leo170
GCAGCGTGCCCACCATCAACACTCCGCTCGTAATGGTGGGCACGCTTCGCTTTGCCCACCCTACGATTCCGCCGTGAGCCCCTCATGGTGAGGTGGCCTCATCCTTGTCCCGGCGATGCGTAGCATCGTCCGGAGATGCGGCGAAGGCGCAGCTCCTCGGGATGAGGATCAGACAGCCGTATAGCCTCAGTTCGGGATCGTCCGCTTCGGCGCGTTCTTGGCGTCGGCATTGACGGTGACGCCGCGCAGGAGGTTGTAGGCGGCGTTCAGCGCCTTGTCGTTCTTCTCGTCGGGCGGGACGAAGGATTGCGAGCCGGTCTGCTCGGTGCCTTCGGCCGCCAGATGCCCGCGCATCGACGCCTCGCCCTTGATCTCCGCGCGAGTCTTCAATTCGTCCGGCACGTCCTGCAGAATTTCGATATCGGGCGCGATGCCTTGCGCCTGGATCGAGCGGCCGGACGGCGTGAAATAGCGCGCGGTGGTCAGCGCCAGCGCGCCATTGCCAGCCCCGAGCGGAATGATGGTTTGCACCGAGCCCTTGCCGAAGGTGCGGGTGCCGATCAGGGTCGCGCGCTTGTGGTCGTGCAGCGCACCGGCCACGATCTCGGAGGCAGAAGCCGAGCCGCCGTTGATCAGGACCACCAGCGGCTTGCCCTTGGTCATGTCGCCGCCGCGCGCGGTGAAGCGCTGCGTCTCTTCCGGCAACCGGCCGCGGGTCGAGACGACCTCGCCGCGCGCCATCAGCGAACTCACCACCGACACCGCCTGGTCGAGCAGGCCGCCGGGATTGTTGCGCAGGTCGATCACATAGCCGGCAAGCTTGTCCTGCGGAATCTCCTTGGAGATTTCGGCGATCGCCTTGTGCAGGCCCTCGGTGGTCTGCTCGTTGAACGAGTTGATCCTGATATAGCCGACATTGCCGCCATCGGCGTGGAAGCGCACCGGGCGCACGCGGATGATCTCGCGGGTGATGGAAACGTCGATCGGCTTGTCGGCATCCTTGCGGACGATCTTCAGCTTGGTTTGGCTGTTGGGCGGGCCCTTCATCTTGTTGACGGCCTGATCCAGCGTCATGCCCTGGATCTGTTCGTCATCGATCTGGGTGATGATGTCGCCCGACATGATGCCGGCGCGCGAGGCCGGCGTGTCGTCGATCGGCGCTACGACCTTGATGAAGCCCTCTTCCATCGTGACTTCGATACCGAGGCCGCCGAACTCACCGTGGGTGGTCTCCTGCATGTCGGTCCAGCCCTTCTCGTTCATGTAACGAGAATGCGGATCGAGCGAGGTGATCATGCCGTTGATGGCGCCCTCGATCAGCTTAGAATCGTCGGGCTTCTCGACATAGTCGGTCCGGACGCGCTCGAACACGTCGCCGAAAAGATTGAGCTGGGAATAGGTATCGGAGCGGACCGCGGCCTTGGCGACCGCAACCAGATTGGCGCCCTGCGGGGCGGTGACAAGAAGAGTAAGACCAACGCCGGTGACCGTGCCGAGGAGAAAGCCAAAATTCCTGCGCATTGCCTGCGATCCTTCCCGCTGTACCAGCCACCATTGTGTTGAATCGCCGTTTCTCGCCCGGCGCAGGCAAACACACAATGCCTTTTTGGTCGGATCAAGGCCAATTTTACCGGAGAAATACCGTCGCTCACGACATCGTGCGTTGCTCGTTGTGCTGCTTACGGACGTCGCTCTTGGAGCCCGCTCTGCCAGGTCGACGGATTGGTTCCAAAGCCGCGTTTGGCGCGGGTGCCCAGCCAATAGCCGAACTGCGGCGGAACATTACGGAACGGCCATTCCGGCGCGGTGTCCATCGGCCAATCCGGGTTGTTGAATATCTCGCACGCAACCGCGATCAAATCTGCCTGTTTTTCGCGCAGTCCATAGGGCTCGGCTACCCCCTACGCGCTAAGCGCTCTATCATACAGGGCATTTAATTGGTCCCAGGCCAGCTGAATGCACGCATCGAACTCAGCCCTCTTCAGGAAGAATTCACTGACATTGGGATCAGAAAGATTCTTGTACAGCAGTCGCGCCTGGCTTCTGCAATCTATCAAATATATCTTCCACTGATTGAATATATCGATCTGCGGAGAAATTTCGAATCGCGCCGTAGCGTCGCCGTCCGATTCACTGCTTGCATTTTCAGCCTGCCCATACATGGATGAATCGATGGCTTCAAAGACGTCCTCGGACGGCATCTCGAACCTCGCGCAATCTTCACGTTTTCCGGAATCGTGAACTATCCATTTCAGCGCGGTCAAAGTGTCACGAAGAGAGGTTCCTTCTTCGTAATTTCCAATCATCTTGCCGTCGATCCAATAACAGAACTTCCCGAACATCCATTGGCCACCGCTGTCTTCGTCGAGCTCCAAGCTCACGGCAAAGCGCGTTCTGTCACCAAATTCCATCGATGCCACCGCAAGAGCTGCGTCCCCAACTAATTAGTACCGTAGCCCGGGTAAAGCGCCAGCGTAACCCGGGAGACGCTCGTAAACAGTGCCGCAGACGCCCCGGGTTGCGCTCCGCTCCACCCGGGCTACGAAGGCTCGGATACCGTAAACCACCTCCGTCATTGCGAGCCATCGGGCGGCGCTACGCGCCGACCCGCTGGCTCGCAATGACGATGTGGCTACTTTGGGTGCGACATAACAACCCGACGGGCAAATCAACCAAAGTCTGTCCAGCCGTCGCGCGAAAAATATTCCGCTTAACCCGTCGGGCAAATCAGTGATTTAACTCCGCGCGTCTCACGCGAATGAGGGGCGGCT
>NZ_PSRR01000586.1 GCF_004296405.1 Bradyrhizobium sp. Leo170
AGTGAGAGAGTCCCGTCTACCCCTTCGTGATCGCGTCGATCTGCGCCAGCTCTTCCGCGCTCAACGTCCACTCGATCGCCTTGACGTTCTGCTCGACCTGCTCGACGCGGGTGGCGCCGGCGATCACGCTTGAGACTTGCGGGCGTGAGGCGAGCCAGGAGAAGGCGAGTTCCAGCAAGGTGTGGCCGCGCTCCTTGGCGAAGGCCTGGAGTTTGTCGACGATATCCTCGTTGCGCGGCGTGATGTAGCGGTCGCGCAGCATCGGCATCTTGCCGAAGCGCGTGTCCGCAGGCGCCGCCGTGCCGCGCTGGTATTTGCCGGTCAGCAGGCCGCTTGCGAGCGGGAAGAACGGCAACAGGCCGAGATTGTATTCCTGAGCTGCCGGCAGCAGGTCCTTCTCGATGTCGCGTACCACGAGGCTGTATTCGTCCTGGCAGGAGACGAAGCGGTTCACATTCATCGCACGCGCGACATATTCGGCTTCCGCGATGCGCCAGGCCGGGAAATTCGAATTGCCGATGTAGCGCACCTTGCCCTGCCGCACGAGATCGTCGAGCGCACGCAGGGTTTCGTCGATCGGCGTCAGCGGGTCGTAATCGTGCTGCTGGTAGAGATCGATGTAGTCGGTCTTCAATCGCCTCAAACTCGCTTCGACCGCGGACATGATGTAGCGCCGCGAGGCGCCCTTCTTGGTGCCGTCGGTCGCCATCGGCTTGGAATATTTCGTCGCCAGCACGATGTCCTTGCGGCGATCGCCGAGCACAGTGCCGAGCACCGTCTCCGAGCCGCCCATGCCGGCATAGATGTCGGCGGTGTCGAACAGGGTGATGCCGAGATCGAGCGCGCGGTGGATCACCTGGCGCGAGGTGTCGAGGTCGGTGCGCTGGCCGAAATTGTTACAGCCAAGGCCGACGGCGGAAACGCGCAGGCCCGAGCCGCCGAGATTGCGAATTTGCATGGAGCGATCCAAAAAACAGAAGGAAAGGGAACGCATTGTGGCCCGCACGCCAGCACCCCGCAAGGCGGCGCCGGGCTCGCACGTCATCGTCGGCTGCAGTGCAGCCATGAGCGGACGTCGCGCAAAAAAAAGCGGCCCCGGTCAGACGCGGCGACTGACGGGGACCGCTCGGGGGGCGTGTGATCTGAGACGGGGGGCCTGATCAAACGCGTAAGAAAGCCTAGCCGTGCTTTGTTACGCCCCGGTGACAGGCAAGTTATCCACAGCCGGCGGCGTGGCCGGCAGCTCCGCGCGATGATCGAGATGACGCTGCGGATGGCGGCATGCTGCCCGTCGTTATTATCGGCACCGTGGACGCGGATCAATCGGCGCTATTCGGCGGCGCGCAAAGCCGAGCCAAGCCCGCGATCAGGTGCACGACCGATGCCGCGCAGGGAGCGATAATAGTCCGCCTTCTTCGGATCGTCGGTGCGGCGCACCAGGTCGGTCACCGGCGTGTAGCTCAGCATGCGGCCGCCGTCGGGCAGTGCGGTGCAACTGAAGCGCAGCACCTGGCCGTCGGCGAGGTTGATGTTGATCGGGGTGGAGTCGCCGATCCGCATCAGTTCGATGCGCCGCGCGATGAAGTCGTTCAATTCGTGCTTCGGCAATTCATATGCGCCGGTGTCGCGGCCATGATACATCAGCGCGATGAACGGCGGTTTGCTTTCGGCTTGTTCGTCCGATAGCGCGAAATAGTCGCGGAAGGCGCGGTTGATGAACTCTGCTCGCGTGTCCGAATCCAGCAGCACGATCCCGATGTCGACCTGGTCGAGCGCGGCCTTCAAGCGCTCGGCGGTGGCATGATGCTTCTGCTCCCAGGCGAAGGCATCGATCCATTTTCGCCTGAGCACGGCGGTGATGACTGCGGTGACGGTAGCGGTCGCCGCCAGCATCGCCATCCGCGCCAGGTCCGACAGGTCGTAGCCGGGCGTCGCGCGATGGTTGAGGAAAAAGATCGCCGAGCCCGCCACCGCAATGGCCGCGCTCAGAAGGCCCGATGCGATGCCGCCGACGGAACTCGCGAGCGCGACAATGCAAACGAACAACGGCGCCGGATTGGGCACGGCGGCGAGATGACGGTCGACGGCGAAGGCGGATAGCGCTGTCGCCATCGTGAGGGCAGGGCCCAGGATCGTGCGCCAGTTCAACTGCATGCTTGCGCCTCGTTACAACCGAGGATAGGCGCGCAGTTTGACGACGGATTTCGCTTGCGGCGGGATTTTGCGCGTCACGCTTAAGAGGGGTTTGATCGCGCGCGCCAAGCTTTCGCATTGTTGGAGTCAAATGCTATGCGAATTGCCTGGAACCAGTTCCGTGGCATGGATCGCTCGAGAAGATCTGCTCGGATGCTGTAGCGGACCATTGCAAGAGGATATCGATGCCCACGATTTCGCCGACCATCCTGCCGATCCTGATGCTGTTTGCGTCCAACATCTTCATGACCTTTGCCTGGTACGGGCACCTGAAGTTCAAGGCGAGCCCGCTGCCGGTGGTGATCATGGTAAGCTGGGGCATCGCCTTCTTTGAGTATTGGCTTGCCGTGCCCGCTAACCGCTGGGGCAGCGCGGTCTATTCGGCGGCGCAGCTCAAGACCATGCAGGAGGTGATCACGCTGGTCGTGTTCGCGGGCTTTTCGGTGCTCTATCTCAAGGAGCCGCTCGGCTGGAACCACGCACTCGGCTTTGCGTTCATTGCCGCCGGCGCGTTCCTGATCTTCCACAGGTTCACCTGATCGGTTGCGCAATTCGTAGCCCGGGTGGAGCGAAA
>NZ_PSRR01000587.1 GCF_004296405.1 Bradyrhizobium sp. Leo170
CGCCGGCGCCGCGCCTTCCAGTCTATTGGCCGGATCTATCAATCCGGCGATGCAACGGGACCGCTCGCCGCCCTCTCCGCGGCCATCGCGCTATTCGTGGAAACGGGCTGGATCGGGTTTGCACTCGCGATCGCGATCGTGCTCTCCCTCCTCACGCGCCTGGTCTCAGGCGCTCTGCGGCGTGGCCGCGATTCCTTCTTCCCGGCGGCAGCCGCCGCCTGCCTTTGCTTCGGCGTCGTGCAGGGGTTTGCTGGTCCCGGCCTGCTACGCACGGGAGCTATCATCTGCCTTGCAGCGATCGTGGGGCTTGGCCTTTCGCAAAGCGTCAGCCAAGCCGCACGGTGAGCTAAAGCATGATCCGGAAAAGTGGAAACCGGTCTTCCCTCGCGACAAACGCAAAGCGTTTGCGCGGAGATCACGCGTTGCGATCGCCCAGGGATGCCCAGTAGTTCGGATTCTTGGGCATCTGGATCCGCACCCAGCGATAAGGCTTGCGCGACCAGGGCGTGATGTTCTGGGTCAGGTTGTCGAGGACCAGGTCGCCGCTGAACGTGCGCACGACGACGACCAGGTGATGCTCACCCCAGCTCGTCACCACCTCGCTGAGCAGGACGGCACGGGCCGGCCACCCCCTTGCGATCAGCTCGTGGCGCTTGGTCACCGCATAGTCGTTGCAGTCCCCGCTTGCGGGATGCAGCAGCCACTTCTCGCCGGCGAGCCCCTCGAGATTGGCCTGTGGCCGAATCCCGGTGTTCACCGATTGGTTGACCTCCTTGAGGTCGGCCCAACGCTCGGCGGTGAGCTTCAGCCGTCCGCCTCGGAACACCATGCGGCGCGGTTTGCACTCCCCCGCATATTTGAGGCAAAACATCGTGAACGCCATCGGCGGCAATGTCGGCGCATCGAACTTGATGTATTGGATAGCCCCCCGCAGCGCCATTGGCGTGCCGACAAAGCCGGCCTTCGCCCCGTGCTGCAGCCCGATCGTGAAGATGGCGGCGGCAACCGCCAATATCTTTGCAACTCCGCGCATTTTGCGCCCCCCGTTCTTGTTGCGGGGAAGCTACAAAAGACCTCTTGAGATACAGCTCATTCGCTGCGCGGCCCTTTAGTCAAAACCGAAGCAACTCTTTCTGAAACAATTAACGATATCGGTCCGAAATGGGCTCTGCTAAGAGCCGTGGCAGGATTGATCGGCTCTGGTGTTTTCGAGCGAAACGGACGTCGGTTCGCGATGAAGAAAACGCGTCAAAACAAGAATCTGGAGCTTCGGCTCCAGAGGCAGGCGAGTTGGCTTAAGGATGGGTCTGACCCGACGCTTTCGCAAGAACATCAAGCCCCGGCTTCCCGATGGCGTCCGCGTCTATGCGATCGGAGATGTCCACGGACGGGCCGATCTTCTTCAATCGCTCTTAACCGTAATTGACGTTGATCTCGACCGTTCGGCGCCGGAGCGCGCCATCCAGGTCTTCCTTGGCGATTACATCGATCGCGGGCCGCAATCGCGGGCCGTGCTCGATATCCTGATCCGGCGCTGCCAAAGTCACGAAACGGTCTGCCTCAAGGGGAACCACGAGGTCTTCCTGCTCGACGTCCTGAAAGATCCGGCCAAGCTGCAGGAGTGGCGCCATTACGGCGGCCTGTTGACACTGATGTCCTATGGCATGACCCCGACCATGAACCCGACGACGGAACAGCAGGTCGAGCTCATCGAGGGATTGAAGCGTGCGTTGCCGCCCGAGCACCTTGCGTTCATCGAGCAGTTGCCGAATTCGTTCACCTGTGGGGACTTCTTCTTCGTCCACGCCGGCGTTCGTCCCGGCGTTTCGCTCGACAAGCAGCAGGAGCAGGATCTGCTCTGGATCAGGGAGGAGTTCCTCAATTCCGAGGAGCGATTCGGCAAATACATCGTTCACGGACACACGCCCGTCAGCGCGCCCGACGTTCGGCCGAACCGCATCAACATCGATACGGGCGCATATGCGACCGGCAACTTGACGCTGCTGACGATACAGGGTGATAGTCTGCTCGCGATTTGAAGTTTCAATTGGGTTTATCCGGCACCGACGAACGGTGCTCATCCACAAATTCAGCCGATGAATCAAATGACCTGGCTCCGCGCCACGGGAACGTGCATGGCGGTGGTACTGATCGCCTATGCCGCCTTCAGCTTTTGCGCGAACCTGAGTCGGTCCAAGCTTCGTGCAGACGACCTGTTGACGGGCAGACTTCACGGCGAGGCCGCGACGACAGGCTTTACCTCCACCATACTCGCCGCGCTGTTTCCATTCGATGGGGATTTTCTCGCTGATCATGCCATCGCGAAGGCAGCGCAGGCTTTGAATCAACCCGCCCTCGATCCTGCCACCCGGGCGGAGGACAATCAGGCCGCTCAAGGCGCCGTCGTGGCCGCGCTGAGCGTTTCGCCGATCAGGCCGGTGCTTTGGTTGACGCTTGCAACGTTGAAAGCGCGGACCGATGGCACCGCCCTTCCCGCGCTGAAGGCGTCCTATCTCACGGGACCGGTGTCATCCGACGTTGCGTTCATGAGACTTCAGGCCGTGACATCGAGTTCGGCCGCATCAGATGAAGAGATGCGGCTGCTCGCCTTGTCGGATATCCGTACCGTGCTTTCGAACCGCTCCCGTTTCGAAGCCCCGCTCATCGCAGCCTATGTGCAGGCGACTGCGGCCGGCAAAACCCTGCTGATGGAATCTGCGCAGGCCCTGGATCCGAAGTTCGGCGCCCTGCTGCGACGCTACTAG
>NZ_PSRR01000588.1 GCF_004296405.1 Bradyrhizobium sp. Leo170
CCGCAAGCGGGGCGAGGTAAAGTAAGATCGGCTGAGCTTCGGCGCGGAGGAATTTGTGGGCTGGCAGAAATGGATCGCGGCAGCAATCGCTTTCGCCGCCGCGGTGGCGATTGCCGCCTACTTCCGTCCTGATCGGGCCGTTCGTGTCGCGACCGGCGTGGTCGCACACAATGTCTGTTCCAAGGTGTTCGTCTCCGGCCTCGATCCGGAAACGGTGTTTTCGGAAACCATCGATCGGGCCGGCATCCGCAGACTGCGTCCGCTGCTCCGCTTTGCGCTCGACCGCACCGGCAAGACCGTCGACGCGTCGATGGCTGGATGGCTGACAAGCCGTGCTGCGTTTCACGATGGGCTCGGATGCGTGCTGCTGCACGGCGCGACGGCGCCCTATGTGCTCAAGAGCGATATCGACGCGCTGAAGGTGACAAGAGCGCCGCCGCTGCTTGAGGAGATCGCGGGCCCTGAACCTGTCGAGCCTTCGGACCCGGCGCTGAAAGCGGCACTCGATGATGCCTTCGAGGAGCCGGCGGAGCCGCCGTTCCGGCGCACCAAGGCGGTGGTGGTCGTCCATCATGGCAAGGTGATCGCCGAGCGCTATGCCAAGGGCATCAGTGTCGATACGCCGCTGCTTGGTTTTTCCATGACCAAGTCGGTGATCAATGCGCTGATCGGAATCCTGACCCAACAAGGCGTCGTCACGCCGTCGATGCCCGCGCCGATCCCGGAATGGCGCGGCAGGAATGATCCGCGTCGCGAGATCGAAGTGGAGCACCTCATGCGCATGCCCACAGGGCTGGCGCTGGACGAGACCAATTCGGGCTTCGATCCCTCGAGCCAGATGGCCTATCTGCATGACGACATGGCGGGCTTTGCGGTGAAGGCGCCCCTGATGGCGCCGCCCGGCACGCGCTGGCACTATTCGAGCCCCTCGACGCAACTCTTGGCACGGATCATCCGCGATGCCGTCGGCGGGCCCGAACAGACGCTCGCCTTTGCCTGGCGCGAATTGTTCAACCCGCTCGGCATGCGCAGCGTCACGCTGGAATTCGACGGCAGCGGCACGCTGCAGGGCACCGCCTACATGCAGGCGAGCGCACGGGACTGGGCACGCTTCGGGCTGCTCTATCTCAATGACGGCGTGGTCGGCGGCAAGCGGTTGTTGCACGAAGACTGGGTGGACTTTTCCGCCGCCGCGACGCTGAAGACCGACTACGGCGCCGGCTTCTGGACCAACCGCAGCGAACATGCGCGTGCCAAGAACCGTGTCGCGCTCGGCATTCCCCGCGACGCTTTCTTTGCCTCGGGCGACCTCGGCCAGCGCATCGTCATCATGCCGACGCAGCGCCTGGTCGTGGTCCGCCTCGGCGACAGCGTCGATCGGACCGGCGACATGCGCGGATTGGCGCGTCTGGTGAAAGAGGTGATCGCGGCGGTGGAGCGGTGAGACTCCCTCGCCCCGCTCTTGCGGGGAGAGGGTTGGGGTGAGGGGCTGCTTCCACGAACACCGAATGCGCGGCAACGCCCCTCACCCGGCGCTACGCGCCGACCTCTCCCCGCAAGAGCGGCCCGCAAGAGCGGGGAGAGGTGACTTCGCCTACCGCCCCACCAGATACGGTCCGCCCTTCTCCAGCGCGCGGACATAGGCCGGGCGCGCGTGAATGCGTTCGAGGAACGCCATGCACCTGGGATGCCCCTCCTCCAGCCCGGCGCGCGCGGAGGCGGCTTCCAGCGGAAAACTCATCTGGATATCGGCCACGCTGAACTCGTTGCCCGCGAACCATTGGCTTTTGCCGAGTTCCGCCTCCCAGAACGTCATGTGCTGCTTGAGCTGCGGATTGACCAGCACGGTTAGCGCCTGGTTGGTGACCTTGCGCACCAGTGGCCGCAATAAAGCGGGCGCGCGCTTCGGCATCATCGTGAACAGCAGCTTCAGCAGCAGCGGCGACATCGCCGATCCCTCGGCATAATGCAGCCAATAGGTGTAGCGCAGCCGCTCCGGCGTGTCCGGCGGCGGGATCAAGCGTCCCTTGCCGTAAGTGCCGAGGATGTATTCGGCGATCGCGCCGGATTCCGCGATCGTGTTGCCGTTATCGGTGATGACGGGCGACTTGCCGAGCGGATGCACCGCCAGCAACTCCTTCGGCGCGCGCATGTCGGGCCCACGCTGATAGCGCACGATCTCATAGGGCACGCCAAGCTCTTCCAGGAGCCACAGCACCCGTTGCGAGCGCGAGTTGTTGAGGTGATGAACGGTCAGCACGGCGTCCCCCGAAATCCAAAGAACCTTCCCGGGCGTTCCCTATCAGGCAATCGCGGGATTCGCGATTGGCCGAGAGGCCAAATTATTTATCCGGGTGATATTGACATCGAAATTATACCCGGGCATAAATGCATGAACGGCGAATCGATCGGATAACTCAAATGAATCAGACATTTACAGCCTTCGAAGGCCAGCGGCGGCTGGCCACTGGGCCTTTGGCCGAGGTCGCGCTAGCGGTCAAACGGGCCGGCCAGAGCGCCGAGCCGATTGCGATCTTCTGCGACGGGACCGGGCGCGCCGTCGATCTGGATCTTCGCGGCAGCGATGACGCGATCCTGGCACGGCTGCCGGCATCGGCTCCGCCAAGCGAAGCGCCCGAGGCGCCACCGAGCGAGCCGCGTGGCCGCGGGCGACCGAAACTCGGCGTGGTCGCGCGCGAAGTGACGCTGCTGCCGCGCCATTGGGAATGGCTCAACGCGCAGCCCGGCGGCGCCTCGGTCG
>NZ_PSRR01000589.1 GCF_004296405.1 Bradyrhizobium sp. Leo170
AATGCCAATTCGCAGCCGCCGGCCGCCACTAGCCCGCGCGTGCCTTCGATCGGCCGTCCGGAGCCGCGACGCACGCAGCGCGACGTCGACTCAGAGCCAGCCGATCATTCGCATCTCCCTGCGTTTCTGCTGCGCCCCGTGCGGGCCCGCGTCTAGCGCTTTGCACAGCGTCGGCCCGGATCAGGCCGACGCCCTAATCTCTTGGCTTGGTTCGTTTTTTTCGTGCCGCCGATTCTTCCATCAGAATCGTCGGCGCGCGGCGTGCGATTCCCCTATTTACGGGGCGTTCATTATCCTCCATTAGCGTGGCAACGATACTTTTAGTTATTGCGGCTGAGCGGCGCGGCTCGGCATTGGGGACTTGATCAGTGGTCAAGCTGCTGGACGAACACGAACGCACGATGGCTTTTGCCGAGGTTGCGCTTGGCCAGATCAGGTCGCTTCGTCAGACCGCCGTCCCCCGCAATTACGAAATCTGGTACGTCTATGCGACCGGATACAACGCTCCGCTCAATAAGATCATCAACGAGACTCTGGCGCGCAACGGCAAGCTGAGCGAAGCCGATCTCGAGCAGATCTACGAGACCTATCTCTCCCACATCAAGACCTCCGATCGTATCGACAAGGTCGGCGCGCGTGTCATCGGCGAGATCGACGATGTCGTGACGCTGATCTCGGACGCGCTCGGCATGTCTGCGAGCTACGACGCAAGCCTGAGCGGCGCCAGCGAAAGGCTCGCGAGCGTGAAGAATCGCGACCAGCTCAAGCCGATCATCGAGCAGCTTGTGAAGTCCACGCACGAGATGCGCGAAACTAACAAGGCGCTCGAGAACCGCCTGGCGCTGTCAAAGACCGAAATCAGCAATCTCCAGCACAGCTTGGAGGCGATCCGCGCCGAGAGCCTGACCGATCCGCTGACCGGACTCGGCAACCGCAAATATTTCGACCGCTCGATCGAGATGGCAGTGCAGACCGCGATCGCCAATGACCAGCCGCTGTCGCTGCTGATGTTCGACATCGACCATTTCAAATCGTTCAACGATTCCTACGGCCATCTCACCGGCGACCAGGTGCTGCGGCTGGTCGGCATGTCCTTGAAGCAGACCATCAAGGGCCAGGACATCACCGCGCGCTACGGCGGCGAGGAATTCGCGGTCGTGCTGCCCAACACCAGCCTACGCCAGGCGCTGACGGTGGCCGACCACATCCGCCGCGCCGTGATGGCGAAGGAATTGAAGAAGAAATCCACCGGCGAGATTCTCGGCCGCGTCACCATCTCGGTCGGTGTCTCCCTGCTGAAGGCGGGCGACGACACGGATGCGCTGATCGAACGTGCCGACGCCTGCCTCTATGCCGCCAAACGCGCCGGCCGCAATCGCGTGGTCTGCGAAGTCGACCCCGAATACACCGCCGAGATCCGCAGCCGCGTTGCTTGACGGCTTCGCGGCGGTTTTCGCGTTTTCCAGCATGCTCTTTCCCCGTCATTGCGAGCGAAGCGAAGCAATCCATCTCACCGCTTGTGGAGACATGGATTGCTTCGTCGCTGCGCTCCTCGCAATGACGGGCTGGAGCTGCGTAGGGTGGGCAAAGGCGCACTTGCGCCGTGCCCACCATCGCACGCGCTATCTGGAACGGTGGGCACGCTTCGCTTTGCCCACCCTACGACTTGGCGTCTTCTTGGCTTTCTTCGCCGAGGCCTTCTTCGCCGCCTTCCTCCCCTTCGGCCGCTTGCGCAACGCGGCGCGCTGCGCGGCGGCGAGTGCGGCCCTTGCCCATTGCGCCAGCTCTTCCGAATCGTCGAACAACCGCGCCGGCAACTGCCAGTAGGAGTTCACCGTAACGGTCCGGGTGCTCGTCTGATATTGGAACGGCTTCGAGCCTTCCGCTTCAAACCGCGGAATGGTCTCTTCATCGGCACGGAAATAGAGCCCCGCGCGCAGCGACAGCGCGAAGTTGGTACCGTCAGCGGAGATGCCGTAGCCGGAAAACATGCGGCGGATGGTGACCGGGCCGAAATCGGCAAACAGGTCGATCAGGAATTCGCGGTCCACGACAGCCCCCACTGCAACCCCTCATGGTGAGGAGCGCGCCAGCGCGTCCCCGGACGATGCTTCGCATCGCCTTGAGAACCATGAGGCCCCGCTCTCGCCCGTGGCCATCCTTCGAGACGGCCGCAGCGCGGCCTCCTCAGGATGAGGTTAGCGCAAGCTGCGGCAGCTCGTTACACCTTCGCCGGCGTGAGCTGCACCGACTCGCCGCAGCCGCAGGCAGAAACCTGGTTCGGGTTGTTGAAGATGAACTGCGCCTGCATCTTATCGGCCTTGTAGTCCATCTCGGTGCCGAGCAGGAACAGGACCGCCTTAGGATCGACCAGGATCTTCACGCCCTTGTCCTCGACCACCTCGTCCGTCGGCCGGATTTCGTGGGCGTATTCGACCGTATAGGACTGACCGGCGCAGCCGCCATTCTTGATGCCGACGCGAAGGCCGACGATCTCAGAATCGGCGCGCTTGGTCAGTTCCGTGATCCGCGCTGCCGCGGCGTCCGTCAGCCTCATCACCTGCGGGCGCGGCCGCGGCTTCGGCTTAGCAACTGGTGCGATGGTGTCCATTGCGGCGGCTCTCTCCCTACGACGCAGAGCGGCAAAGTCTGTCGTCTCAAAAATAACAACGAAATTCCGGCTGTGAAGGTCTCATGTTCGCAATTGGCTAGAACTTCTCCGAACGCCTCGCCTAGTGGTCTATCACA
>NZ_PSRR01000590.1 GCF_004296405.1 Bradyrhizobium sp. Leo170
AGCGGGCGAAGGTGCCGATGGCGCGCAGCGCGACCAGCAGCGCCGTGGCCGCCGCCATCACGAATTCCGCAAACCCCGTGAGGACGCGCCCCCCGCGGAAGCAGCCGCTGCAGCCGCCAGCAATGGCGCCCCGCGCGAGGACAAAGGCGGGCGCCGCGAGCGCTTCGAGGGCAAGGGCCGCGACCGCGACAATGATCGCCGCCGCGATAAATTCTCCGGCGACCGCAAGGATCGCGACCGTGGCGACCGCGAGCGCGGCGGCCGTGATTTCCGCGACAAAGGCGGCCGCGACAAGGGGCGCGAGAGCGGCCCGGCGCTCCGCCAATATGCGAGTTCGGCGCCGCGCGAACGCGAGCGCGCGATCGATCCGAATTCGCCGTTCGCAAAACTCGCGGCGCTGAGGGAACAGCTCGCCGGCAACCGCAAGGATTGAGCCGCGCCAAACAGAGAACATGAGGCCGATTGGAGCGTCAGCGTCTCGATAAATGGCTGTGGCATGCGCGGGTGGTGAAGGCGCGCACCAGCGCCGCCGCGCTGGTCGAGGCCGGCCATGTCCGCATCAACGGCGTGCGCGAGAGCACGCCCGGACACGCGGTCAAACCGGGCGACGTGTTGACCATCGCGCTCGATCGCAGCGTGCGCGTGCTGAAGGTGATCGGCTTCTCCGAGCGGTGGGGCGACGCCACCGCCGCACGGGTGCTGTATGAGGATTTGCAGAGCCGCGCCGAGTGATTATCTCGGGGAGGCGATCAGTTGCCTGAAAACACGGCGCCGAACCGGCTTGCTTATCTTGCAGCAGCGGTTCTCCTGCGCTACGCAATTTTTGAAACGCAACCCTGAAAGAATGAATCCGCTTTCGGAGTCTTTGGTTCGGAGTCCTGGATGACCTACGTCGTCACTGAAAACTGCATCAAGTGCAAATATACTGATTGCGTCGAGGTCTGCCCCGTCGATTGTTTCTACGAGGGTGAGAACATGCTGGTCATCCATCCTGAGGAATGCATCGATTGCGGCGTCTGCGAACCGGAATGCCCGGCGGATGCGATCAAGCCGGATACCGAGCCGGGCCTGGAGAAGTGGCTCGAGGTCAACAGCGAATACGCCAAGAGCTGGCCCAACATCACCCAGAAGAAGGATTCGCCCCCGGACGCCAAGGAGTTCGACGGGCAGGAGGGAAAGTTCGAGAAATATTTCTCTGCGAACCCCGGAAGTGGCGACTGATTCGCGCGCTGCCCTGCCGGATCGATATCGTATTCAGGCGGGGAATCGCGCCATCGTTTAACCCTAATGACAGCGTTATGACCGCTAGTGCCTGCAAGCGGCGGGATTCGGCCCTAAATCATTGATTTTTGCGGAAAATGTGCTATATTAGGCACATTGCCAGAGCCGAACCCGGCCATCCCCGATGCTTGGCCCCGTTCGTTTCCGCAAAAACATCGAACAGGGGCGTGGCAGTTTCCGCGCGCAGGCTGTGTCACAGAAAACGCGTAAAAAGAGTGCTTCCAAATCGTCAAAGAAAGCCGCTGCAGTTGCCCGCAGCGCAGTCAAAGGTCGTGCCAGGGCGTCCGTGAAGGAGGCCCGTAAGGCTGCGGCTACAAAGTCCTCGAAGAACAAAAGAAGCGTGATGCCAGAAAAGACTGCCAAAACTGCCGCGAAAGCGACAGCTCCCAAGACCATTGCTTCGAAAGTCGCCGCCAAGACCGCCCCTAAGGCCGCAGCGCCTGCGCCAAAGGCCGCCGTCAAGCCGGCCGCGAAGCCGGTTGCGGCCCCGCGCGTCGAGGAGCCGAAGAAGGTTGTGACCCAGCGCCAGGGCTTCAAGGCCAACGAATTCGTGGTCTATCCGGCCCATGGCGTCGGCCAGATCCTCGCGATCGAGGAGCAGGAGATCGCGGGCGCCAAGCTGGAACTTTTCGTCATCAGCTTCATGAAGGACAAGATGACGCTTCGCGTGCCCACCGCGAAGGTCGCCAATGTCGGCATGCGCAAATTGTCCGACCCGGCGCTGGTCAAGAAGGCGCTGGAGACGCTGAAAGGCCGTGCCCGCGTCAAGCGCACGATGTGGTCGCGCCGGGCGCAGGAATACGAAGCCAAGATCAATTCGGGCGATATCGTCGCGATCGCGGAAGTGGTGCGCGATCTCTATCGTTCGGAATCGCAGCCCGAGCAGTCCTACTCTGAACGCCAGCTCTATGAAGCGGCGCTCGACCGGCTGTCGCGCGAGATCGCGGTGGTGCAGCACTCGACCGAGACCGAAGCGATCAAGGAGATCGAGAGCCAGCTCGCCAAGAGTCCGCGCCGCGGCGCGGCCAAGGCTGAAGAAGCCGGCGCTGAGGGAGACGGTGAAGGCGATGCCGACGATCTCGACGGCGACAGCGACGACGCGACCGTCGCCGATGAGGCGGCATAAGCAGCCAGCAAAGATTTGCAGCGAAAAGCCCGGCCAAGCGGCCGGGCTTTTTGTTTGAGTGTCGCGAATTGAGGCCGAGGGGCCTACATCCAACTTCGCCTTGGAGCCCGCCCAGTTGCGGGTCCAATCACCTGTACCTTGTCAGGCGGCCGGTCGCTGTGCGGCGGCCGGAAGAACATTCTGATTTAGCCTGAACAGGTTGCCGGGATCGTACTGGGCCTTAAGTGCCGCGAGACGAGCGTAGTTCGGGCCGTAGGCACCGGACACGCGATCGCTCTCATCCTCCGGCATGAAGTTGACATAGACGCCGCCGGTTGCGTGCGGCGCAGTCTCA
>NZ_PSRR01000591.1 GCF_004296405.1 Bradyrhizobium sp. Leo170
GCGCGGAATTCTCGGCGGCCGGCGGTGATGGTCGCGCGGGAACTGGTCATACTGCGGCGCGTAGATGATGGGCGGCGCATCGACGGGCGGGCCTGACTGCGCCGGCAGCGGCATCGACTGCGCGGACCAGGATTGGTGATAGCTTTCGGCCGGCTTGGGCAGACGCCGGTTCGAGGGCGGCTCGATCTCCAGGCGCCCATAGCCCGGCATGTGGCCGAGGCTCGGATAATAATGGCCGACATTGGGCTCGGAATCGATGTAGCGGCCGCCATAGATGGTCGGCTGCACGTGGACGTTCTTGCCGAGGCCCCACTCACCTTCGATCACGGCATAGGAGGCGTCGATGCCGTTGATGATGATCGGCACGCCACGGCGATAGGGAACGACGATATCGAAGCCGCCGCCGGAGCCGCCGCCGGCAAAGGCCGTCGACGTCATCGCCAAAAGAATCCCCGCTGTAATGCCAACGCGCATTGGTTGCTTTCCTGTCTCGTTCAGCAACCTAATCGAATGCGCGCAGCCAAAGGTTAAGGCGGCAGGCCAAACTGCCGGTAAGCCTAACGCGTGAGCATGCCGGCTCGCTCAATTGCGGGCGATCGCGATCAGGATTTGTTAACGCCGTATGCGCGGCCGCTTACGCCAGCAGCGTCTCGATGAAGGTGTTCACACCGATCGCGATGGTCACGAGCCCGACCGCGCCTTGCAGCCCGCGGTTGGCCCAGGTGAGCCAGCGCGCGGATGCCGCGATCGGCACCGCAATCACGGTGGACAGCGCGCCCATGCCTACCATCGAGCCAATCCCGAACAGGGCAACATAGCCCAGTCCGACGATCGGGCTCGAGGCCTGCGACACCGCAAGCACCAGCAGTGCTGCAGAACCGGCCATGCCGTGCATCAAGCCGACCAGCAGCGTGCGCCAGCGAAAGCCGTGCGCGTGGACATGTGTGGCGACATGATGCGGCTTCGTCTCGCCGGCATGGCTGTGGGCGTGGAAATGCACCGTTCCGTCGCCGTGGCCATGGCGGTGGAAATGGACGCGGTCGCGCCACAGACGCCACAGCACATGGGCACCGAGCCCGATCAGCATGATGCCGACGGCGCCCTCGATCGGCCGGGCCACCGTCTCGGGGATCGCGTGTCCGAGCAGGATGGCGGCGCCCGCGAAGCAGAACAGCGTCAGCGTATGGCCGAGCCCCCAGGTAAGCCCGTGCCTGACGATGTCGCCGACATGGGTCCGGCGCGCGGCGATGCTGGAGACGGCAGCGATATGGTCGGGCTCGAGCGCATGCCGCATGCCCAATAGAAAACCAAGTCCCAGGATTCCAAACATGCGCGCCGCCCGCTCCAATACCCCATTTGACACGAAGTCACGGCCCTTGTCAGGCACTGCTTCAACAAAGGGCGGCGTATCAACGTCCGCGAGTACCAACCTTCCCATGCGCTTGCTGCGATCACCTGGGTTTGAAGTCGCGTGAACAGGATCAGTGGAACAGGCCGGCCGCGCGGCCGCTTGGTGTCGGTTGCGACTTCAAGGAGAATCTCACATGAGACCACTCGCTATCGCCGGCACCGCCGCGCTGCTCGCTTCCGCCCTGGCCGCTCCCGCCGGGGCGCAACAGGTGATCTACAATCCCGGCTATTGCGCTCAGTTCTATCCGAACGCCAATTGCCAGAACCAAGGACCGGGAAATCCCTATACCGGCAGCTACCAGCAGCGTCGCGCCGCCGCCTATCAGTACAACAATGGCTGGAACAATGGCTGGAACAACAGCTACGCTCGCTGGGACGATCGCAGCGGCTTCTGGCCGGGCAACGTCGCCGCCGGGGTTGTCGGAGGCGCCGTCGGCACGGCGGCCGCGGTCGCCACTGCGCCATTTGCCGGCTTCGATAACGGCTACCGGGGCGGCTACTACACCCAAAGCTACGCCGAGCGTAACGGCCTCGTCTGCACGCCCGGCACATGGTTCCGCGGCGAGGATGGCCGCCGCCACCCCTGCCAGTAACCCGATCGACCAGTTGGGGAAAAGGTGGCCGCCCGGCCGCCTTTTTCCTGCACAGGTCTTGCCTGGCTGCCCTCAGGTTCTGGCCCTGCGCCGACAAGTCTGATATGCGAGCGGCCGAAATTGCCGGCTTAGCTCAGCGGTAGAGCAGCGGTTTTGTAAACCGAAGGTCGGGGGTTCAATCCCCTCAGCCGGCACCATCCGCTTCATCAAAGCGCCGTGTTTTGCGCCAAGATCGTTTCAAGCCATTTCCATTGTCGAGGCGGACTGCGCGCGTATTTCAGCCGAACAGGATTTTAAGAATGACTTATTTCATCTACGCCCGCGACGGCACGGGGCAGATCATCCTAAGGCGCGAGAGTGAGGATGCCGCGGTGAAGAAAGCGCACGAACTCAAGGAGATGGGCTGGTTCGACGTCGAGATTCGACAGGACAAGAAGCCTGCCGCTGCCTGATGAACCTTTGCGGTTCGTGCCGGACATACGTTCGAGGTGCCACATGTCCGACACACAGCACTACCGGTTTCAATCCGAGCAAGCGAAGCGGCTGGCCTATCAGGTCATTGATGCAGACGTTCGCGAAAAACTGCTCGAAATGGCCGATGAATATGACCGCTACGCTGACCTGGTCGAAGCAAAGGCCGCCGAACGGCTGGCCGAGACGACCGCAACACCACTTCCCGCGAGCTAGG
>NZ_PSRR01000592.1 GCF_004296405.1 Bradyrhizobium sp. Leo170
CCCCGGGGACTACGCCCGCGGGCTAATCGATTAGCTCGCGAACCTTGAATGCGTGGATGCCCTTGTCCTGCGGAACCGCTCGCCCACCCCCAGGCGCGTTCCACCACCGGACGTCCACTCTCTGTTCGGAAAACCGGTTCCCATTTTTCCGGATCATCGCCTAGATACAGTCTCGCCCCGCCGGCTTCAACCTCGCCGCCTCAAGATATTCAGTAAGCTATTGATTTATTTCGACTTACTGGAAGGCGACGGGCTGCCGGGCTGCGGCGGGCAGCCCCCCTGGCCACCGCCGCCCTGCCCGCCCTGTCCTTGCCGGATCAGCGCCTGCACCCTGCCGCCGTCGGATTCCACACGCGAGACGCCGGTCGTCATGTCCACCAGCAGCCTGTCGCCGCGCAGCACGTTCTTGCACTGCGTCAGCACGACGCCGCCGAGCATGGTGATGAGATTGGCTTTGGTGTCGAAGATCGCGGTCTCCCCGGTGACGACCTGATCCTTCTGGGTGACCACGACGTTGCCCTTGGCCTCCAGCCGCTTGATCGAGGAGCTGCCACCCGGCCCCGGCTGGGCCGACTGCATCGGCGCCGATTTTGCGCTTTTGGCGTTCGATGGCGGCGGCGTGCCTTGGCCCTGTCCCGAATTCGATTCATAGAACACGACCAGCGTCTTCGACGTCATCGTGGTGTCGCCCTGTACCACCTTCACATTGCCGGAGAATGTCGCTTCCTTTTTCTTGTCGCGCATCTCGAGCGCCGCCGCCTCGATCTGGATCGGCTGGTCACGATTCTGGGTAAAGCCCTGCATGGCGTTGGGCACGCCGGAGACTGCGCTCTGCGCGCGCACCGAACCCGGCGCGATCATCGCGAGTACGAAGGCCGCCGCTGCAACACCGCGCGAAGAAAACTGCTTCATGAAGATCATTTCGTGTTGGCGGATTTGCTTGAGCCCGAGCGCGTCTTCGGTGGCGGTGCAGGTGCGGGCGCCGGCTCCGCTTCGGCCTGCGCCGGCGGATTATCCATGATCAAATTCATCACGACATTGCCTTCGAAGCGCACGACCTCGCCGTTGTTGTAGATCCGGAGCTTGTCGGCGGTCAGCGTGCCGTTCAGCAATTTGACGTCGACATGCTCGTCCGACGTCACCGTGCCCTTGTTGATATCGACAAAGGCTTGCGAAAGCTTGGCCTCATAGCCGGTCGACGTTTGCAGGAAGATGTCCTTGCGCAGGTCGAGGAGCTGCTGCTTGCTGTCGTAGAAGCCGGTGCGCGCATCCATGGTCATCGTGGAGCGGTCTTCCATCAGCATCTTTGCGCGCAGGGTCTGGAGCTCGACGTGATCGGGGTCGGTGAGGTCCTGGATCGCCGCCTTGGCCCAGAGCTCGTACGGGCGCTGGTCGGTGGAGAAGCCCGCGAGATGCGGCGATTCCATCGTGATCTTGGTGCCGGAGACGACCAGGTTGCCGATGTCGACCGGCAGCTTCGGCAACAACATGCGGAACGGATTGAAGACCGACACCCCGACGATCGCGAGCAATGACAGGACCACCGCCGCGGGGACCGCGATGCGAAGGATCCGCACCATCCGGCTGTGGCGCTCGGCGGCGGCAAAGCGCGCCTCGAGGCCGGCTAGATAGGCTGGGCTCTGGATCGAATTCACCGCTGCTCCAAGGGCGCGAAGTCTGGCAAAAGCTTACATCATTCTACCCGGGACCGCCGGATTGCGCAGCCGGGACGTCGCATCGCGGCCGCCGCACACTCGCGTTACGAGTGTGACCGAAACGGGGCGGACGAACGCCTTTCGGGCGTCCGCGCCGGCCTCGGACAGGTTCAGGAATGCGCAAAAATGTCTTCGGCTTCCCAGCCGCCGAGATCGAGCCGGGCGCGGGTGGGCAGGAATTCGAAACAGGCTTTCGCCAGTTCGGTGCGGCCCTCGCGCGCCAGCATCGCATCGAGCTTCTCGCGCAGCGCATGCAGATGCAGCACGTCGGACGCGGCATAGGCAAGCTGCGCCTCGCTCAGCGCCGGCGCGCCCCAGTCGCTCGATTGTTGCTGCTTCGACAGTTCGATATTGAGCACCTCGCGCACCAAGTCCTTCAGTCCGTGGCGGTCGGTATAGGTGCGGCTGAGGCGGGAAGCGATCTTGGTGCAGTAGACCGGCGTCGGCATCACGCCATAGGCATTGTAGAGCGCCGCAAGATCGAACCGCGCGAAGTGGAAGATCTTCAGGATGTTCGGATTGGCGAGCAGCGCCTTCAGGTTCGGCGCATCGGCTGATGCCATCGGCACCTGCACGACGTCGGCCGTGCCGTCGCCATTGGACATCTGCACCACGCAGAGCCGGTCGCGATGCGGATTGAGCCCCATGGTCTCGGTGTCGATCGCAACGGCATCCTTGTAGCGGGACAGATCCGGCAAATCGCCGCGGTGCAGGCGGATGGTCATGAAAGCGTGCCTCAGGTCAAAAAAGTTCGATTCGAGGCGCGACACTAGCCTCCAAAGCGCGAGGAGGCGAGCGCTAGAACAGCCACAAACCGCAATAAAACGAGCTATTTGCCATGGTTTTGCGGAGTTCCTCGGTGCCCGCAGCCAGTACCGACGAGAGCCCGCCGGCCATCCCTTGGGGGCGTAGCCCGGGTGAAGCGCCAGCGTAACCCGGGGCCGTTCCAATGG
>NZ_PSRR01000593.1 GCF_004296405.1 Bradyrhizobium sp. Leo170
TGTTTACAAGGAAGCCAAGGCGCGCGGCGTTCCGACCAAGGAATTGCGCTCGCTGGTGAAGATCCGCGACAACGAGCAGAAGAACCGCGAGATCTACGAGGAACTCGAGGCCGACCAGCAGCAGGTGCTGGCGATGCTCGCGGTCGCCGAGGGCGTCAAGGACCTGCCGCTCTGGAGGGCGGCGGCCATGAACTCGGAGTACGAAGGCGCCACCGCCACCGCTCATTGACGGGGGCGCGCCATGGAACGCCTGGAGCCGCATCCGCTGGCGAGCATCTTCCCGCTGATCGAAGGCGCGGAATATGCCGGCTTCCTCGCCGATATCCGCGCCAACGGCGTGTGCGAGCCGATCGTTCTGTACCAGAGGAAAATCCTCGACGGCCGCAATCGATATCGCGCTGCCCTAGAGGCTGGCGTCGATTGTCCGACGCGCGTCTATGACGGCGAAAATCCCGTCGGGTATGTGCTCAGTCTTAACATGAAGCGGCGCCATCTGGATGCCAGCCAGCGGGCGATGGTGGCGGCTCGCCTCGAAAACGTGACGCGCGGCGGTGACCGCAAATCCGTAGATCAAAACGCAATTTTGCGTTTTGATCGCAAGACCGCTGCTCTGCTGATGAACGTCTCCGAGCGCAGCGTCAACGCTGCAAGCGCGGTTCTAGACCACGCCGCGCCCGAACTGGCCCAAGCCGTCAACCAGGGCCATCTCGCGGTCAGCATCGCTGCGCGCGCCAGTAAGCTGCCGGCCGAAGATCAGTGCGAGATCGCCAGCCTCGCCCAGGCCGGCGAGATCAACGCCGCGCGCAAGGTGGTCAAGCAGAAGGCCCGCGCCCAGCGTGAGGCCGTGCTCGGCCGGAAGCAGTGCGCGCTGCCCGAGCGGAAGTTCGGCGTGATCTACGCCGACCCGGAATGGCGCTTTGAGACGTGGTCCGAGGCCGGCCTGATCAATTCGTCGGCGGACATGCATTACCCGACCTCGCCGCTGGAGACGATCAAGGCGCGCGACGTGCCGTCGATCGCGGCCGATGACAGCGTCCTGTTTCTGTGCGCGACGCCGCCGATGCTGCCGCAGGCGCTGGAGGTGATGGCGGCGTGGGGCTTTGGCTACGTGTCCAACGCGGTCTGGATCAAGGATCGCACCGGCACCGGCTATTGGTTCCGCTTCCGTCACGAACATCTGTTGGTTGGCGTGCGCGGCAAGGTGCCCTGTCCGGCGCCGGGCCTGCAATGGGATTCGGTGATCGAGCAGCCGCGCGGCGAGCATTCGGCAAAGCCCGAAGCGTTCTGCGAGCTGATCGAGGCCTATTTCCCCAACCTTCCCAAGATCGAACTGAACCGGCGCGGGCCGGCGCGGCCGGGCTGGGCAGCCTGGGGCAACGAGGCGGAGGTCGCCGCATGACCAACGCCAACCGCAAGCTCGTGCGCGTCCCATCGACGTTGGTTGCGCGCGGCTTCGCGTTCGGCAAAGCGCTGGTCGCGCATTATGCCGCTGGCGGCTCTCCGCAATCCCGTGCCCGTTCCGGCAACCGTGGGACCGAGAGCAATCCGGTCATTCTCGGGCGCAGCAAGGTCGGCGAGGTCGCCGCCGCGATCCATTGCGGTCTCGATCCGGATGCCGCGGTCAAGTGGAGCGTCGACAGCCCGGACCCGGGCCACGACCTGGTGCTCAACGGCGCCCGGATCGACGTCAAGACGACGCTGCCGCCCTTCAAGCTGATCTGGTCCAACACCATCAATGATCTCTACGAGCAGAAGCAGTTCGACGTCATCGCTGCGGTATCGATCAGCGAACGTGACTGGTCCTGCTGCTGGGTCGAGGGTTGGATCACCAAGGGCCGCTTCTACAGGCAGAAGCGCATCGCTGATGGTAATCACGGTCTCGAACGCGGCACGTGGTGGCTGCCCAAGTCCGAGCTGTCGAACATCGATGAGCTGGCATTCCTGCCGGTCTTCCGCGAACAACGCTGGAGGTCGGTGGCATGAAGATGGAGCGACAAGGCCGGCTCGGCATTGGCGGACACCATAGCCCGATCATGCTCAAGGACGAGTGGCTGACGCCGCCGGAGATCATCGCGGCATTGGGTGGCGCACTGTCATTCGATCTCGACCCCTGCGCGCCGATCGATCGCCCATGGGACTTCGCGAAAGAGCACTACACGATTCTCGATAACGGGCTGCTCAAGCGCTGGCATGGCCGGGTCTGGCTCAATCCACCTTATGGCGGCCCGGTCATTGTCGGCCCCTGGTTGCGCCGCATGGCGGCGCACGGCTGCGGGACCGCGCTGATCTTTGCACGCACCGAAACCGACCTGTTCTTTGAGACGGTGTGGAATCAAGCGACCGCGCTCCTGTTCCTGCATGGAAGGTTGTTTTTCCATCATGCTGACGGCACGCGGGCGAACAACAATTCCGGCGCGCCGTCGGTGCTGATCGCCTATGGCGCGCGCGACGCGGAGGTTCTGCGAACCTGCGGGCTTGACGGGCGTTTCATCGAGCTGACGGAGGCGGCATGACATATGCGCCGCGCATTCTCGCGCTCGATCTCGCCAGCCGCACCGGCTGGGCCTGCGGCTTTCCCACCGACGACAAGCCGCGCTCTGGCTCGGTGCGGTTTGCCCGCGAAGGCGCCAGCATGGGCGCGGTGTTCTCCGGCTGCAGGCAA
>NZ_PSRR01000594.1 GCF_004296405.1 Bradyrhizobium sp. Leo170
CCCGCGAATGCGGACGGTGCGACTGCGCCCGCGCCGGCCGGGCGGCGGCGCAGAGCGCGGCGCCGGCGCAACGCTTCGACATCGACGATTTCGCGGTGCAGGGCGCCGACAAGCTGCCGCAGATCGACGTCGAGGAGGCGATCTATCCGTTCCTCGGTCCGGGCAAGAGCGCCGACGATGTCGAGAAGGCGCGCGCCGCGCTCGAGAAGGCCTATCGCGACAAGGGCTTTCAGACCGTGAGCGTGTCGGTGCCGACGCAGAATGCGCTGCGCGGGGTCGTCATTCTCAAGGTGGCGGAGATGAAGGTCGGCCGGCTGCGGGTGAAGAATTCGCGCTACTTCGACATCGAGCAGATCAAGGACCGGGCGAAATCGCTCAAAGAGGGCACGCTGCCGAATTTCAACGATGTCACCAAGGACATCGTCGCGCTCAACCAATGGCCCGACCGGCGGGTCACGCCCGCGCTGCGCGCCGGCGTCTCGCCAGGCACGGTGGATGTCGACCTCAATATCGAGGACAAGGCGCCGATCCACGGCTCCATCGAGGTCAACAACGCCAACTCGCCGAACACCACGCCGGCCCGCCTCATCGCCACCGTGCACTACGACAATCTGTGGCAGCTCGGGCATTCCGCCAGCTTCACCTATCAGGTGGCGCCGCAGCGGCCGGGCGATGCCGAGGTGTTCTCGGGGTCGTATCTGGCGCGCATTCCCGATGTCGAGTGGCTGAGCTTTCTGCTCTACGGCGTGAAGTCGAGCAGCAACGTCGCCACCGTCGGCGGCACCAACATCGTCGGCCCCGGCGAGATCATCGGCGGCCGTGCGGTGATGACGCTGCCGGGCCGCGAGAACTTCTTCCAGACGCTGTCGGTCGGGGTGGACTACAAGCACTTCGACCAGACCGTGGGGCTGGGCACCGACAGTTTCGCCTCGCCGGTGACCTATTATCCGGTGGTCGCCACCTACGGCGCGACGTTCCAGAACGAGAACTTCGTCACCCAGTTCAACGCCGGGATCACCTACAGTCTGCGGCCGTTCGGCAGCGACTGGACCGAGTTCGACGCCAAGCGCTATTACGCCTCGCCGAGCTTCACGCACTTCAACGTCGACGTCTCGCACACCCAGGAACTGCCGGAGAATTTCCAGCTCTGGGGCAAGGTGCAGGCGCAGGTCGCCGACGGACCCCTGGTCTCGAGCGAGCAGCTCAGCGCCGGCGGCCTCAACACTGTGCGCGGCTATCTGGAATCCGAGGTGCTCGGCGATGACGGCGTGATCGGCAATCTGGAGATCCGCAGCCCGGACCTCGGCGCGATGCTGCAGAAGGAGATGAAGGACGAGACCGGCCAGGGAGCGCCGCGTTTCACCACCTTCAACGAGTGGCGGCTGTTCGCCTTTGCCGACGCCGCGCATGTCAGCATCCAGAAGCCGCTGCCGGATCAGCAGTCGGCGTTCAACCTATGGAGCTACGGCGTCGGCACCCGCTTCAAGGTGTTCAACGCGTTCAATGGCATGTTCGCGCTGTCCGTTCCGATGGTCAGCCAAACCTATACGCGCGCGGGCGACCCGCGCTTCAACGTTCGGCTCTGGGGTGAATTCTGATGACAATGGGATGGGACAAGATGCGGGCCATGGGGAGCGGTGCGACGCGCGCGGCGGCGAACGCGGCGGCCATGCTGTTGCTGGCTGTGGTGGCGGTGCTGGCGCTGTCGGCGCCGGCGAACGCCTGGTGGAACGATGAATGGCAATTGCGCAAGAAGATCACGATCGATGCCAGCGCCACTGGGGCCAACATCACCGACCCGGTCGGGTCGACGCCGGTCCTGGTCCGGCTGCACACCGGCAATTTCCGCTTCGCCTCCGCCAAGGACGACGGCTCCGACCTGCGGTTTGTCGCCGGCGACGACAAGACGCCGCTGAAGTATCACGTCGAGAAATATGACGGGCTGCTCAGCGAGGCGCTGATCTGGGTCGCGGTGCCGAACGTGCAGCCGGGGGCCAAGGCCGAGATCTGGCTCTACTACGGCAACAAGAAGGCGGTTGCGGCGGCGGACGCCAAGGCGACCTACGATCCCGACACGCTCTTGGTCTATCACTTCAACGAGCGCGGCACGCCGTCGCTCGACTCCTCGGTGTGGGCCAACAACGCGCAGAGCGTGGGCCAGCCGGCCGAAGGCGCGCTCATCGGCAATGGCGTGCGGCTGACCGGCCAAAACCCGGTGACGCTGCCGGCCTCGCCGTCGCTGACGCAGGCGGCGGGCGCACCGTTCACCTGGTCGGCCTGGATCAAGCCGGCGGCCGCGCAGCCGAACGCCGCGCTCTACAGCCGCCGCGATGCTGCGGCCGGCAATGCGCTGGTGATCGGTCTGGACAATGGCGCGCCGTTCGTCGAGGTGACCAATGCCGGGGCCGCGCAGCGCAGCGGCGCCGGTGCGCCGGTCGCACCTAGCACCTGGCATCATCTGGCCGTGGTCGCCAGTAACGGCCAGGTCACGCTGACGCTTGACGGCAATCCCTATGCGTCGGTCGCCGCCTCGTTGCCGGCGCTGAACACGGTGGCCCTGATCGGAGGTGACACGTCTGCAACCTCCAGTGCAACTCCGGTCGCCCAGGCCGCCCCGTCCGCAGCCGCGCAGTCCCCTGCTGCGACGGCTGCGGACG
>NZ_PSRR01000595.1 GCF_004296405.1 Bradyrhizobium sp. Leo170
CTCCGCAGTACGCATCCGACGGCGGCCGTCTTGCGTGACGGGTGGTAATTAGCGAAGCGTGTGACCTTAAGTCTAGCTTTAAGGTCATCAGGCGATGCGGGTCGAGGTTTTGGGCGGGCTGGAGCGGCGGCGGCGCTGGTCGCAGGACGACAAGGCACGGATTGTCGAGGAGACGTTGGTGCCGGGCGCGAAGGTGACTGAGGTTGCGCGTCGCAACGGAGTAGCGGCCAGCCTGGTGTTTACCTGGCGTCGACAAGCACGGACATCGGAACAAGTTGTGCCATCTTTTACGCCGGTGCAGATCGCCGCCGCAGCGGCATCGGCTGAGGAAACTCCGAAGCTTTTGCCTACGGCTGACGGCCGAGTTCGCTCTGTGGCAGCCGCGCGTACTGGATTGATCGAGATCGATCTTGGCAACCGACGGTGCATCCGGGTGGATGCGCACGTCGATCCGGAGGCGCTGGCGCGGGTCCTCGATGTGCTTGGACGCCGATGATTGCTATACTGGGGAATGTGCGAGTGTGGCTCGCGACAGGCTACACGGATATGCGCAGAGGCTTTCCGTCGCTGGCACTCCAAGTGCAGGAGGTGCTGCGCAAAGACCCGCTCAGCGGTCATCTGTTCGTCTTCCGCGGTCGCCGCAGCGATCTTGTGAAGGCGATCTGGCACGATGGCCAGGGAGCCTGCTTGTTCACAAAAAGGCTCGAGAGAGGAAAGTTCATCTGGCCATCGGTTGCCGGTGAATCGGTCACGATCTCGCCGGCGCAGTTGAGCTATCTGTTGTCCGGGATCGATTGGCGCAACCCTCAAGAAACCCAGCGTCCGACGCGGGTCGGATAGCCGTTTTACGGTTTGAATCTGCTGCTCGATCTGATTCAATGGCTTCATGATATCGAAGCCGGACGATCTTCCATCGGACCTTGTGAGTGCCCTGGCGGCGCTGCAGGCCGAGCGTGAGGCGCGGCTGCAAGCCGAGGCGGTGGCTGCCAGTGCGCGGGCGGAACTGTCGGACAACGAAGCGCTGATCGCGCATCTCGAGCTGCGGATCGAGAAGCTCAAGCGCGAACTGTACGGGCAACGCTCCGAGCGCACAGCGCGGCTGCTCGAGCAACTGGAGTTAGAGCTCGAAGAACTCGCCACCACGGCGAGCGAGGATGAGCTTGCCGCGCAGGCCGCAGCGGCGAAGACGCAGAACGTCCGCCCCTTCATGCGCAAGCGGCCGGTGCGCAAGCCATGGCCGGATGACATCGAACGCGAGCGCGTCGTCATTGAGGCTCCAACAACCTGCGCCTGCTGCGGTGGATCGCGACTGGCGAAGATCGGTGAGGATGTGACCGGGACGCTGGAGGAGATCCCGCGCCGCTTCAAGCTGATCGAGACGGTACGCGAGAAGTTTACCTGCCGCGATTGCGAGAAGATCAGCCAGCCGCCCGCCCCGTTCCACGCCACGCCGCGCGGCTTCATCGGCCCACAATTGCTGGCGACGATCCTGTTCGACAAGTTCGGCATGCATATCCCGCTCAACCGCCAGAGTGCGCGCTTCAAGGCTGAGGGGATCGACCTGCCGTTGTCGACGCTGGCCGACCAAGTCGGCCACGGGACCTTCGCCGTCATGCCGCTCTTCCACTTGATCGAACGCCATGTACTCGCGGCCGAGCGCCTTCATGGCGACGACACCACCATCCGTATCCTGGCGAAGGGCAAGTGCACGACCGGGCGGATCTGGACTTATGTGCGGGATGACCGGCCGTTTGCCGGGCCTGCGCCGCCGGCGGCGGTCTATTACGCCTCGAGCGATCGACGAGGCGAGCATCCCCAGAAGCATCTGGCCGCCTTCGCCGGTATCCTGCAAGCCGATTGCTACAACGGCTTCGAGCCGCTGTTCGACCCGCAGAAGAAGGTGCTGCCGATCACGCCGGCGTTTTGCTTTGCCCATGCGCGGCGGGGCTTCTTCGAGCTGGCTGACATCGAGAAAAATGCCCGGGAAGGTAAGAAGGGCAAACCGGTCTCTCCGATCGCGCTGGAGGCGGTCAGACGCCTCGATGCGTTGTTCGAGATCGAGCGCGCCATTAACGGCCGCGGCGCCGACGAGCGGCGTGCCGTTCGCCGGGAAAAGAGCAAGCCGCTTCTCGAGGACATGCACGCCTGGTTGCTGCGTGAGCGCGAAACCCTCTCGCGCTCCTCCGAGGTCCTGAAGCCTATGAATTACATGCTCAGGCGCTGGGACGACTTCGCCCGCTTCCTCGACGATGGCAGGATCTGCTTGACCAACAATTGCGCTGAGCGCGCATTGAGAGGCATCGCATTGGGAAGGCGCAACTGGACCTTCGCCGGCAGCCAGCGCGGCGCCGACCGTGCCGCTATCATGCTGACGATGATCACGACTTGTCGCCTCAACGACGCCGATCCCAAGGCCTGGCTCGCTGACATCCTCGCCCGTATCGCCGATCTTCCCGCGTCGCGTCTGCACGAACTGCTGCCCTGGGAATGGAAACTCCTGCGCCAAGGCGACAAGCCCGCCGATCAGCAGGCCGCCTGATCTTCACGCAACGCCATCATAGAGCTCGCCGTGCCCGCGCGCATGCGTCGATCAGGCGGTCTTCGTCGTATGCGAACGCTCCGCATGGAGT
>NZ_PSRR01000596.1 GCF_004296405.1 Bradyrhizobium sp. Leo170
CGGCGGCAAGCCAGCTTGGTAACGGAGGCCTTCCGGAGCGGCTTGACCACGAAAGAGAGCGCGTGTCCCCCCACGAGAGCGGGAAGGTGAGGGGTGCTTCCGGCCCAGGGAGATGCGAGGATCCCGCGACCAGCTTCGGCTGCGTCAATTCACAGGCGCCGAGCGCTTTCACAGCGTGCTCAGTGGCTGCGCTATAACGCGCAGCAGCCGGATTATGGATCGAGGTTTTGCGAAAGCCTCGTTCACGAACTTCGGAGTTGAACTGCACAGCACGAGATTATAGGTCGCATAGGTGAACCGGCTTTCCTGAACGCAAGACCGTTCTCGACCAGATTGCTCGGGCGGCCTCGTCGGGCGGAGAAATAGCTCAAAGGGCGCCCGTTGCCTCACCTGGCTGTAAGCTGTCCGCTCGCGCCAAAGCTTGGCCTCGCCCGGTCTTCGGCTTAAACGGCGCTGCAGCTCCTTGGCCGGCGCGGTGAAGTTCGCGGCGACCGCCGCGTCGACCTCCGCCGCTCCTGCATTTCCGACCACAAACAGGGTCAGAACTGAATTGATGAGGATCAATCGGCAAGCCTCATCGGGAAATCCGGACGCCACTGGGAACGCGTTAGCCGCGGCGGCTCTTGCTTCTCATCCCAGCAATTGGCGTGCGGTTCGAGAAACATGGCGCGGGCCTTTGCTTGACACGCACATAGGTTGCCAGCGTGCCCCGTCCAATGGCTCGGCCGCCTCGTCCGGCTTGCGATATCGGCCTCTTCAACTCCGCCTGCGTGGCACAATGAAATGTAGCCTCAAGATGATGCCGCTCGCCTCTCGAGCGAGCTTGCTCGTTTCACGCCGCGGCGCTTGCCTGCCCAGGATCTGCTGCTGGCCTGGAGGTCGTCACGATTTGCAATGGCGGTTCAGAGGCCGAGAGCAGCGAGACGTGCTTGAGCTGCGCGAATACGTCCATCCCATCCTTTAGCCCAAGGGAATCAAAGGAGAAACGCGTGATGCGGGCCAAAATCTCCGTGCCCGAGCCCCCGGTGCCGAGCGCAAGAACCAGCGTGATCTCAGCCGCGCCGAGCGGCAAACAGGCTCTGATGCGCGCCGGAAAGACATTAATCATGGAGCCTGCGCGTGGCGCCTCGCGCGCCACGCTGACGTCGCTCGCTCCAATGCGCAGCCGTTGGTGCACGCCGGGTGCAAACGGCGGCGCCGGCACCAACAGCCGCGCCCCTTTGAGGCGGAGAATGAGTAGCCCATAGCGCCCATCATAGCCGCTGACAACGGCATCAAGGCTGACGGCGGCTTCGCGGCTTGCCGCTAGCGGCAGCGCGGGATCTCTCTGTAAGACTTGCAGCGGTCCGGCCGCGGTCACTACGCCGCGCTCCATCATGACGAGATAATCGGCAAAATGTTCGATCTCCGCCATGTCATGGCCGATGTAGATCATCGGCAGCGCGAGCTTCTCGGGCAGGCGCTCGATGATCGGCAGAATCTCACGTCTGGCGCAGCGGTCGAGCGCGCCAAGCGGCTCGTCCATCACAAGCAGTCTGGGCTGAGACAACAGCGCGCGACCCATGGCGACGCGCTGCCGCTCGCCGCCGGACAGATGTGAGGGAGAGCGGTCGAGCAACGGAGCTATCTCGAGCAGTTCGACCACCTCATCAAACGCGATCGGCGTTGGCTTCGGTTTGGGCGCACCGTAAAGCAAGTTGCGCCTGACCGACAAATGAGGAAAAAGACTCGGCTCCTGAAACACATAGCCGATGGGACGCAGATGGGGTGGGCGAAAGGTCGTCCTATCCTGCCACACCTCGCCGTCGATGGCGCAAAAACCATTTGGCAAAGGCTCTAGGCCGGCGATGCAGCGCGCCAGCGTGGTCTTGCCGCAGCCTGGTGGGCCGAAAATCGCCGTCACGCCTTTGGCGGGTACGCTGAATTGCGTATCGCGCGAGAAGCCGGCGATACTGCCGCTGAAGGCAATGTCAATCCGGCCTGGCGTGGCTATCCTCACCTGCTCCTCCTTCCGCTGTATTTGTCGATCAAGGTTAAGGTGAGGATTACCGCAAAGGCGAACATCACCATGGCCCCGGCAAGCCAGCTTGCTTCGCGCCAGCGCGAGGCTTGGACATAGTCGAAGAGATAGGCCGACAGCACCTTGGTGCGCCCAGGAATGTTGCCGCCGATCATAAGCACGATGCCGAACGTGCCTATCGCATGCGTAAAGCCAAGCATGGCGCCTGTCAGAACACCCGTTCGCGCCACAGGCAAGGCGACCGTGAAGAAGGTATATAACGGTGAGGCGCGCAGAGTGGCAGCGACTTCCAGCCGGCGGTCACCCATCGCAGCGAAGGCGTTGCGGATGGGCTGCACCATCAAAGGCAGCGCTGACAAAACCGATCCGACCACGAGCCCCGTAAAGGTGAAGGCGAGCGTGGCCCCGCCCCAGAGAGAGGCGAGAAGGCCACTCGGGCCGAGCAGGGCCAGCAGATAGAAACCGAGTACTGTTGGCGGCAGCACCAGCGGCAGCGGGATGATCGTGGCGACCGCCTCAGCCCAAAGGCTCTTCGAGCGCGCTATCCACCACGCGAGCGGCGTGCCAAGGACCAGCAGGATCACGGTCGTCAGGCTCGCGAGCTCGA
>NZ_PSRR01000597.1 GCF_004296405.1 Bradyrhizobium sp. Leo170
GCCGGGATCGGGCTCGTCGAATACATATTTCCCCTCGAAATACCCGGTCTTCCAGGCGTCGATCGCATCGCCGCACGCCTCGTCGACCTGAGCACCATACCACTTCGTAACGATGCGATAGACCTTGCCAAATAGCGCGGTGCCCATCCTGATATTGGCGCAGGCGTCGACCACATCGGGCTTGAGCGCCGAGACGTCGGTGATACCGAGCCCGGCTGGATATTGAGTCACCCCAACGCGGACCATCGCTTGGCCGACGTAATGGCGGACCAGCTCCACGGCATCATCCGGCGTCTTGGGCGGCGTCACCAGAATGACGCGGTTGCCGGTCCGGACGGTGACCGCGAGCGGATCGGGTGACCCCACCGTGCGGATGAATCTTTCGACGATCGCGGGCTTCAGACCCGGATCGGCGCATTGATGAATGGTGGTGGCATCGATCATGCTGATCCCCTTCAGGTGTTGAACGAGAGCACGAGCGGCAGGGCGAACAGGCGCGCCCAGGCTTGGGTGCTGGCTCTCTGAATCGCGAGGACGTTGGTGCCGGCGGTCCACCAGTCGTTGCCGATCGCGACAAGCACGTCGGGCGACTGGAGCATCGACTGCAGGACGGGCCAGACGAGCAGTTGCTCGTAACAGATCAAGGGCGCGATGCGCCGGCTGACGGACTCGACGACGGGATTGCCGAAGAAGCTGGCCTTTGCCCCGCCGCCCTTCCCGGTCCAAGCGAGCCAGGGTTGCCACATCGAGACCGGCACTGGCATGCGTTCGCCATAGAGCTGGCGTGCGCGGCCGGCGGCGATCTCCACCATGGCGTTGTCATAGCCTTCGCGATCGACGATCGCGGTACCGGCGATCACCGTCATCTCGGTGTTGCGCAGACCGTCCATCCAGAAGCCGCTGGTGGTCGGCGTCCCCAGCCCGGCCGCACTCTCGGGAAGCACGACAACGCGCGCGCCGGCCGCGCACGCTTCGCGCACGCGCTGGAGAAGCGCCTCGGATTGATCGAGGTCCAGAGCCCGGCCGAGCGCACTCCCAAGCCTGGTATCGAGGCCAGCCCATCCGGATGGTTGTGACGGCGCGATCCAGTGCGCGGCCGACCAGCCCCAGAAGCTGGCCGCGGCGATCGCCGCGACGGGCCACTTGCCAGTCGTCATGGTGAGCAGGATCGCTCCGGTCGCGCCCAGTCCCCACCATCCCCAGCCGGGGAACAGAACGCCGGCCGCCGTGATCGGCTGCGCCCATCCAACGATCCCGAAGGGCGGCACGCTCATCAGGACCGCTGCAAGGGCGAACCAAAGCGCCCTCTCCCATCCCGGCCGGCTTTGCCAAAGCGTGGCGTGAACAAGGACGAAGATGGCCGCCGCGCCGCTCCACAAGGCGATGCCGACGCCGAGATCAGTGCCGTAGAAATTGACGACGCCCTGCGGCAGCCCGCGCGATGCCGCAAGGAAATAGGCGGCGCTCACCACCGCTGAGATCGACCGTGACGGCGCGAACGCCCACAACGTCGGGAAGGCGCAGGCGAGCGGCAGGGCGAGCGCGTGACCGCACCAGGCAGCAGCCCCGACCGCGGCCGCGGCGACGACCATCGCGGCGGCGCGCCAGGCACTAGGGACCGATGGTGAGGATCGGCCGGGCGAGGCCGAGAATGCCCGATGACGGGATCGGGCCAAAGTAGCGGGAATCATAGGAGCCTACGAAGTCAGAGTGGAGATAGAGCTCGCCGGCGGGAATGACGCCGCCGGTAAATGGTGCGAGAGGACGGCCGGCGGCATCCATGTGCCGGACATCGGAATCGGGGAGCGGACGACCGTCGATCGAGACCTGTTCGGCGACATCGACCTGTTGGCCGCCGACGGCGGCGACGGTCTTGATGAGTGGGCTCAGTCCCCCGGCGCAAAGTCCGCGCCGGATGTAACCGCGCGCGAAGGCGCGTTCGAACTCGGCCGTATCGGGTGGACAGATGAAGACGAGATCGCCGGCGGCGGGCTCACGATCCAGGATCTCGATCCGCCAGAGACCGCGCGGATAGCTCGGCGTCATGTTAATGCGCAGTCCGGCGCCCCAGCCGGCGCCTGCCACGGTGGCGACGAGGCCGGCGCTGATCGCCAAGATCGCTAGAGGGGAGCGTCGAATGCTCATTTCAGGGTCTGTCCCCGGCTCTGGGTCAGACGCTGCGCCTCGGCCTGTTTGAGGGCCTGCGCGGTGCGTTCCCCTGCTGCGAGCTGCTGCGCCGCGCGCATGGCTGGCCAGGCTTCTTTCAGTTGCTCGCGCCGCGCCGGATCCATGCCGGTCGCCGCCTTCTCGAAGGCCTGGCCCTTCGCTTCGCTGGCCGCGTTCGGCAGGAACGTGCGATCGCCAAAGCGCTCAGCGATCGCCTTGTTGAAGCCGTCGATCTCCGCCTTCACCATCCTGTCCGCGAGCGCAAATTCGAGCGCGCTCGGCAGGTCGTTGCGGTCGATGGCATCGCGCACGCGCTCGAGCACGCGACGCGCGTCGCGCGACAAAGCGGGGATGTCGATCGCCACACGATGCCGGATCACGCGTTCCTCGGTCTCATGCTTGTGCTCGGCCTCGGCCCGAAGACGCAAGTAACGCTCGATGTCGCGTTTGAGCGCGGGCG
>NZ_PSRR01000598.1 GCF_004296405.1 Bradyrhizobium sp. Leo170
CAATTGCAAGGCTCGCCGCGCAACTCGTCGGCCGACGCTCCTACATCACCTGCTCATTTGCAGTCCAGCGAGCCGAGCACGGTGAGCAGCCTTACTGGATGGCGATCGCCTTGTCGGCGCTGCTCGGACAAGTCGGCCTGCCGGGCGGTGGCTTCGGATTCGGTCATGGCTCCATGAACGGCGTGGGCAATCCGCGTCCTGCCACGCCGGGTCCGGAAATGGCGGTGGGACGCAATCCCCTCGGCCGCGCCATTCCCGTGGCCCGCATTGCCGACATGCTCCTCCAGCCAGGCACTCCTTATGCCTTCGATGGACGACGCGAGACCTATCCCGACATCAAGTTCATTCATTGGGCGGGAGGCAATCCCTTTCATCACCATCAACAGCTCAATCGTCTGCTCATGGGTTGGCGGCGTCCGCAAACGATCGTTGTCAACGAGATCTGGTGGACGCCGACAGCGCGGCTTGCCGACATCGTGCTCCCCGTGACCACGACGCTGGAGCGCAACGATATCGGGGGATCCTCCCGCGACCGCTTCGTGGTGGCAATGCACCAAGCCATCGCTCCATTGCACGAAGCTCGATCGGATTTCGATATATTCGCAGATCTCGCCGCTCGTCTCGGCTACGAAGCGGCCTTCACCGAGGGCCGCGATGAGATGAACTGGCTGCGCGATATCTATGCCCGCTGCGCTGCGGGAAACGCGCAGGGCGGGATTGCTTTCCCTGATTTCGAGAATTTTTGGGCGGAAGGCATGCTGGAGCTGCCGGAGCCGAATCAAGATTTCGTGCTGCTTGGAGATTTCCGGGCTGATCCCGCCGCTCATCCGTTAAAGACGCCGAGTGGCCGTATCGAACTCTACAGCGAGACCATCGCCGGCTTCGCTCTCCCGGATTGCGGCCCGCACCCGGCCTGGATCGAACCAAGAGAATGGCTGGGCGCGGAATCGACGCAACGTTTTCCACTGCACTTGCTTACTGTTCAGCCGGCTGATCGGCTGCACAGCCAGCTTGATTTCGCGCCGCTCCCTCAAGGCAACAAAGTCGCGCGGCGCGAATGCATCGCCCTCAACCCGATGGATGCTTCGGCGCGTGGCTGCAAGGACGGTGATCTCGTGCGGGTGTTCAATGATCGGGGAGCGTGCCTTGCCGGCGTGCGGGTCGATGCGAGCATCAAATCGGGTGTGGCGGTGATGGCAACCGGCGCCTGGTTCGATCCCGACATCGAACACGAGGGCGCGCCGGAACGCGCAGGAACCGCGAATGTGCTGACCCATGACGTCGGCACATCTCTTCTCACACAAGGCCCGAACGCAATGAGTTGCCTCGTGGAGGTGGAGCGTTTCACGCTCGCCTGACCTGCTGGTCCTCGCCCACAATCTTGATTGCGGCGCATGCTTGTCCTTCACAGGAGCGCGGCGCGGACTGCGCGAAAGAACGCCGCTGTCGCGCATCAGGCCGTTTAGGCGCTACCTCCAATTGCAGACAGTGCCAGCGGAGACTTAGACTACTGGTTTCCGTCGTAAGCTTCCGGCCGAGGCGCTACCATCGAGCGATATAAAATCGCGGAAAATCGTAGGTTGGCGTGCAAAATTGTAGTCTTGGTAGCGGGGGAGCGCTACCGTCTTTCCCCACATCGCGCCACCATTTCCTTCAAACGCGCGGCTTTATGGGTTCCTACAACGAGGCTGTCGACGAACTGTTCAAGTCCGTCACTCCAGCGGTCTCGAAACTCTCGGCGACCAGAATGACATGGCGTGGTTCTTGCTTCGTAAAGCTCGTCATCGTCGAGGTACTAGTCCATGTTCCGAGCACACTATCTTGTTGTCCGAAGCCGCGCAAAGCAGCTCCTGCTCGCGCTAGTACCAGGCGGCCAGATCGATGCGTATTTGCCGCTCGTCAGATATCATCATGTCCCTCTCGCTCGTTTCCGGCCAAACGCCTCCACTCGCCGGCAAGCCCCACCGACTTCGCGCGCTGCGGCCACCAAATGGCTTAGAAAGGGATTAGATGAAGCTGACGCGGCGTTGTAAAATATGAATTTTCTGCCGGCTGATTAGCCGAAGGCTATACCTACCCGTAGTTGCGAGTATCCGCCTTCGGGTTTATGACACACACCAACAGTCCGGGTTGCCCCATAAGCGGATCGAGGAGCGCTTGTTTCCGCCCGTTACTCCCTATTTCCGCCAACTTTGATCGCCACGTAACTAGCGGATAATTTGACCGAAGCGTGGCCAGAAGGGTCCGCGATCAACGATTTCAATCGAAGCGGTTTGCAGAACGCGAATGAAAAGCGCTGCGCTATTTGCCCTTGGCCTCTTGTCTGCCGGTTTTTGGTTGCACGACAGCGCTAGATGTCAAACCTCGCTTGCCCCGCCGCTTTCGCTTGCGCCGCCGTTGACTGACAAGGGTTCGGCACCATCGGCGACGACCAATGTTGGAACGCCATCGGCGACCGATGGCGTTTCGTCTACACCGGTCATCGGCGGGCTCCCGTCGTCGCCTAAACCAGCCGCCGACTACGATGGCTTTAGCGTCGGTATCGTCGACGACGGCGACACATCAGGCCAGACGACGCGACGGGCTAGTACCCACTTTTC
>NZ_PSRR01000599.1 GCF_004296405.1 Bradyrhizobium sp. Leo170
TCAGTACGCCGCGGAGAGGGTTGTCCCGGGTTGCGCTGCGCTCCACCCGGGCTACGAGACTACTTGTCGCGCTGCAATTCGTACGCCTTGAGATGCGTATATGCCGTGCGGAGCTTCGGCACGGGAATCTTGGCGGCGTCGGCGCGGGCGACGAGGTCGCCGATCACGTGATCGGCTTCGACCGGCAAGCCGGCCTTGATGTCGCGGAACATCGAGGCGGTCATCGGCGAACCCGCGGCGGTCAGCATGCCCTTGACGCGCTCGAAGAACGGTCCAGCCGGCGCATAGCCTTCGGCGGTCGCCACCGCGCTGCATTCGTCGAGCATGCCGAGCAGGAAATCCTTGCCGCCGGGCGCGGCCAGGATGTTGCCGACGGAGGTGCGCATCAGGCTGGTGGAAGCCGCGAGCGAAGCCAGGAACACCCACTTTTCCCACATGTCCTGCATCACATGATCGCTGGCGGTTGCGCCATTGACGGAGGAAAACACCTCCGCGATCGCGCGCACGCGGTCGGACATCTTGCCGTCGCGTTCGCCGAACGTCAGCGACTGCATCGGCTGAAGCTGCACCACCTCGCGCGCTTCATTGAGCGTTGCCGCAATCGCGCAGAGGCCGCCGAGAACCTGCTCGGCGCCGAATTTCTTGTCGAGCGCGCTCAGATGCAGCATGCCGTTGAGCAGCGGGATGATGGCGGTATTCGGTCCGACCGCCGGTGCGAACGACTTGATGGCATCGTCCAGGTCGAACGCCTTGCAGCTCAACAGCACGACGTCGAATTTCTCGGTCAACTTGTCAGCCTGCACCGTCGGCGGATTCTTCAAGGTCACGTCGCCGTTTGGGCTCTTGATCACAAGCCCGGCAGTCGCGAGTTCGGATGCGCGCTTGGGGCGCACCAAGAACGTAATGTCACGGCCGGCCTGCAGCAGCCGCCCGCCGAAATATCCGCCGATCGCACCGGCGCCGACGACGAGAACGCGCATGGGATGATTCCTTGTTGTTGTTGCTTCGGGGATGGCAGGTGAATGGCGAATGGGGAGTAGCGAATAGGGATGGATGCTTTCCGTCAAGCGAGAATCCCTGGGTAACTACTTCTTCTTCGCTCCTCCGTTCCGGTGGTCCATTCTGTCGCGATCTTCGCGGCACGACACAGTATGATGATGGTCATCATACTGTGTCGTGTCAAATCAAACGCTCGACCGTCTGCTTCCGCCAGACCAGCATGTAATAGGCCATCTGCAGCAGGAACATGGTGCAGAAGGTGATCGGATAGGCGACCCACACCCCCTCGATGCCGATCAGCCGGCTGAGGATGATGGCGGACGGGATCTCGACCAGCATGATCGCGAGGGCGGAGATCAAGAGCGGCATCCAGACCGTGCCGCCGGCGCGCATCGACCCCGAAAACACCGTCGACATCCCGAACAGGACCGAGCTCCACAGCACGATGTGCAGCAGCCCCTGCGCGAGCTCGAGCACGGCGGGGTCGGTGATGAAAAAGCCCATCAGCGTGCGGGAAAACAGATAGCCTAGCGCGGCCAGTCCGCCGGTCAGGATCAGGTTCATCTTCAGCCCGGTGCCGACGATGGCGCCGATCTGGCCGGCTTGGCCGCGGCCGAAGATCGAGACCGAGATCGCGATCGACAGCGCGGGAAACTGCACATAGCTCAAGACCTGGTTGACCGCTCCATAGGCCGCCGTGGCGTTGGAGCCGAAGCCGTTGACGAGGCCGAGCAGCACCAGCTCGGCGAGCGACATCACCACCATGCCGAGCGCTGCGGGAATGCCGAGCCGCAACACGGTTCGCAGCAGCGTGCCGTCCGGCCGCATCGCGCGCAGGAACGCGGCATCGAAAGCCAGCGCATGGCCTCGTCGCCGCAGATAGAGGTGGAGCCATATCAGCGTCAGCAGGCTCGATACCGCCGAGGCCCAGGCGGCGCTGGCGACGCCGAGATGCGGCAGGCCGAGCCAGCCGCGGATCAGCGCCGGCGTCACCACGAGGCCGATGACGGTCGAAATCGCGAGCGCGACCAGCGGCGTGAGCGTGTCGCCGACGCCGCGCAGCATCGAACTGGCCAGGATGAAGGCGAAGGTAAGCGGCATCGTGACCATCATGGTCCGCGCGTAGGACGTGGCGGCATCGAGGATATCGGCCGGTGTGGCGAGCGCGACCAGCAGATCGCGCGTGAACAGCAATGCGAACAGCGCGATGCCAATGGCCAGCAGGAGCGCAACCGTCAGCGTGGTGCCGGCCACCGCCTTGACCTTGTCAGATTGGCCGGCGCCGAAGGCCTGGCCGACCAGCACGGTCGCGCCGGAGCTTAAGCCCATCACGAAGGCGATCAGGAAGAACATCACCGGGAAGAACACCGAGACGGCGGCGAGCGCATCGACCCCGATCATCTGTCCCAGATAGACGCTGTTGATGGTGCCGAACAGCGCCTGCAGGATGTTGCTCAGCATCATCGGCAGCAGGAAGGCGAGGAAGGTCCTCCAGAGCGGCGGCGGCGTGGACATGGGAAGGTACCTGCTAAAGCATGTGGGGTAGTTGATTGAGTCAGTCGGGCCGCGAGTTCACCTCCCCCGCTTGCGGG
>NZ_PSRR01000600.1 GCF_004296405.1 Bradyrhizobium sp. Leo170
GGTTGGCAACCTTGTGGATGTGACGGATATCACTCAATTGTCGCCGCGGACAACCTGATCGGCGCGTATTGTCGCAGGCGTGTCGCATTCATCGCGATGCAAACCGGCTGGCGCGATTGTGATTTCCACACAATTCCTCGGGTTGTGTAGCTGCACGCACGATGGAAGCGGCCGCAATTTCACGTCGTAGCCCGGGTGAAGCGAAGCGTAACCCGGGGCCGCTCTTAATGCTGACGCAGACGTCCCGGGTTGGGCTTCGCTCCACCCGGGCTACAGGGAAGTGGGACATGACAAGCCGGGTCGGAACAGAGCGCACTGCGCGCACGCGGATGATGGTCGCGCTGCTCGCATTTTCGGTCGTGAGCGGCGCGTGGGCGCAGGACGCGGGCGACGCCCCCAAACCGTCAGCACCGTCGGCTTCGCCGACGACAGAGGCGCCGGCCGGTCGGAAGGGCGGCGGAGACCGCAGTGCGGCAGCCAATCCACCCTCGGCGTCCGAGCAGCACCGCTTGCCGCCTGATACCACGACCAAGCAGACGCTGGCGCTGCCGGGACGTACCTTGGAGTTCACGGCTACCGCCGGCTCGATCCGCCTGTTCGACCAGAAGGGCGAGCCGCAGGCCGATATCGCCTATACCTCCTATCAGCTCGACGGCACCGATCGGGCGAATCGCCCGGTCACCTTCCTGTTCAACGGCGGGCCGGGCGCATCGTCGGCCTGGCTGCAGCTCGGCAGCGCCGGACCGTGGCGGATTGCGCTGGGCGGCGAGGGGGCGGTGTCGTCGGCGTCGCCCGAGCTGGTGCCGAATGCGGAAACCTGGCTCGACTTCACCGACCTCGTCTTCATCGATCCCGTCGACACCGGCTATAGCCGTTTTGTCGCGACCGGAGACGACGTGCGCAAGCGCTTCTTCTCGGTCGACGGCGATGTCAATGCGGTCGCGCTGGTGATCCGCCGCTGGCTCGAGAAGCATGAGCGGCTGCTGTCGCCGAAGTATGTCGTGGGCGAAAGCTATGGCGGCATCCGCGGGCCGAAGATCGTGCATAATCTGCAGACCGAGCAGGGCGTCGGCGTAAAGGGATTGATCCTGCTTTCGCCGCTGCTCGATTTCCGCGAATTCCAGGGCACGAGCCTGCTGCAATATGTCGCGAGCCTTCCGACCATGGCGGCGGTCGCGCGCCAGAGAAAGGGGCCGGTGACGCGCAGCGACGTCGCCGATGTCGAACAATATGCGCGCGGCGATTTCCTGGTCGACCTTGTCAAGGGGCAAGCCGACAGCGAGGCTACGACACGGCTCGCCAACAGGGTGGCGGCCCTGACCGACATCGATCCGGCGGTGAGCCGCCGCCTCGCGGGGCGTTTCGATGTCTCCGAATTCCGCAGGGAGTTCGATCGCCGCAATGGCAAGGTGACCGGCCGCTACGACGCATCAGTCGAAGGCTTCGATCCCAATCCGGATTCGAGCGTTTCACGCTTCGGCGATCCGTCCGGCGATCCGCTGATTGCGCCGCTGACGAGTGCTGTTGTCGACCTCACCAGGGGCAGGCTGAACTGGCGGCCGGACGGATCCTATCATCTGCTCAACGGCCGCGTCGCCGGCTCCTGGGATTTCGGCCGCGGGACAAACCCGGCCGAGTCGGTCTCACAGCTCCGGCAGATTCTCGCGCTCGATCCGAAGCTGAAGCTCCTGATCGGCCACGGCCTGTTCGATCTCGCGACCCCTTACTTCGGCTCGGCGATGGCGCTCGACCAACTGCCGGCTTTTGCGAGCCCGGACCGTGTCAGACTTGTCGTCTATCCCGGCGGCCACATGTTCTATTCCCGCGACACTTCGCGCCAGGCATTCAGAGGCGAGGTCGAAGCGGTGATGAAGTAGGCGGGGCGGTGATGGAGTAGGCGAGAGCGGTTGACCTTCTTTGCCGGCAATCCAGCAGCGTGCACGCTATTAGACCCTCATGGTGAGGAGCGCGTCTTCGCGCGTCTCCGGACGATGCTTCGCATCGCCTTGAGAACCATGAGGCCCCGCTCTCACCCGTGGCCATCCCTCGAGACGCCGCTGGCGCGGCTCCTCGGGATGAGGTCCGTCGTTTCATCCCGCAACGGACGAGACAATATTTTGCAGCTTACTTGAAGTTGTCGTTTGCGCGATCGGGCAGCGCTTCTGTCGTATGACACGCATCATTTAGCTGATGCAAAATTCACGTTTTCTAGAGTCGTGATTGAACCTGATGACATGCGGCGCTGACCAATTCAGTGCTGGGGATTTCAGGGCCCAGTATCTATCAACGCCACCAAGCAATATTCATTGCGCTCGGTGGCGTTTATTTTTGGCGGGTTGCTGACCACCCGCTGTCATTCCGAGGCCCGACGAAGTCGCGAGCCCTGACAACCCCGTCATTGCGAGCCAACGGGTCGCGCGAACGCGCGCCCGATGACGGGCTCCGCGAAGCAATCCATGCCTCCGCTCGCGGCGCTATGGATTGCTTCGCTGCGCTCGCAATGACGATGTGGTTGCTTTGGGTGCGACAAATCAACCCGACGGGCAAATCAGCAAAAGTCTGTCTATCCCTCGCGG
>NZ_PSRR01000601.1 GCF_004296405.1 Bradyrhizobium sp. Leo170
GGCGCATAGGCCGTCGTTTCCGTGAAGAAGCCGTCATCGCCGAGCGAGCCAAACACCTCGTCGGTCGAGATATGCAGGAAGCGGAATTGCTCACGCTTCTCGGGCGAGAGCGTGCGCCAATGGCGCAGCGCTTCCTGCAGGATGGTGAAGGTGCCGACGATGTTGGTCTGGATGAATTCGCCGGGGCCGTCGATCGAGCGGTCGACATGGCTCTCGGCGGCGAGGTTCAGGACCGCGTCGGGCTGGTATTTCTCGAACAGGCGGCGCAGCCCGGCGCCATCGCAAATGCATTGCTTCTCGAAGCTGTAGTTCAGGTTCTGAGCGGCGCCGGGCAGCGAATTGGGATTCGCCGCGTAGGTGAGCTTGTCGATATTGACGACACGGGCATGGGTGTCGCGCAGCAAATGACGCACGACGGCGGAACCAATAAAACCCGCGCCGCCGGTGACAAAAATGGTCGAGCCCTTGAAACGCATGATGAGCTGCCTCTAATGCTCGAAAGAACGATAAACCGACATTAAATATTCGCCGTAGCTGCTCTTGGCGGTCTTCTGCGCCACCCTGGCGAAGGCCTGGAGCGAGATGTAACCCTGGCGCAGCGCGATCTCCTCGGGGCAGGCGATGCGCAGGCCCTGTCGCTGTTCGAGGATCTGGACGAAATAGCTGGCATCGACCAGGGACGCGTGCGTGCCGGTGTCGAGCCAGGCAAAGCCGCGGCCGAGCACCTCGACATAGAGGTCGCCGCGCGCGAGATAGGCATTGTTGACGTCAGTGATCTCGATCTCGCCGCGCGCCGATGGCCTGACCTTGGCCGCGATGTCGACGACGTCGTTGTCGTAGAAGTATAGCCCGGTGACGGCGACGTTGGACTTCGGCTGCTTCGGTTTCTCCTCGATCGAGAGTGCGCGGCCGCTGCCGTCGAGTTCGATCACGCCGTATTGCTCGGGCGTCTTCACGACATAGCCGAACACCGTCGCGCCCTTCTTGCGTTGCGAGGCCGCGGACAGCATCTCCGGCAGGCCGTGGCCGTAGAAGATGTTGTCGCCCAGGATCAGTGCGACGGGATCGGTGCCGATGAACTCCCGGCCGACGATGAAGGCGTCTGCAAGTCCGCGCGGCGTCTCCTGCGTGGCATAGGAAAAACGCACGCCGATCTCGCTGCCGTCGCCGAGCAGCCGCTGAAACAGCGGCTTGTCCGGTGGCGTCGAGATGATCAGGATGTCGCGGATGCCGCCCAGCATCAGCGTCGACAGCGGATAATAGATCATCGGCTTGTCGAAGACGGGCAAGAGCTGCTTTGAGACCACCGTCGTCGCCGGGTAGAGGCGCGACCCCGTCCCACCGGCGAGGATAATGCCCTTCATGGTCAATCCGATTTAAATATGAAGCAGGTTATAAACAATCCGATTTCATTATAAAAATAAAGCCGAATATAATATGAATATTTATTGCTTCGATTAATTTGACGGTATTATGTTAGGGGTGTCATCGAGCCGGGCTTCCCGCCGTGCCAGTTTGGCGCGTTTGCGTGGCGATTTCGGAGTTGATATGCCACTCATGGGACGTGGCGCTGGACCAAGAACGCGCTGACCGTTGACCAGATTTCAACCGGTCCCGGGACCGGTAAGACACGTGGGTTGCGCTATGATGGCCAGGGCTAATCTCGTCGGCTTGATCACTGCTTTTGTTGTCTTGTGCGCATGCAATACCCAGGCGCATGCGATTTCCGTCGAGGTTGCGCGGGCCTGCGATGCCCTGGTGGCCAAGACGTTTCCTCCGCGCCAGATCGGCAACCCGGCCGCCGGCAGCGCCAAGGGGACGGGGAAGGATCAGCGGGAATTCTTCAATAAGTGCGTCGCGAACGGCGGCAAGATGGATGCCGAACCTGCGAAGGACGCGAAGTAGCCAATCCCTTTCAACGCTTGCAATCCCTTTCAACGCTTGGAAGGCTTTTGCTCGCGCGTCGGGCAGGGCGAATAGAAAGCGCCGTTGGCGGCGTTGAAGCGCTCGACGCATTGATTGGGATCGGTCACCTGTCCCGACACCGAAAAGTCATATCCGACCCCCTTGACGACCAGGACGTATCGGCCGGGTGACAGGACCAGGCCGTCATTCTCCGGTTGTATCAGCAGCATCTTGGGCTGGTCCTCGACGGGGCCGATCTTGAACGGAAAGGATGCGCTGCGAATAACCCAGGAGTCGCCGCCCGGCGTCATCTTCGCCGTGCCGGTGCTGTCGACACCCATCGTGCGCGAGACTTTGGCGACGACGCGAACTTCGACCGGGCCGGCGGAATCCGGACCCAACTCCGGCCTGAACGTAATGAATTTGACATCTCCGCCCGGAACGCTGGTCTGGGGCGGCGTCGGGATCGCGGCCGAAATGGCCACCCGCCGGTCCGGGACCTTGCCCGGCAGCACTTTCAACTCCTGCAGTTGCCCGTCGCTCAGGACAAAAACGCCGAACGTGCTGGGAAGCGGAAACCTGTGTTCGGCCGCGGGAGCAGGGGGAGCGGCTGGTGCCTCGGCCACGGCCTGCGGCCGCTCGATTGGCG
>NZ_PSRR01000602.1 GCF_004296405.1 Bradyrhizobium sp. Leo170
TGGGCAAAGCGAAGCGTGCCCACCCTCAGCACTCCGCCCGTCATGGTGGGCACGCTTCGCTTTGCCCACCCTACATTCTCGCGATAGATTTACCTTTCCCGCAAGCCGGCCGCATGCAATAGGGCCGATCAAGAAGAAACTCGCGGAGACCTCAACATGACGACATCGGATCCATCGAAGGCGATGGAAGTCGCTGAAATCCACGACACCAGCCTGCTCGCCTTCTACCGCGACATGAACCTGCAGGAGCGGCGCACCTTCTGGGCCTGCGCCTCGGGCTGGGCGCTCGACGGCATGGATTTCATGATCTATCCGCTCGTGATCGGCACCATCATCACGCTGTGGAAGGTCGATGCCGGCACCGCGGGCCTTGCGGGCACGGTGACGCTGCTCTCGTCGGCCATCGGCGGCTGGCTCGGCGGTTATCTCGCCGACCGCATCGGTCGTGTCAGGACGTTGCAAATCACCATTCTCTGGTTCTCGTTCTTCTCGCTGATCTGCGCGGTCGCGCAGAATTTCGATCAGCTCCTGATCGCGCGGGCAATCCTGGGCTTGGGCTTCGGCGGCGAATGGGCGGCGGGCGCGGTGCTGATGGGCGAAGCGATCCGGCCGCAATATCGCGGACGCGCGGTCGGTTCGGTGCAATCGGGCTGGGCGGTCGGCTGGGGCCTGGCGGTGCTCGCGCAGGCGATCCTGTTCTCGATTCTTCCCGCGGAGACCGCGTGGCGCTGGATGTTCGTGATCGGCGCGCTGCCGGCGCTCTTGGTGTTCTATCTGCGCCGCTACGTCACCGAACCTGAGATCGCGGCGGCGACGCGCGTGAAGCAGCAGGCCGAAGGCGACCGGCCGTCGCTCTGGGAGATCTTCCAGGGACCGATCCTGAAGACGACCATCCTGGCGGCGCTGGCGGCGACGGGCTGCCAGGGCGGCTACTACGCCATCACCTTCTGGGTGCCGCGCTTCCTCACCACGGAGCGGCACCTTTCGATCGTCACCTCGACCGGCTATCTCGCGGCGCTGATCATAGGCTCGTTCATCGGCTATCTCGTCGGCGCCTGGCTCGCCGATCGCATCGGCCGTCGGAACCTGTTCCTGACCTTCTCGCTCGGCGCCATCGCTGTCGTGCTGGTCTATACGCAAGTGGAGATCAGCAACGAATTGCTGTGGGTGTTGGGCTTTCCGCTCGGCTTCTTCGCGTCAGGCTATTTCTCCGGCATGGGCGCGTTCCTGACCGAGCTCTATCCGACGCGGCTGCGCGGCTCCGGACAGGGCTTCTGCTATAATTTCGGCCGCGGCATCGGCGCGCTGTTCCCGTACCTCGTCGGCGCGCTCTCGACCACGACCTCGCTCGCTAATGCGATCGCGATTTTCGCGGTCGCCGCTTACGCTGTATTCTTCCTGGCCGCCTACGCGCTGCCGGAGACGCGCGGACGAGTGTTGCATGCAGATGGATAAATAACACGGGAGGTTCGGATGACGTCGCTCAAAGGCAAGACGCTGTTCATCACCGGTGCGAGCCGCGGCATCGGGCTCGCGATTGCGCTGCGGGCGGCACGCGATGGCGCCAATATCGCGATCGCCGCCAAGACCACGGAGCCGCACCCGAAACTGAAAGGCACGATCTACACCGCCGCCGACGAGATCCACGCCGCCGGCGGCAAGGCGCTGCCGGTCGTCTGCGATATCAGTGACGAGGCGCAGGTGATCGCGGCGATCGACAAGACGGTCGCCGAATTCGGCGGCATCGACATCTGCGTCAACAATGCCAGCGCGATCAGCCTGACCAACTCGCAGGCCACCGACATGAAGCGGTTCGACCTGATGATCGGTATCAACACCCGCGGCACCTTCATGGTGTCGAAATATTGCATTCCGCATCTGAAGAAAGCAGTAAACCCGCACATCCTGATGCTGTCACCACCACTCGACATGAAAGCAAAATGGTTCGAGCATTCCACCGCCTACACCATGGCGAAGTATGGCATGAGCATGTGCGTGCTGGGGCTCTCAGGCGAATTGCGATCGGCCGGTGTCGCCGTCAACGCGCTGTGGCCGCGCACGACGATCGCCACCGCCGCGGTCGGCAACCTCCTCGGCGGCGACGCCATGATGCGTGCCAGCCGCACACCCGAGATCATGGCCGATGCCGCGCACGTCATCCTGACCAAACCGGCGCGCGAATTCACCGGGCAGTTCTGCATCGACGACAAGGTGCTCTATGACAGCGGCGTGCGCGATTTCGAGCGCTACCGCGTCGACCCGAAGGTCGCGCTGATGTCGGATTTCTTCGTACCCGACGACGATGTGCCGCCGCCCGGCGTCACCGTCCAACCACTGCCTTCCGTTGGCGAAGCCCAGAAGTCACGGTAGAACTCGATCGAAGCAAGCACGGAGCCTCTTCTCCCTCTCCCCGTTCTTCACGGGGAGAGGGTCGGGGTGAGGGGCTGCCTCCGCGAACTGGGTGATAGGTGAACTCGCGGAGAGTCCCCCTCACCCGGAATTCAAGCTGCGCTTGCATTCCGACCTCTCCCCGCAAGCGGC
>NZ_PSRR01000603.1 GCF_004296405.1 Bradyrhizobium sp. Leo170
CGTAAGCATCCGGTGAGGACCGCGTAGCTGTCACTCAGGCTGCTTGGTTGACTTGCTTATTTCGGTCGCGCCAATTCCAGGGCAAAAGTTGGTCGAGCCGTTGGACGGGATGTGCAGCGATGCGTGCCAGGACGTCGGCGAGCCAAGCTTGTGGATCCACGTCGTTCATTTTGGCTGTGACGATCAGGCTGTACATCATCGCGGCACGGTCGCCGCCGCGGTCGGAGCCACAGAACAGCCAAGACTTCCGCCCCAGGGCGATGCCGCGCAGGGCTCGTTCGGCGGCGTTGTTCGACAGGCAGATGCGGCCATCGTCGAGGAAGCGGGTAAACGCATCCCAGCGCTTGAGCATGTAGTCCATCGCCTTGGCAACGTCGTTGCGCCGGGAGAGCTTGGCGCGTTGTTCACGCATCCAGACTTTCAGATCGGCAATCAGCGGCGCGCTCAGCTCCTGGCGGACGGCCCGGCGCCGTTCGGGCGTCTCGCCGTTGATGCCTCGCTCGATCTCGAACAAGGCGTCGATCCGGCGGACTGCTTCCAGTGCCAGAGGCGAGATCACCGCTGGCTTTTTGCCTTGTACCTTGCGGCGCGCATTCTCCGCCAGATCAGCCATCACGAAGAACGGTCGTCGGGCATGGACCCAACACGCCGCTTCCAGGATCGGACCTCCGTTGCGGCCCGGGTCGTAAAGCTTGCCATAGCCGCCATAGGCATCGGCCTGGAAGATGCCGCTGTAGCCGGCCAGATGGGCCTGGGGATGCTCGCCGGCGCGATCGCGCGAGTAATAAAACACTGCTCCCGGCGGGGCCTGCCCGCCAAAAGGCTTGTCGTCGCGTACATAGACCCAGATGCGGCCGGTGTCGGTCTTGCCTTTGGCCAGGACCGGCACCGTCGTGTCATCCCCGTGCAATCGCTCGGCACTCAGCACATGGGCCTCGAGGCGCCGGAACAAGGGCGTCAGCGCAACTGTGCAGCCACCAACCTGGTCGGCGAGGGTCGACAGGCTGATCGGCACGCCTTCCTTGCCATAGCGTTCGGCCTGACGGTTCAGCGGCTGGTGCTGGCCGAACTTCTCGAACAGCACCATCGCCAGTAAGCTGGGGCCGGCCCAACCACGGGCGATGACGTGGAACGGCGCCGGGGCCTGGCTGATCTTCTCGCAATCACGGCAGCTGAACTTCTCCCGGACGTGCTGGATCACCTTCCAGGACTTCGGGATCACCTCCAGCGTCTCGGTGATGTCCTCCCCGAGCTTGGACAACCTCGCTCCGCCGCAGCAGGCGCACGCCACAGGTCCCGGCACGAGCACCCGCTCGCGAGGCAGATGGTTCGGGAGCGGCTGGCGCGACGGCCTCTTGCGCGTGAACGAGGCCACCTTCGTCGTCTTGGCCGCGGCCATTTCGGCAGCGAGTTCGTCCTCAGTCGCTGAGGCCTCGAGCTCCTCCAGCGTCAGTTCGAGCTGATCCAGCAGCCTTGCGGTACGCTCCGAGCGAGGGCCATAACGATCACGGTTCAGCTTTTCGATCTGCAGCTTCAGGTGAGCGATCAGCGCATGGTCGTCGGACTGCTGGGCGCGAACGCTGGCGAGTTCGGCGCGCGTCGCCAGCAACGCCGCTTGCAGCGCCTCAATGTCTTCCGGCAGCTTCTGGGGACCGTCACCCATGCACCGATGGAATCACAAAAGCGACGATTTGGCGTGCGCTTTTTGCAATCTCACGGGACTATTGCGCAACCTATCCTGCGCTCTGCGGCCGCCAGCTGTGTTGCGGATTGCGCCAGTCGATCGCTTCCAGCAAATAGCCCATCTGAGCTGCGGTCAGCGATACCACGCCATCCGCCGTCGCCGGCCAGATGAAGCGGCCACGGTCCAGTCGCTTGGCGTAGAGCGACAGCCCGACCCCATCGTGCCAAAGGGCTTTGATCAGGGTGCCAGCACGACCACGGAACACAAAGACGTCGCCGGCAAAAGGATCCCGCCCCAGCCCCTCCTGCACCAGCAATGCCAGACCCTGCATGCCTTTGCGCATGTCCGTGTGACCGGTTGCGATCCAGATCCTCGCCCCTGCCGCGATCGGGATCATCGCCGCTCCAGCAGATCCAATACGCGAGACAACGCGGTCATATCAACGCCGGCGTCCACGATCACCCGACAGGCCTTGCCGACGACAATCTCCATGCGTCCGCTCGCTGGCCCCGCTAAAGCTACTGGCGGCGCCGGCGGTTGGTCCGGCATCACCATCGCTGGCACAAACGCTGGCTGAGGTTGTTCAGTATTGCTCGTCCGCGTCCCAAACGATCGTCGCCAAGTCAACAGGAGCGAGCGCGAGATGCCGTATCGTCGTGCTGTCGACGAGACCGCGCGCGGGGCCTGCAAACTCTCCAGAACGATCTTGAGTTTCTCATCATCGGTCCAGCGACGGCGACGGCCAGTCTCGACAACCTCGAACCGTTCAATCTGAGCACTGAACTTATTGCTGTCCATAAGAGCTGTTACACAGCACTCGTATTACCCCGACAAGGCGGCCTTCACCGGAGGGAGAC
>NZ_PSRR01000604.1 GCF_004296405.1 Bradyrhizobium sp. Leo170
GGGATGTCCCTGCGGTCCCGGCCGTCCCTGTTCGCCGGGCCGGCCGCGTGGGCCCTGTGCGCCCGCTGCTCCGCGCCGGCTGGAAGCATCATCGGCCACTGCTGCACTCCGAATGAAATTGCGCCCGCGCGTTCTTAGCGGCGTTTGGCGACCGCTTCAATTCCGCGAGCGGATTGATCAACATCAATGATGCAATCGCGCTCCATGGCATCGTCACGATGTGATGGTGGAACGGGAGCGAAGCCATGAACGCAGGCTGGAAGATCTTCTTGCTGTCGCTGGCCCTGTTCGCGATTGCCTTCGGTGCCGAGCGGCTCCTTGTGCCCGACATCGTGCCGATCGGCTTTGCCGAGGAGCCGCAATCGCTGTTGTCGGTCCAGACCGCTTTCGTGCTGCGCGCCATCGAACTGATCGCGGGAAGCGTCGCGGCGATCTCGCTCGTCATCACGCTCGGCGCCTGGGTGAGGACGCGCAGCACGCGATCGCACGCGTAGGCGGCTAATCGCTCGGCGCGGGCACTTCGATTCCGTCAGCCGAATAGCTCCTGATCTTGTTGCGCAATGTGCGTACGGAAACGCCGAGCACGCGCGCGGCGCGCGTGCGGTTGCCATTGCAGCGGATCAGGGTTTGCAGCACCAGCTCGCGCTCGACCTCGCCGACGGTGGCTCCGATCAGGAGCGGCACGATTTCGTTGGGGGCCAGTGAGGACGCCGGAATCTCCGGCAGGGGCTGCGTGGACACATAGGACATGACACCTCCCGAGCAACGCCCGTTCGCAACATCGCGAATCGGAAACATCGAGAACACAAACCCCTGGCCCGCGCGAGACGGTGGCCGCAGATGGTTAACAAACGATTAACGCGATCGCTGCCATCCACATTTCCGCATGGGTTCCCGCGTGCGCCATGCTCACACCGCCCGGTAGCCGCCATCCACCATCACGATCGATCCCGTGACATAGGCCGACAGGTCGGAGGCGAGGAAGATCGCAGGCCCCACGATATCCTCCGCCTTGCCGGCGCGGCCGAGCGGAGTGTGCGCGATGAAGGTCTTCGCGAGTTCCGGATTGTTCGCGCGCGTCTGGGCGTTCAGCGGCGTCTCGATGAAGCCGGGGCCGATTGCGTTGACGCGCACGCCTTCCTTGCCGAGCTCGGCGGCGAGCGCGCGGGTGAAGCCGAGCACGCCGTGCTTTGAGGCTGTGTAGGCGGGCGAGCTCGGCGTGCGCACATGCACGAAGGACTGGATCGATCCGATATTGACGATGCGTCCCTTCGTGGCGCGGATCTGCGGCAGGAAGGCATGCGTCACGTTGAAGACGCCGGTGAGGTTGATCGCGATGACGTCTTCCCAATCCTTGATCACGGCCTCGTCTGCGCCGAGCATGCCGTTACGTCGCGCAATCCCGGCATTGTTGACGAGGATCGAGACTTGCCCGATCTTGCCGGCGATCTCCTTTGCAAGCGCGACGCAATCCTCGCGCCTGGTGACGTCGAGCGCAAAGCTGTCGGCTTGGCCGACGGCGTCGCGGATCTCCTTCGCCGCTTCCGCCGCCGCGCTCTTGATGACATCGAGCAGCACCACGCGTGCGCCTTCGCGTGCGTAGCCGGCTGCGATCGCGCGGCCGATGCCGGACCCCGCGCCGGTGATGACGGCGATATGATTTTCGAGAAGGGCCATGGATGTTTCCTCTTTCCTGGTTCTTGAAACGCCGCCGCGAAGGCTAATTCAAAACGCGAGCAAACGGAAAGCCCTTGCTGGGAATTTGTAGGGTGGGCAAAGCGCAGCGTGCCCACCGTCAAGCACTCGACTCGGCATGGTGGGCACGCTTCGCTTTGCCCACCCTACGCATCTACGCATCCTGGCTACGCATTCTCGCCCATCCAGCTTCCGGGCTACACTCCGCAATGTGCGAATCGATCCGCGCCGCCATTGATGACTCAAGAAAATCCTGGAGACTTTCATATGAAAATGCCATCCGCCCTTCGTGCCGTGCTGGTCGCGCTCACCGCTATCGCCGGCGCCACTCTCTCCTCGGTCGCCCATGCCGACAGCGGCACTGTCTCGCTCACGATCTACAAGGCGGGCTGGATCATCGGCGGCTCCGGCGGTGGCGGCGTGCTGAATTTTCATGGACGCAGATATCCGCTGTCGGTCGGCGGCCTCGATTACGGCCTGGTGTTCGGCGGCTCGAAGACGGTGCTGCGCGGCCGCGTCAGCAACATCAATCGCCCCTCTGATGTCGCCGGCGTCTACGGCGCAGCCGGCGCGGGCCTTGCAATCGGCGGCGGCGCCCGCGCCATCGTGCTCACCAACCAGAAGGGCGCCGTGCTCGAACTCGCCGGCCACCAGGTCGGATTGATGGCGAATGCGGATTTGAGCGGGCTCGCGATCACGATGAAGTAGCGCGTCTACCTGCTCCATCTGCGCTTCTCTCGCGCTCACACCGTTGTCGTCCCCGCCTAGGGCGCAATTGCGCCCGGGGGGCGGGGACCCATAACCACAGGGAGGAGTTGTGGCGGGAGCAAGC
>NZ_PSRR01000605.1 GCF_004296405.1 Bradyrhizobium sp. Leo170
CGTAATGCGCCGCGAGAATGCGGACTCGTATCTTCTCACCAACTCCACCGTCATGCTCCGCGAAGGCGGGGCATCCAGTAACCTGCGGCCTCTCGATTTAAGCTCAGGCGTCTCTGGAATACTGGATCGTCCGGTCAAGCCGGACGATGACAGCGGAGAGCTGTTTGACATTCGAATCATGAAGTCTGCGACGACGCCGTAGGGGTGGGCAAAGCGAAGCGTGCCCACCATCGCGAGTACAGCACTGGGTGGTGGGCACGGCGCAAGTGCGCCTTTGCCCACCCTACAGAGGATGCAGCGGCAACTCGCGTCGCGCTACAGCCCCGTAAACCCAGCCTTCACATGATCGGTGGAGCCGTCGAGCTGGCGCAAGTACGTCAATCCGCAGACCGTCAACCGGTGCGGGTCGGTCTCGCCCGCTTCGAACAAGGTGCGGACATATTCCGTCACCTTCGCCCGCGCCTCGTCGCTCGCCGCGGCGGTGCGGTTCGCAAGGAGGTCATAGGTGTGCATGATGCGATCGATCGCGGCTTCCATCACTTTCTCCGATTGGGAATGATCAGATCACGAGCTGTGCTGCTTCGAACTCGGCGATCGCCTTGTTGGCGAGCTTGATCCTGTTGGTTTCGCCGCGCCGGAACATCTGCACGATGATCGTGAGCAATTGCTCGTTGGTGGCATAACCGTCCGGAATGGTGCCGGTCCTGCGCAGATAGTTGGAGGCGATGGCGTAGGCCTCGCCGACCACTTCGACATTCATCGCCCACATTCCGCGCTCGACCAGCATCTCGCTCTCCATAGCCCGAGATAAAGCGCGAGGCCGCAACTGGTTCCCTGTTCCGCGAAACTCTTTTTGCGGTGCCAAAAACAAAGCGCACCGACCGGGCACAGTCGATGCGCTTTGCTGGAGGATGACGGCTTGCCGGTCTTCTATCGGGCCGGCTTGGCCGCTCTGGCGAAGTCCTGGATCTGGCGAAGTCTTGGAGGTGTTGAAGTCTTGGAGGTGCGAAGTCTTGGAGGTGCGAAGTCTTGAAGGTGTCAGAGGCGATAGAGGATCTGGTCGGTCCAGAACCGCTCGAGCCGGTGCAGCGACTTGTTCAGCGTCGAGAACTCCTCGTTCGAGATGCCGCCAACCTGCTCCACGGTCTTGACGTGCTTCTGGTAGAGCGCATCGACGATGCGGCGGATCTCCTGGCCCTGCGGCGTGAGGCGGATGCGCACCGAGCGGCGATCGACACGCGAGCGCTGATGATCGAGGAAGCCGAGCTCGACGAGCTTCTTCAGATTGTAGGAGACGTTGGAGCCGAGATAGTAGCCGCGCGTGCGCAGCTCACCCGCGGTCAATTCCTTGTCGCCGATATTGTAGAGCAACAGCGCCTGCACCGAATTGATGTCGGCGCGCCCGCGGCGGTCGAACTCGTCCTTGATGACGTCGAGCAGCCGGCGATGCAGCCGCTCCACCAGCGTAAGGGCTTCGAGATAGAGCGACTGAACCGTCGGCTGGCCGGCGGCGCGATCAGCGGTTTCCACCGCCGTTGAGGCAACGGCTTTGATCATGACACTTCCCCTGTTGTCGTTTTATCGACTTATTCGACGAAACTTGTGTCCCGCCTGATAGGTTCAACTTAAGGGGGCCGTTTGAACATCAGCTTAAATAAGACAATAAAGAGATCATGAATTTAAGACAGTGAATCGCGGATTAAGCCCGTCAATCAAGGACTTTTCGCAACCCTTCATTGACGGTGGAGCGCTCCTGTTCACGCTTCGTCTGCATGCCCTGTCACAATCGGAAACAGCTTCGCTCAAATTCGAAACGACCGCGTAATAGATATGAGGGAACCCTTTACGGTGAGCGAAGTGTTACCGGGAAATTTTCTGAAAATTTTCGCGGCGCCGATCGTGTTTCCTGCACACGCACGTTAATGCGCGCTATGGCGGCCGTTCGCGTGCGGCCATCCAGGCGAGCGCGAGATAGCCGGCGAGCATCAGCGCTTCGAACACCACCACCGTCAGGCTGCCGCCGTAGATGTTCGGAAACATCAATTCGATCACGGCCATCGAGACGACGGTGGTCAGCCACACCACCGCGCCCCAGGGCGTGGCGAGCCACAGCCCGACGGCGGCGACGAGCTCGATGACAGCGAAGTAGATGGTCGCGGTCTGCCAGGCCATCGACTGGTTCTCGAAGGCCTCCTCCTCGGAGCCGACGAATCCCGTCACCTGCGCCCAGTGGTAGAGGCCCTTGGCGATCGAGACCACGGCCATGATGCGGAGGAAGAAGACGAGCCGGCGGGTCCATACATTCTCGTCCCGCTGGATCCGGTCCGACGACATCGCCGCAACCGATATCGCATTGTCCCGCGATTGGTCGCGCGCGGAGGTGTCAGACATCGCGGGAGCTGTCCGTGGAAGCGAAATGGGTCATCGGCGCAGTCTTGGCCCGCCCGGCCGGCAAAATCAATTGCAGTTGCGGCAGATCAACGGCGCCGTGACGTTACTGGACGAGGATGCTAG
>NZ_PSRR01000606.1 GCF_004296405.1 Bradyrhizobium sp. Leo170
TGGAGCGCGCCAATGGCACGCTGCAGGATCGACTGGTCAAGGAGATGCGGCTTGCAGGACTCTCGACGATGGAGGCCGGCAATGCGTTTCTGCCGCCGTTCATGGAGGATTACAATCGACGGTTTGCCAAGGCACCCTTCAACGACAAGGATGTGCATCGGCTGTTGGCCGAGCACGACGACGTTGATGACGCTTTTGCCTGGAAGGAAGAGCGCACTGTTTCGCACAGCCTGACCCTGCAATACGACAAGGTTGCTCTTCATTCTCGAGCCGACCGAGATCACCCGGCCGCTCGCTCGCCAACGGGTCATGGTGTTTGATTATCCGGACGGTCGCCTGGCGATCAAACATAACGGTCGCGAGTTGCCCTACCGCACCTTCGACAAGCTGCAGCAGGTCGACCAGGCCGCCATTGTCGAGAGCAAGCGGCTGGGGCCTGTGCTGGCTTACATTGCCGAGCAGCAGAAGCTGCTGGATACCAATCGCAGCAGAAAGCCCCGCGCCGGCGGGGCCAGGGCAAAAGCATGTTCAAGGCCGGTTGAGAGCCCTGGGCGGCCGCCCGATCAAGTCGTCCCTATCAAGGTATTGTCATACGGGCGCCCGCCACTTCGCAATCCCGGCCAGCTCCGCGCCGTGCGCCCTCCTCGCCGTACCAGCTGGTGACATTTCTAACGAGCACAAACTGCGACTTGTCTATCGGGTTCCAACAGCTTACTTCCGCCGGTGGTAGAAGAGAGCAATCTCCCTCTATTTCGGGTCCGGGATAGCTTGGGCTATTTCGTCGGCCGTGAAGAATCTCTCAAGCGGTTGAGCCGGAGGAGCGGACCGCCCTGCCTCGGCCAAGAAGCCAAATTCAGGTCCACTAGGCATCGTCGCGTGAACTTGGTCTCTGCCGCCGTTTCCCGAAACTTCCGCCTTGACCGGGTCTCCCGCAGGAGCCGGTGAATCTTTCGGAAGCTTGAGGAAACGCAGGACGCAGGGTAGCGATACGGCTGCAGTCGAGTGCGACCCTAAAGACATTCACATGTGCCCCTCCTATGGCTCGCGGAGGATGCGAGTCAGCAGCTGGAGCTCAGATAAACCGCGGCTCTCAATGGCGTGGGGCAGCCCGTTGCGGCAAGACTTGTTCTTGATTGCACGTTCCGAGTCATTGACGAATCTCTACAGTCCCGCGCGATTTTGTCTTATTGCGCTGTTTCAATCTTACGATTGACGCGGGCGGGGACGTCACGCCGCCATCACGTCGAACTCGACATGAACGCGGTCATAGGGAAATTCCACGCCCCCACTTTCCGTCCGCTCCAAAATCCCCGCGCCCAGCAGCAGCGTCACGTCGGAGTGGACCCCCTTGAAGTCGCGGTCGACCCGACGCGCGACTTCCCGGATTGTCAGCGGGCCGGCTCCGGTCATAACTCGCACGATCTCCATGCGTTTGGGCGCCAGCACCCGCCAAAGGTCGCTGACGCTCTCGAATGAAATTCGGTCGTCGCCAGCCTTACGCTGCCCGTGCGCAGTCGCCAGGATGCGGCGCGTCAGGTCGCTTTGTGTCTCGACGCCCAGGATAACCGTCCGCATGTTCTATCTCCGTTTATTCACGTCACGCCAAAAATCCGCCAGCAGCCGCTCCAGCCCACGAAACGCATAAGAGCTTTCCTTGCCATCCAGGTGGCGATGATCGCCCTTGCCGCGCTCATTGTCGTAACGCACGCGGCAGACGCCGTTCACCACATAGGCGAGCCGGTATTTGTAGCTATGCGGACTGCCCGAGACGGGCTCGGGAACTTCCCACACAACCAGCTCGGCAAATCCGGGGCTGACGACAAGCCGGGTTCGCGTGATTTTACGGGCTTTGGCCATTGATGGAAGTTGTTACGTCAAGATGAGCGTGATGTCAATGAATACATCAACACCAACAATTACGATGGATTTGTTTTACTCATAGGTCAGAAATATAGGCGACATCTGGATGCTTGAAGCAGGAACGCACCAAAGCTGGTCTGTTGCCGATGTCGGCGAGCTGGGCGCGGACTCGATCCGCCTTCTTGTGCGCGGGTCGCCATCATGCGGATTTCTTCCAGGGTTCGATGGTCAAGTTGTCGGCCGTCGCGTTTCATGCCGATAGCATACCAACGCCGCAACAATGTCGCCTATATTTCTGACCTGAGTAAGAGTGGAGGCGTCGCCCTTGGTGGTCATGTTGACCATCGAGCACTATCCTTGCTTCCGCATCGGGCGCTTCATCGCCTCATCGGGTCCGGCGGTGCCATTTCGTGGCGAGTGGGCACTCCCAAACAACGCATCGAGCTGTCTGCTGAGCCAGGCTTCCAGCACTTGGACCTCAGCGTCGGAAAACGCGAAGGGCGCCGTCGATCTCGAATTCAACGTAAGCGCTAAGCCGATACCCAGGGTTCGGGGTTAGATTAGATGTGCGAAGAAGCCTCCGGATTGAACGGAGGTTTGGGATGGGATTGGACGGCAAAAAGGACGTCCATTTTGACAGCTCGTT
>NZ_PSRR01000607.1 GCF_004296405.1 Bradyrhizobium sp. Leo170
CGCCCCGACGCCGCCGCGCAGCCCGCGCCGAGCGAAGACTTCAACACAGGGAATGAGTAGCTAGCCCGCGACAAGAAAGTAGGGTGGGCAAAGCGCAGCGTGCCCACCATCAACGCTCTGCTCGCAATGGTGGGCACGCTTCGCTTTGCCCACCCTACAAATCCGCATCACCCGCGCGACGATGACGGCACGAGCACTGGCTGCAGTGACGGGATGAGCCGCGCGCGTTCGCGGTTCGCGGGGATCGCGCGATAGACCTGCTTGGTTGCTTCCACGATATGAACGCCCGCGAACGGCAGTGACAGCGTCGCACCGAGACGCTCCCAGGCCATCGCCCAGCGCAGAAACCAGCTCCCCGCGACCGGCGGCACGAACAGCGCCTCCCCCCAGGCCGTCGGCGTGAACCAGGTCTGCCGCAGCAGTTGCGTGATCTGCGCCCGCGAATAGGGCCGGCCGTGGCCGAACGGCGTGGTGTCGGTGCGTGTCCATACGCCGCGGCGATTGGGTATCACCGCGATCAGCCGGCCGGAGGGCGCCAGCACCCGCCACACCTCGCGCAAGAGCCGCTCCGGATCATCCGACATCTCCAGCGCATGCACGAGCAGTACGCGGTCGACCGCGGCATCCGCGAGCGGCATCGAGAATTCGTCGACCAGGGTCGCCAGCGCCGGCCGGCCCGTCGGCCATTTCAGAACCCCCTGTGACGCCGGCATGAACGCGATGCAGCGCTCGCAATCCTCGCGGAACAGGCCGAGATAGGGGGTGGGATAGCCGAGCCCGAGCACGCGCTGGCCCTCGGCCCCCGGCCATCGCTCGCGGATGCCGCGATTGATCAATAGGCGCGCCACGATACCCAGGCGCTGCGAATAGAAATCGCGGAGATCAATGACGTCCATACACCCAACCTAACACGCCGCCCTCACGTCCGTGTTCCCGAAAATTGCATTGTCGCGCGAGCGTTGACGCCATATTTCCCGCACATATAGGGCGTGGTAGAGCATGATGCGGAAAAGTGGAAACCGGTTTTCCCTCGCGACAAACGCGAAGCGTTTGCGCGGAGATCGTGCTCAAACAGTTCGCGGGAGATACCATGACTGCGGAAATCCGTCTTTTCACCTGCCTGACCGACAATTTCGGCTATCTGATCCACGATCCCGCCACCAAGGCCACCGCCTCGATCGATGCGCCGGAAGCCGGCCCCATCATCGCGGCGCTGGAGCGCGAGGGCTGGAATCTGACCGACATCCTGATCACCCATCATCATCATGACCATGTCGGCGGGGTTGCCGAACTGAAACAGAAATATGGCTGCCGCGTCGTCGCGCCGCACGACAAGACGACGGCGATCGCCAATGTCGACCTGCGCGCCGCCAATGGCGACGTGATCAGGGTCGGCAGCCTGCTCGCCCGGGTGCTGGAGACACCGGGCCACACGCTCGACCACATCTCCTATGTATTCGACGGCGAGAAGGCGGTGTTTGCCGCCGACACCTTGTTCTCGATCGGCTGCGGCCGCGTGTTCGAGGGCAACTATCCGATGATGTGGGATTCGCTGCTCAAGCTGCGCGCGCTGCCGGACGACTTCCGCCTCTATTGTGGCCACGAATATACCGCCGCAAACGTCAAGTTCGCGCTGACAGTGGAATCAGACAATCCCGCGCTGAAAGCGCGCGCCGAGGAAGTGACGCGGCTGCGCGCAGAGAACAAGCCGACGATCCCGACGCTGCTTGGCGAGGAGAAGAAAGCCAACGTGTTCCTGCGCGCCGACGAGCCGGCGGTGGCCGCCAAGCTGCACATGAAGGGCGCCGACGGCGCCGAGGTGTTCGGCGAATTGCGCGAGCGCAAGAATAAGTCGTGATGCCAAAGCCGACTGCCGCTGAGGTCATCGCGCAGCTTGAGCTGAAGCCGCATCCCGAGGGCGGCCATTATCGCGAGACGTTTCGCGATGACGCGACGGATGCGAGCGGGCGATCGCGCTCGACCGCGATCTATTTCCTGCTGGCGCGCGGCGAGCGATCGCATTGGCATCGCGTCGATGCGGTGGAGATCTGGCACTATTACGCTGGTGATCCGCTGATCTTGCGGATCGCTGATGCGGGCGGACAGCGGACTATCCGACTCGGCTCCGATCTCGCCGCCGGCGAAGTGCCACAGGCGATCGTGCCGGCGCATGCATGGCAGGCGGCGGAGTGCACCGGCGATTGGACCCTGGTCGGATGCACGGTCGCGCCGGCGTTTGAATTTGCGAAATTCGAACTGGCGCCGAAGGGCTGGGAGCCCGATTAGCTTTGTGGCTTCGTAGGGTGGGCAAAGCGCAGCGTGCCCGCCATTGCGAGCGTACCGTGCACGGTGGGCACGCTTCGCTTTGCCCACCCTACGAGGCTGTGAATCTTTCTTATGGCAGAGCGCAAAGTGGCTGTGATTCTCTGCGGTGATGGATTCGCAGGAGGGCATGATGGTTGGTGGCGGACTATTTGGAGATCTGCCGGAACG
>NZ_PSRR01000608.1 GCF_004296405.1 Bradyrhizobium sp. Leo170
GCGGCAGCCGCCTCGGCGCTTCGCGCGAGAGCCGTCGCAACGCATCGCTGGTCGTGCCGGGTGCAAAGCGGCGCTCGACCAGGGCCTCGGTGCGGGCGGCGGCGAGGCCGGATTCGTTGGCCTCGTCGGCGAGCGGCGGTTCATCCTCGCCGCGACCATCCTCCTGCAGGCGAACGATTTCCTCGTCTTCGCCCTCGGCGCGCTCGATGGCCTCGCTGCCGCGGAAATGGATGTCGAACAGGCGGTCATAGGTCGCGCGCCGTTCCGGCGGCGGTGCCAGCGTCGCAAGACCCGCGCGGCGGATGTGTTCGAGGCTGCGTGGCCCGAGCAGTTCGATCGCGGCGAGGAAGGCGGTGGTCTGTTCCGGCGCGACGGCGAAGCCGTTGTGGCGCAGTAGCGCGACAAAGGAGATGAATACCTTGATAGCACGCGGCAGCGGCAATTCGTCGGTCACGCGGCAGCCTCCGCTATCAGCGCGTCGAGCCGGGGGGAGATGAAATGCAGGTCCTCCTCGTCCTTCAGCGCGACGCCGATCGATCGCTTGAAGGCATCCGGCCAGCGCGCGCCGCCTTTGTGCAAGAGCGTGGCGGCCTCCGCCCAGTCGACCGCCTCGGCGATGCCGGGTGCCTTGCTCAGCGGTTCGCGCCGGAGCTTGCCGACGGCGGCAACGACGGCGCGCGCGGTCGCTTCGGCGACGCTGGAAGCGCGCATCATGACGATGCGCGCTTCGCGCTCGGCGGTCGGATAGTCGATCCAGTGATAGACGCAGCGGCGCCGCAACGCCTCGTGCAGGTCCCGTGTCCGGTTCGAGGTCAGCACCACGACCGGATGTTCAGTCGCGCGCACCGTGCCGCGCTCGGGGATCGAGATCTGGAAGTCGGAGAGGAATTCGAGCAGGAAGGCTTCGAACTCCTGGTCGGCGCGATCGATTTCGTCGATCAAGAGCACGGTCGAGTCGGGTGCGCGCAGCGCGGCGAGCATCGGCCGCTCGATCAGGAAGCTCTCGCCATAGATGTCGATGGTCTCGTCGCCGGCCTGCCGGATCGCCAGCATCTGGCGCGGATAGTTCCACTCATAGAGCGCGGCCGCGGCGTCGATGCCCTCATAGCATTGCAGGCGGATCAATTTGCGCCCGAGCACGGCGGCGATGGCCTTGGCGGCTTCGGTCTTGCCGACGCCGGGCGCGCCTTCGAGCAGCAGCGGCTTGCCGAGCGCGAGCGAGAGATAAGCCGCGGTCGCGATGCCGTCGTCGGCGAGGTAATAGGCCGCGCGCAGCGCCTTCTCCAGCGCTTCCGGTGAGTCGATGCCGACGATGTTGCTGCGAACCGGCATGTGTCCTGCCTCTAGCGCCGCGCCTGTGGCCGCGCGCCGCCCTGCGCCTTGATCGCGCGCAGCACCTTCTCCGGCGTGATCGGCAATTCATCGATGCGGACGCCGACGGCGTTGAAGATCGCGTTCGCCACGGCCGGCAGCACCGGATTGGCGCACATCTCGCCCGGCCCCTTGGCGCCGAACGGTCCATCAGCCGCCGGGCGCTCGAGCACCGCGATGTCATGCGGACAGATGTCGCCGGGCCCCGGCATCAGATATTCGACGAAGTCGCGTGGCCCGTGGCTCGGGTCGGGATAATAAGGCTCGGGCGTCTCGTAGAGCGCGTGGCTGATGCCCATCCAGGCGCCGCCCACCAGTTGCTGCTCGACCAGCCGCGGATTGAGCGCACGGCCGAGCTCGTAGGCGCTGTCCATGCGGACCATCGCGACCTCTCCGGTCTCGTCGTCGACCTCGACCTCGGCGACCAGGCAGGCATGCGCGTAGCATGTCGCGGGCGACATCTCGCCGGTTTCAGGGTCGACGTCGGAGAGCGGCACCAGGAAGATGCCGCGGCCGGAGATCGTCTTGCCCTGCTTGAACTGCGCGGCGATCGCCACGTCCTTGGTGGAAACAGAGCGGTGCGGCGCGCCCTTGACGTGGATGCTGCCGCGGCCATCGGTCTCGAGGTCGGCGGCGTTCACCTCCAGCTCCTCGGCGGCCGCCTCCATCATCACCCCGCGCGCCTCGCGTGCGGCCATCATCACCGCATTGCCGACACGATGCGTGCCGCGCGAGGCGAACGAGCCCATGCAGTGCGGCCCGGTGTCGGAATCGGCGGTGTCGACATAGACGTCCTCGACCGGCACGCCGAGCGTCTCCGCGCAGATCTGCCGCGTCACGGACTTCATGCCCTGGCCGAGATCGATCGAGGACAGCGCCACCGTGAACTTGCCGCTGGGATTGGAATGAACCAGCGCCTGGCTGGGATCACCGCCGAGATTCATCCCGATCGGGTAGTTGATCGACGCGATGCCGCGTCCGCGATGCCTGGTCATGGTCAGCGCCTCCTGGTGCCGAAGACGGAGGAGAAGCGGGCGGCGCCGTGCGAGGGCGCCTGCGGCCGTGGAGGAGGGGGCGGCGGAGGTGGAGGTGGGGGCGGCTCGCG
>NZ_PSRR01000609.1 GCF_004296405.1 Bradyrhizobium sp. Leo170
CCGTGCTGGCGTTGGTCGCCCTGCCCTTGGCCGATCGCTTCGACTTCGCCTGCTCCGGCGGAGGCTGTGGCGGCGGAGCAGCGGCGGCGGCAGCCTGCGCGTTCTGCTCATCGATCTGCTGTTGCTGCGAGCCCTTGTAGAGCTCCTTCGGCACGCCCTGCTCCAGTCCCGGCACGCCATCCGGGAATACCGGCTTGCGGTCACCCGGCAGCTTCTTCTTGGTGTCGAGGAAGTCGAGCAGGTCCGACGGATCGAAATTGGACAGGCCGCCGCCCCCGCAGCCGGCCAGCACGCTGCAAAGCGCAATGGCGACAGCGGCTGCGATCAGACGTTGCGAGCGGCGCATGGGCAATCCCTCACTCAACTCGTTAGCCTCTCAATCAGCTCTTGGCGACAGGCGGCAAAAGCGCCTGCAGCGCCTCGGCGCGCGAGCGCAGGCTCGGCGGCGTCTCGGCATCGTTGACGATCAGGTCGAGCCACTGCCGCGCTGCGGCGGCGTCATTGGCGCGGTAAGCCGACAATGCCAGCAATTCGCGCGCGGTGTGACGGAAGGTCGAGTTCGCCGCCGTGGCGGGCTCGAGCCGCTGCAGCATGTTCTGGTAGGTCGCGGTTTCCAGCAGCAATTGCGCGGCCCGGATCCGCGCCAGATCCTGATCTGCCACACCGACGCTGCGGTCGGCGGCGATCTCGTCATACATCTTCGCGGCCGCCTGCGGGTCGCGGGGTGCGATTTCGGCAGCCAGCCGCAGTCGCGCCAGCACCCGGTAACCGGCCGGCGCCTTCGTAGCCAGGTCGGCGAAAGCGGCCTCCGCCTCGGCGCGCTTGTTCTGTTCGGAAAGCTCGACAGCCCGGTCGAAGGCAGCCCCCGCCTCGGCCGCCTTCTGGCCCTGGAGGTATTCGTAGCCGCGCCAGCCGCCCACGCCGGCGACGATCAGAATCGCCAGCGCAATGATGTAGAGCGAATACTTGTCCCACAGCTTCTTGAGCTGCTCGCGACGTAGCTCCTCGTCGACTTCACTAAATAATTCAGACACTTAAGGCTATCCCATCCCCGGAGGGCGAAGCAAAATGCCAAGGCGCCAGACGCGCCCGATCCCCACATCGCGGCGGCGTTACCTTAATGATATGGCGGTGGCAAGGCAAAGCGAGGCGGATCAAAGCGTTAACGGTGGAAGGCTGCCGGCCCCGGGAGGCAGATCGGCTACGGTGAAGGATTGAGCGCGAGCTGCGGCTGGTCTGCACTCGCCGCAGTTGTTCGCTTCAACGTTCCCCCGTGAAGGAGCTTGCCATCCGGCGCCGCAACCTCGATCAGTTCTGCGGCAAGGAAAGCGTGTTGATCGGGTTTGAATTGGAAACTGTGGTTGCCGCTTCCAAGATTGGCATTTTCGAGATCTTGTCGATAGCGGTCGGCCAGAACACTACCGACCAGTCTGCCGTCAAAATAGAGTTCCACGCGAAGCGGGATTTCAGGATGGTCGACGCACTGAGCCCAGCCAGCAATGGTGTGAGGCTCTATATGATCGACGTAACCTCGCAGCGTGCCACCCTTCAAGATATCCTGGATGCCGTCTTCGATCGCGGCGAGATCCTGCCGGCACAGATCACGTGATAGCGCGAGGCTGAACTGATCCGTGTCAAGCGCCCGAGAGAGCAGTTCCTTTCGGTGAGCCTTCATCTCCAACAGCGCCGTCACATTCTTCAGTCTGACATAGGCGCCAACGACTTGCTGGATTCCCTGGTTCATCGCCTTACGAAATCCTTTAAAAATCGTTGGGGAAATATGCCTTGGCTGCCAGGCCGGGTAAAGGTTGTCCTGACAGCCACGGCGCGTTCGCGGGGCAGCGATGTGATCGCGGTGGCGATGGAACCAATTGATCTCAGGTACCTGCGACAAGGGAGATTTGTCGTGACGCCGCAACATCTCTCCAAGGTCTATCGAGACTACATCACCTGCTTGAACGCGCAGGACTGGACCAATTTGGGACGGTTCGTCCACGATGACGTACGTCACAACGGCCGACAGATTGGATTGTCAGGCTATCGCGAGATGCTGGAAAATGACTTTCAGCAGATCCCGGACCTCTTGTTCAATATCCAGCTCTTGATCGCGGATCCGCCTTACGTGTCGAGCCGCCTGCTCTTCGACTGCAGGCCGAAAGGAGAATTTCTCGGGCTCAAGATCGACGGGAAACGAGTTTCGTTCGCCGAGAACGTTATTTACGAATTTCGAGAAGGTAAGATCGTGGAGGTTTGGTCGGTCATAGACAAGCCGGCCATCGAAGCCCAGCTTCGACGCTCGCAATGACGCCGTCGTCCCGGCCTTGCGCGCCGCGGCGAAGCCTTTGGCGTAGCCGGGAGCCGGGACGACGATAGCCAGCGTGCTCAGTCGCGTAGGGTGGGCAAAGCGCAGCGTGCCCACCATCAAGAGCGGTGCAGGAAGAGGTGGGCACGCTAC
>NZ_PSRR01000610.1 GCF_004296405.1 Bradyrhizobium sp. Leo170
GCAAGGCGGTCGCCTCGGGGCCGAATGACGCAGGCCGGGCCGCCGGCGTACCCTTCGCGACCTCTGCGGATTCATTCACCAGCCGCCACAGCCGCTGCACGAAGCGCGCCGCGCCCTGCACCCGCTCATCGCTCCAGATCACGTCGCGATCCGGCGGCGAGTCCGACAGCATGAACCAGCGAGCGACGTCGGCGCCATAGGTCGCGATGATGTCGTCGGGGTCGACCGTATTCTTCTTGGACTTCGACATCTTCTCGATCGGGCCGATCGTGACCTCCTCGCCGGTGTCGATCGTGGTGGCGCGCCGGTCGCTGCCGATGACCTCGATCTTCACGTCCGCCGGCATCACAAAGGTGCCGTCGGCCTTCTGGTAGGTCTCGTGCACCACCATGCCCTGCGTGAACATGCCGGCGAACGGCTCATCCATCGCGATGTGGCCGGTCGCCTTCATCGCGCGGGTGAAGAAGCGGCTGTAGAGCAGATGCAGGATCGCGTGCTCGACGCCACCGATATACTGATCGACCGGCATCATCCGGTTGGTGACGGCCGGCGTGGTCGGCGAGGTCTCGTTCCAGGGATCGGTGAAGCGCGCGAAATACCAGGACGAATCCACGAAGGTGTCCATGGTATCGGTCTCACGCTGTGCCGGCCCGCCGCATTGCGGACAGGTGACATGCTTCCAGGTCGGATGGTGGTCGAGCGCATTGCCCGGCTTGTCGAAGGTCGCATCCTCCGGCAGCGTCACCGGCAGCGCGCTGTCGGGCACGAGCACGACGTCGCATTTGGGGCAGTGCATGATCGGGATCGGGCAGCCCCAATAGCGCTGGCGCGAAATGCCCCAGTCGCGCAGGCGGAAATTCACCTGGCGCTCGCCGACGGGCGCGTTGCCACGGAGTTCGCTCTCCAAGCGCTTCGCAACTTCTTCCTTCGCCTGCTCGATGGTCATGCCGTCGAGGAAGCGCGAATTGATCATGCGGCCGTCGCCGTCATAGGCGGTGTCCGTGATCACGAACGTCTTCGGATCCTGCCCCTCCGGACAGACAACAGGCGTGTTGCCGAGGTCGTATTTGTTGACGAAGTCGAGGTCGCGCTGGTCGTGCGCCGGGCAGCCGAAGATGGCGCCGGTGCCGTATTCCATCAGCACGAAGTTCGCGACATAGACCGGCAATTTCCAGTTCGGATCGAACGGATGGATCGCCCGGATGCCGGTGTCAAAGCCCTGCTTCTCGGCGGTGTCGATGACCTCCTGCGCGGTGCCGATCCGTTTGACCTCAGTGATGAACTCGGCAAGCTTCGGATCCTTCGCCGCCGCAGCCTGCGCCAGCGGATGGTCCGCCGAGATCGCCATGAACTTGGCGCCGAACAACGTGTCCGGCCGCGTCGTGAAAATCTTCAATTCGCGCTCGCCGTCCGGCGTGGTTGTGCGATCCAGCGCGAAGCGGATCAAGAGGCCCTCGGAGCGGCCGATCCAGTTGCGCTGCATCAGCCGCACCTTGTCGGGCCAGCGATCCAGCCCGTCGAGCGCGTCCAGCAGCTCCTGCGAATATTTCGTGATCTTGAAGACCCACTGGTTCATCTCGCGCTGCTCGACGACCGCGCCGGAGCGCCAGCCGCGGCCGTCGATCACCTGCTCGTTGGCGAGCACGGTCATGTCGACCGGGTCCCAGTTGATCTTGCGCTTTTCGCGCTCGACGAGGCCGGCGCGCAGGAAGTCCAGGAACATCTTCTGCTGATGCTTGTAGTAGCTGGGGTCACAGGTCGCGAACTCGCGTGACCAGTCCAGCGACAGGCCGATCGAGCGAAGCTGCTTCTTCATCGCCGCGATGTTGTCGTAGGTCCATGCCTTCGGCGCCACCTTGCGCTCGATCGCCGCATTCTCCGCCGGCAGGCCGAATGCGTCCCAGCCCATCGGATGCAGCACGTTGAGCCCCTTGGCGCGCATGTAGCGGGCCAGCACGTCGCCGAGCGTGTAGTTCCGGACATGGCCGATATGAATGCGCCCGGACGGGTACGGGAACATCTCGAGCACATAGTATTTCGGCCGCGGATCGTCGTTTTTCGACGCAAAGATCGCCTTCTCGTCCCACTGGCGTTGCCAGCGCGGCTCGGATTCACGGGCGTTGTAACGTTCGGAGGTCATGGAGCAGGGCTCTTGGGGGGCCTTTCGGCCGTTTAGAAGACGGCGGACTAGGCCATAGAATTGGCTGCGGGGTCAACGGGTTGGGGCTCGCCGCGCGGCAAGGGCAGATAGGTCATGTGCGCCGCTCTACACGTCATTCTCGATGTCGTCCCGGGCTTGACCCGGGACCCATAGCCACAGGTGCTCGGGATGCGAAAACTCGGGCCGCTTGCTCGCGCCACAACTCAGATCGGTGGTTATGGGCCCCGGGTCAAGCCCGGGACGACGTGGGTTTGGTTTCTGATTCAAATGTCAAACAGCTCCCCGCTG
>NZ_PSRR01000611.1 GCF_004296405.1 Bradyrhizobium sp. Leo170
CGGTGGGGCGGACGCTGGTTCCACCGGGGCCGGGGGTGCGGCCGGCGGCGTGTTGTCCTGCGGAGCGGGCGGCGCTGCTTCAACCGGTTTTATGATGTCGACCGGCTTTTCGGCCACCGGCTCGAGCGGTTTTGCGGGCGGCGCGCTCGGGGCTTCCTTCGGCAACTCGATCCGTTTTGAGGCGAGCATCGCTTCCTCGAACGGCGAGGATTCGATCGCCGGGCCCTTGTCGGACGGGAGTGCGGCAACCGGGGTCTGCCACTGGAAGGCATCGAGCCGGCCGGTGACCGGCGAGACCGGCCGCCAGCGGTCGCTGACATAGCCGTCCGCGGTCCAGGCCGGATCGTGCAGGGCGCGCACCGCGCGCAAGGTCCAGGCGCGGGCGCGGCCGCTGTCGCCATGCTCGGTGCGCTCGATCTCGGCCATCAACAGCGCCACGCGCTGCGTCGGCGCGGCGATGAAGGGCGTAAGCGCCTCGCGTGCCTTGGCGAATTCGGCGGCGTCGATGGCCGCGCGCGCGATCGCGAGCGCGCCCTCGATATTGCCTGGTGTCTTCGCCGCCAGCGTCTCCACCCGCACCAGCCGCTGCCGCGCGGAGTCCCCTAGCTTCACATGCGCATAAGCATCGGCGAGATCGGGATGCGGCTGCGACAGCCACGCGGTCTCGACGATCTTCATCGCGCGCCGAACCTGGTGCGCCTCGCTCTCATATTTGGCGGCAAGCACCGCGGCCGGGATCAGCGTCGGCGCGAGCTTGATCGCCTCCGTCACGCTTTCGCGCGACAGGTCGCGGTCGACGGTCTCGAACTCCAGCGCGCGTGCGGCGAGCAGCACGCCGCGCTGCCGCCGATAGGTCGCCTTATTGATCAGGCCGGACGTCTGGTTGTTGTCGAGGATCGCCAGTGCGCCGGCCCAGTCACCCTTGGCGCAGCAGAAGCCGAGCACGGCCTGCGAGGCCCATGGCGAGGATGGCGAAACCTTCAGCGCCTCTTCCGCGATCATGACCGCGGCGACCGCATCGTCCGAACGCTGCGCCTCGATGAACAGGCCGCGCAGGCCGAGCAGCCGCGTATCCTCGCGCTCGGCCATCGCGCGGAACGCACGCTGCGCGCCCTCGCGATCGCCGTCGAGCTGCGCCGATTGCGCGTTGAGGAGAAGCGTCAGCGGATCGCCGCCGGCGTGACGCCGCGCCGTTTCCGCATGCTGCCGCGCCGCCGTCGAATCGCCATGGCCGATCGCGAGCAGCCCTTGGGTGATCGCATGACGGCCACGCGCATGACGGCGCTCGCGCCGGCCGCTCCGGATGCGCGCCGGCACCCTCCAGAGGCCGCGCAGGATCGACCAGACGATGACGGCCACGACCGCGACGATGCCAAGCCCCAGCGCGAACACCGGCAGCGTGGTCACGGCGCGCCCGCCGGCCCAGGACAGCACGACGTCGCCGGGCTGGTCGGCGACCCAGGCGGCGCCGGCCGCGGCAAGCGCGATCAACACAAGAAACAGAATGATCCGGATCATGGAGAACCTACTGTCCGGCCTTCGCGAGCCCAGCCATGGCGTTATCGGCGAATGTTCGCGAAGCCGCGAGCGCTGCGGCGCGCGCTTCGACTTTTTCGAGCCACGCTTGCGCGGCCGTGCGATCGGCGGGCGCCAGCGTCATCAGTTCGCGTTGCGCCTCACCGAGATCGTTGCGCAGCGCAGCCTGGGTGATGCGCGCAACCACGCTGCCGCGATCGGTGCCGGCCGCATCGGTGCGCTCGATGCGCACGAGCTTTGCCGCGCCCGCCTGCAGGCGATCAACGATGCCGGTGCCGGTGGTGGCAGCGGACGCGGGCGGAGGCGGCGCAAGCTTTGGCACGATCTCGAGGAGCTGGCGGCAGAGCGCACCCGCGCTCGGCACGCCGGAGGCCGCGAACGCATCGAGCGGCTTGAGCACATCAGGGTTTTCCGCAAACTGCTTGGCGGCCTCGAGCGGCGCCGCATAGGCATCGCCGTGGCGGACCGCGACATCGAGCAGCGATGCGGCAACCACGCGGCGCAGCGGCATGTCGTCAGCGACCTTTGCATCGGCTGCGCCCACTTCCGCGATCTTATGGCCTTGCTGGGCGAGCTCAGCCGATTGCTTCCGTACGGCGCTCTCGATCCTTGCGATGCGATCGTTGACACCAGAAAGATCCGGCGCGGACGCGGACCCATCGCGTGGCATCGATTTCACCTGATCGATCGCCGCAGTCAGTCTGTCCGACTGTGCACGTGACGTCGCGAGTTCGCCGCGCAGCGTGCTCACGGATTTCTCCAGGCCATCGATGCGCACGGTCAGCGCCTGATCGCTTGAAGCCTGCCTGCTGATCTTCGCTTCCACGCCTGCGACACGCCCGGTGAGCTCGTCGATGGCGCCGGCGCTGAGCTGCGGCACAGGCGGCTGCGCCGGCTGCACGGCAGGCCAGCC
>NZ_PSRR01000612.1 GCF_004296405.1 Bradyrhizobium sp. Leo170
GCTTGCGCCCGGCGCCGACCCGATTCGGCCGAGCAAGTCGACCTCGCCCGAGAAGCAGACGACAGCGGCGCCGGCGAAACAGCCGGTCCTCGGAAAGCCGGCACCGCAAGCGGCCGTCAGCGTCATTGAGAAGCCGGTGATTGCTCGGCTGCAGGAATCAGACGTGATGCGCACGCTGGGCGGCATCCTCACCGGCGGCCAGGTCGCCGACGTCACGCGGCTGGGTTGGCCGACATTGCGCGCGGGCTTTCCGCTGATGACCTTCCTCGGCGCCATCCGCGACATGTGCGCGACGCTCAAGAAGTACGCGCCCGCGACCGGAACGCCAGTCATGGCCGTGATCGGCGCGGGTTCATCCATCGACCGCAGCGTGGTGGCGTTGAACGTCGCGCTCTCGGCCGCACGCGACGGCGCCAAGGTGCTGATGATCGATGCCGATCATCAGAAGCGCGAATTGTCGGGCAAGGTCGTCCGGCTTGGCAAGCGCGAGGCCGGCCGCCTCGGCTGGCTCAGCATCGGCAGCAAGGCAACGCGCGCCATCAACACGGCGAACGGAATTTCCATCCTGCCCGTCATCGAAGGCGGAGACGCCAGAGCGGCGGAAGCCATCCGCAAGTCGGTCGCGCAGGCGCGATCCGTCGGCGGTTACGATCTCATCATTCTCGACGGGCCGGCGGTGCCGTGGAGCGCGGCTGATCGCAAGCTCTTCGATCTCGCCGACGGCCTCCTCGCCGTGCTGCCGGTCCATCTCGATATCAACGACTGCATGGAAGACATCCTCACCGCGCTCGGTGGCGCGGAGCGCAAGCTGGTCGGCGTCGTCCTGAACGAGCTCAATCCCATGGTGGAGAGCCGTCAGCAAGACAAGCAATATGCGTGAGCGCTCCACTGGCGCTCTCTGACCAGCGAAGGTTCGAAGCGCAGTTGACCGCACTCCGCGCTTCCTTCACCTCCCCTTGAAAAGGGGAGGTCGGTTTGCGCGTGCAACGCGCAAGCCGGGTGGGGATCATCTCTCTCCACGCGCACCTGCGCCCGCGGCTTGACCCCCACCCCGCCCTCCCCCTTTCAGGGGAAGGGAGAACGCCGCTACAGCTGCTTGATCTGCACGTTGCGGAACTTGACCACGCCCGAGCCATATTGAAGCCCGATCGGACCACTTGCGTGCTTGCTGTCCTGCACGTCGACGGTCTTCTCTCCGTTGAGGACGACAACGAGATGCGGGCCCTGCGCCGTGATCTCATAGGTGTTCCACTTGCCCGCCGCCTTGGGCATCGGATTGACCTTGCCGACATCGACGATCGCGCCGGTGCCGTAGGTCGGATCGGGCCGCTTGTCGAAGATATTGACCTCGTAGCAGACCTTGGAATCGATGGTCTTGTTGGTGTCGCAGCGGATGAAGATGCCGCTGTTCGCTTCTTCGTCAGTCCAGAACTCGGCCTTGATCTGGAAGTCCTCGTAGGAATTCTTGCTGACGAGATAGGACAGGTCCTTGCCGTCGAGCTTGTCGGCGACCAGCGCGCCGTCCTTCAACGTCCAGTTCGCCTTGCCCACCTCGTCCCAGTCGCCTTTCTTGGTACCGTCGAGCAATGTGACCCAGCCGTCTCCCTCGGCGGAAGCGAGATTGAAGGACATAGCGGTACCGATCAGAAGACCGGCCGCAAGCGTCCACACATGTTTCATGAAAAGCATCCTCCCGATGTTGTTTTGATTTGTGCGGGCAAACTAATCACTGCCGCGTGCGAGCGCAAATCGATTTCGATGCTGCAGTTGCGTTGTGCGGGGAAGCCGCGCATCCGCCGATCACGCATGCACGCGTGCGTCTTGTCCAGCACCAGCGCCCCCGAATAGCATCGAGCGCAACAGAGATGGACCAACCAAGCGTCCATCCGAAAACGGGAGGAAGTGATGATCGTCAGTGCCTGGCGTTACCTTGCAATCCCGCTTGCCCTCGCCGCCACACTGAGCATCGGCTCCGCCGCCGAGCTCAATCCCGCCGCCGTTGTCTATAAATTGCCTGACCAGATTCCCTGGGGGCCAGTGGACGCGCGCGGCGCGCAGAACGCCGTGGTGGTCGGCGATCCCGCAAAGCCCGGCTTCTACGTGGTCTATACCAAATGGACCAAGGGCAACCATTTCAGCCATCCGCATTTCCATCCGAACGACCGCTATATTGTCGTGCTGCAAGGCACCTGGTGGGTGGGATCGGGAACGAAGTTCGATCCGGACAAAGGCACCGTGGCGATGCCCGCCGGCAGCTTCGTCACCCATTACGGCAAGCAGGTGCATTGGGACGGCGCCAAGGACGAGGACGCCGTGCTCCTGATCATGGGCGAAGGACCGGCGACGGCGACCGCGGCGGAGGAGAAGTAACGACTTCGTAGGGTGGGCAAAGCGCAGCGTGCCCACCGTCAAGCACTCCGCCCGTGGTGGTGGGCAC
>NZ_PSRR01000613.1 GCF_004296405.1 Bradyrhizobium sp. Leo170
CGCCGCCGGAGGAGCCGCCCGGCGTGATGCCGCCATCACGCGGGTTCTTGGTGTCGCCATGGATCAGGTTGGTGGTGAACCAGCGATAGGAGAAGGCCGGGCAATTGGTGCGGCCAAGCAGGACCGCGCCCGCTTTCCGCAAATTCTCGACCACGGGATTGTTGGCCTTCGCGATCACGTCGCGCTGCAGCTTCAAGCCGTTGGTGGTGGCAAACCCTTCCTGATCGACATTGACCTTGATCGTGACCGGGACGCCGCCGAGCGCGCCGGCATCCTCGCCGCGGGCGATCGCGGCATCGATGGCGTCCGCCCGCGCCAGCACTTCTGCCGGCCTGTGGTCGACCACGGCATTGAGCTTGGGATTGACCGCGTCCAGCCGCGCCAAGGCGGCGGTCGCCGCCTCCCTCGCCGAAACCTTCTTCGATTTGATCAAGCCGGCCAGATCCGCGGCCGACAGACGCCAAAGTTCTTCCATTGCCAACTCCGTTGCGACGGGCGTGTTTTAGCGTCACGGGGCTGACGTGGCCAGCGCAAGGAATGGACAAAGATGGCATCTGCCCCTTCTTCTCGCGCGTGGGGAGAAGGTCGGGATGACCTCCGCGAAAACGGTGACGCCGTCATTCCGGGGCGATGCGATAGCATCGAGCCCGGAATGACGATCGCCGCGCACTTTAGCGGTAGCGGGCGATGTAATAGGCAAGGTCGGCGATCTGCTCTTTGGTCACCGGCTGCATCACGTCGGCCATGGTGCCGTCATAGCCGTGGCGGGTGTTGTCCTTGTATTCGCTGAGCGTCTTGCCCAGATAGTCCTCGCGCTGGTTGGCGATGCGCGGGACGTTGTCGTTGCCGGAGAAATCCGGCCTGTGGCAGTTGTTGCAGAGATATTGATGCGCCAATGCCTGGCCGCGCGCCATGCGGGCGGAATCGCCGGCCTCGGCGGGCGGTGCCGGCTTGGGCAAGGTGGCGATAAAATCGGAAAAGGTGCGGAGGTCGTCGTCGGACAGATCCTTCGCCATCTCGTTCATGGTGTCGAACGCGCGCAGCTTCTCGCGGAACATGAAGAGCTGGATCAACACGTAAGCCGCTTGCTGGGCGCCGAGCGAAGGGGTGTTCTCGGTCTCGGACATGCCGCGCTCGCCATGGCAGGCAAGACAGGGCGCGGCGCGCTCCTGGATGGTCCCGGCGCTGGCGGCGAAGGTGATGGATGCACAGGCGAGCGCGGTGATTAGCTTCTTATACATCGATCTTTCCTGGCGCTCCGTCATTGCGAGGAGCGAAGCGGACGAAGCAATCCATTTCGCCACTTGCGGAGGCATGGATTGCGTCGCTTCGCTCGCAATGACGGAGAGAGAGTACGACCTACTGCCCCGCGACCTTCTGCTTGCCGTAGGTGATGCGGTAGACGGCGCCGTTCCAGTCGTCGGAGACGAGCAGCGAGCCGTCTTTCAGTTGCATCACATCGACGGGACGGCCGACATATTTGTTGTCCGCGAGGAAGCCGGTGAGGAACGGCTCGACCGATTTCACCTTGCCGTCCTTGTCGAGCTTGACCACGACGACATCGCCGCCCTCCTTCTTCGACTTGTTCCAGGAGCCATGGCGCGCGACGAAGATCGCGTTCTTGTAGGCTTTCGGGAACATGTTGCCGGTATAGAAGCGCATGCCGAGCGCCGCGGTGTGCGGGCCCATCAGGCCGACCGGCGGGGTGTAGTCGCTGCAGGATTTACCCCAGCCGAGCTCCTGGTCGATGATGTTGCCCTGGTAGCAGAACGGCGCGCCGAAATCCTCGCCGGCCTTGGTCACGCGGTTGAGCTCGTCCTCCGGCACCGTCTCGGACAGCCAGTCGCGGCCATTGTCGGTGAAATAGAGGTGCTTGGTCTCGGGATTCCAGTCGAAGCCGACCGTGTTGCGCACGCCGACCGCATAGACTTCCGCGCCCGAACCATCGAGATTGATGCGCCGGATCTGGCCATGCGCATCGTCATGCAGCACGTTGTTGCCGGGCTGGCCGACCGGGACATAGAGCTTGTTGTCCGGGCCGATGGCGATGAACTTCCAGCCATGGGCCTCGTCCTTCGGCAGGTTGTCGTAGATCACCGTCGGCTTCGGCGGACTGTCGATGACATCGTCAATCTTCTCGATCTTGGAGACCTTGGAGAGCTCCGCGATGTAGAGCGTGCCGTCCTTGAAAGCGACGCCATTTGGACGATAGAGCCCGGAGGCGATCACCTTCACCTGGCGTTTGCCGTCCTTGTTGACGATGGCATAGACCTTGTCGACCAGGCGGCTGCCGACGAACACCGTGCCCTTGTCGCTCTGCGCCAGCGAACGCGCATTCGCCATGCCGGCGGCGTAGACCTCGACGTTGAAGCCGGCCGGCACCTTCAGCTTGGCGAGCGGCAATTTGTCGGGCGCGGCCGCAAGCGGCGGCG
>NZ_PSRR01000614.1 GCF_004296405.1 Bradyrhizobium sp. Leo170
CCGCGGCCGTGGTGCTCGACCCGAAACGCATTCCAAAAGGCATCGACGATTCGAAGCGGCTGACGGCGGAACGGCGGGAAGAGCTGTTCGAGCAGATCTGCGCGACGTCAGCCTTCGCGGTCGCCTTCGCATCGCCCGCGCGAATCGATCGCGACAATATTCTGCGCGCCTCGCTCTGGGCGCTGGCGCGCGCGGTGCAGGCGCTGCCCGAGCAGCCCAAGCATGTCTTCGTCGACGGCCGCGACAAGGTCGCCGTCACCTGCGATTGCGAGGCCGTAATCGGCGGTGACGGCATCGTGATGTCGATCGCGGCCGCCTCCATCATCGCCAAGGTGACGCGCGACCGGCTGATGTGCGCGCTGGCGCTGGATTGCCCCGGCTATGGCTTCGAGCAGCACAAGGGCTATGCGGTGCCGGAACATCTGGAGGCGCTGGATCGCTTGGGGCCGAGCGCGCATCACCGCAGCTTCTTTGCGCCCGTGATCGCCGCCCGGCAGAAGCATTTCCCGGAAACGATCGAGCCCGATCTTTTCGCGGTGGACCCGACGGTCGAGACGGTGGACCCGACAATCGCGGCCGAGGCGACCGCCGCGATCTAGATCGCGTCGGAACCTGAGGAGCTCTCAGCCGGTCATCGCCCGGCTTGGCCGGGCGATCCAGTATTCCAGAGACGGCAGTGCTTGAACCGAGAGGCCGCCGTGTACTGGATGCCCCGCTTGAAGCGGTGCATGACGGCGGAGTGCGTCGTTGGCAATCGAGCTGTCCTCACGCCGGTTGCTTCCGTCGCGTGCGGCCTTTATCAAGTTTGCGGGTCGATTGAGGGCTGGTTCTGGGCATTTTGGGCGCATGCGTTTCACCTCCCTGGTCGTCGAACTGATCCGTGCCCGGCCCCGGCTCGTGGTCTGGATCGTGGTGCTGGCGCAGGCAGCGCTGTGGCTGCTGGTGCCGCTCTTGATCTATCGCAGCCCGCCCGGCGACGTCGCGACCGTGCTCGCCTTCGGCCGGGAATATCAGGTCGGCACCGATCTCGGCCCGCCGCTCGCGTTCTGGCTCGCCGACATCGCGTTCCGCGCCGCCGGCAATCACGTTTTCGGCGTCTATCTCCTGGCGCAGATTTGCGGGATCGCGACCTTCGTGAGCCTCTATCACCTCGGCCGCGCCATCATCGGCGGGCAGCAGGCGGTGCTGGCCGTGCTGCTGACGATGACGGTCGCCGCCTTTTCTTCGCCCGGCCTCGAGTTCGGGCCGCTGGTGTTGGCACGGCCGTTGTGGGCGCTCTTGCTGCTGCATTCCTGGCAATTGTTCGGCCAGAACCGGCGCAGCGCCTGGTTTGCCTGGTCGATCGATTGCGGCCTGTTGTTGCTGACGACGCCGGTGGCGATCGGGATGATCCTGTTGGTCGCGGCCTTTGCGCTGGCGACCGCGCGCGGACGCCGCACGCTGGCATCGCTTGATCCGCTGTTCGCGCTGCTCGTGGTGATCGTGCTGGCGCTGCCTTATTTGATCTGGCTGATGCGGTCGGATGTTGTGACGCTGCCGCCGCTGCCTGATGTCGCGGATTTGCGCGCGCGGGTGATGCGCTCCGGCGTCCTGCTCGGCGGCCTGGTGGTGTCGATGGCCGGCATCGCGCTGCTGCTCGCCGTCAATTCTCCCTGGTTCGCCCGCAAGCCGGAGGAGGCGCCGATCATCAACCGGCCGCCGCTCGATCCCCTGGGACGGCAGTTCGTCTATTTCTTCGCCTTCGCGCCGGCGCTGATTTGTAGCCTGCTCGCCGGCCTGTTCCGTCTCGACCACGTGGTCGGCGGCGCCGGCGTCGCGCTGCTGCTGTCGGGATTGGCCGTGATCGTCAACGCCGGCGATTTCATCCACCTCTACCGCCAGCGGTTCCTACGCTCGGCCTGGGCGGCGACGATTGCCGCGCCGGCCTTGGCGGTTCTCGCGGCGACGCTGTTCGTGCCCTGGACCGGCACAGCCGAAGTGCGGACCTCGATGCCGGCCGCCTCGATCGGGCATTTCTTCGCCGACAGTTTTGAGCGGCGCACCAACCAGCGGCTGCGCGCGGTGGCCGGCGATCCCGAGCTTGCGGGCCTGATCGCGATGGACCCGCAGCGCCCGCATCTGTTGCTGGAAGGAAAGCCGCGGACGCCCTGGCTTTCGCCGGCGAAGTTCAACGAGACCGGCGGGCTGATCGTCTGGCGCGCGTCCGACACATCGGGCATGCCGCCGCCCGAGATCGCGCAACGTTTCCCCGGACTGGTGCCGGAAGTGCCGCGATCGTTCGAATGGCTGGTCAACGGCCGTCAGCCGCTGCTCAGGATCGGCTGGGCCATCGTGCGGCCGAAGGGGTAGGTGAGAAGCGGTAGGGTGGGCAAAGCGCAGCGTACCCACCATCTAACGGCGTGCTCGGAATGGTGGGCACGCTGCGCTTTGC
>NZ_PSRR01000615.1 GCF_004296405.1 Bradyrhizobium sp. Leo170
GATGAATCCCAACAGACCCTAGATCATGATCCGATTGGACGGAAGCGGATCATGATCTCATCTCCTTGTTTGAGCATGACCTTTTCGGAAAACCGGTTTCCACTTTCCGGATCATCCTCTAGCCATCCTGTGCCAGTGGAGCGCCGTGCGCTCCGGCTGTTGAATTTGCCTGCGTTGGTGATCCAGGCCCGACGCGGATGGAAACGGTGCTTCCGTGAGCTCTGGAGCATTTTCGGTTCTGATTGAATCAGAACCGAAGCTCTCGATTCCTGTTTTGACGCGTTTTCTGCGCAGATAAGTCTACGCAATCTGCGTAAACGTGATTGCCATGCGAACCGGTGTCCACCTCGCTTGAAAACGCTCTAGCGCAGCCCGTGCATGATGGACGTCGTCAGCAGCACGGCGGTCGACGCCAGCGCCGACAGGCCGACGATGGCCTGAGCGAGGCAGATGCGCCTGAGCGTTGTTGCTTGCGGGTCCGGAAACACCCTGAACGGGCTCGCCATCTCAGGCTCCATAATGCGGTGCACGCGCTTGCTTTTTGCGAGCTATAGAGCGAGTCGCGCCGATCGCGATCCACTAAATTTGCAGCCTGCCAGGTTGACTCGTCCGCGACTCGGCAACGGAAAAATTCGGCTCCGGATCAGGCCGCCGCGCCCGAATCGGGCAGCACAAGCTCAAGTAAACAAAGCATTAATGGCTTTGCATGCGCCGGCACTTTTCCGTGTCGTGTCCGGGATCAAATGGCTGATCGGAAACGCATGCATCGCGGCGCGGAGCTTTCGGCACAAGGGCGTTCCTCGCCATGCAGATGATCGCGGATGATCGTGTTCAGCGTGTTGGCGGGCTCGATAGATTTGCACCCGCATCGGGCGGCGCCGCATCATCTGCCTCTTTCATCACGCCACCGAACGAGGTCGACGTGCTGATGATCGTCATGGGCATCTTCCTGGTGGCCGCCGTGCTCTGGTTCGGACGTTGACCGGCGCTCTGATGAGCTCGCTGAGGGCAATGTTGCGCAGTCGAGGTTCGCTCTCCCTTTGTGGTGCGGGTGGGCCCAGTTGGTTGCGTGCGGCCGTGTCGACGAGGTCCGAGGTCGAGAGGCTTTGTGATCGGCGAGATGGCCTGTGGTCGCGCCGGCGGCGCCAGCCGCAAGCCGCAGCCAGAGGCGGGGAATTCCCGGCGGGCATCAGCTCGCCGGCTTGCGTGATTTGCCTTTGGGCTTGCGCCGGTCTCGCCGATAGACCCATCACGACGCGTCATCACCTTGGGCTGCTTGCGCGGCGGAGCCGCCCGCGCCGAACGCCAGCAGGAAGTCGGCGGCTTTGGAGGCTTTGCTCGCGGCGCGGAAGACGGCGCGGCTGTCCTCGCGAAGGACGTTTAGCCAGGCGCCGAGATAGTCGGCATGCCGCACGGTCGGCTTGATCGACAGCGCAGCGCAGACGAAGGCAGCCGTCAGTTCTGCGACCAGCTCTTCATTGGCATAGAGCCTTGACCCGAACGCGCCGGACAGATCACGGTTGAGGCGGCTGGCATGGCCGGTCCAATGGCCGAGCTCATGAAACAGCGTCCGGTAATAGTTGATCTGCTCGAAGAAGGCGGGCTGCGGTGGAATCTGGACGCTGTCATTTGCGCGATCGTAGAAGGCTTTGGCGCCGCCGATGTGGATCGTGGCGCGGGTTGCCGCCGCCAGCGCCTCGGCCTGCGGCACGATCTCGCGATCCGGCAGCGCGGGTGTGTGCGCAAAGCAGTGGTCGGGCAGGCCGTCGCATTGGTCGACGTTGAAAACCGTATAGCGGCGCAGGAACGGAACGGCGGCCTGTTCCTCGTCCGCTTCCGTGCTCTCGGATCTTGCCTGCTCGGCCGCTCGCCGGTTCCGCTTCGGGACAAAGCGGTCGGCGTAGCAAACGGTGACGCCGTGCTGGCCTTTGCGGACGCTTCCGCCGAGCGTTGTTGCCTGGCGAAAGGTGAGCCAGCGCTGGCAGGTAAAGCCGGCTTCGAACAGCCTGCCCCACAGGATCAGGATTTCGCGGCAGCGCGAACGCCTGGCTGCCGCCACCGGTGCCCCACGGCCGCGCCCATGGGAAGACGCCCGCCTCAAGCTCGGCGATGATCCGAGAGGTGATTTCTTGATAGAGGCTTTGTTTCGTCGTTGTGGCACGGCGTTGCGCTGACGTTTTGGACATGACGATCTCCGCTCGCTCCTCTTCCACGCCCGGCCCCCGGAAGGCGGGGTGGGCGGCGAAGAGCGACCGGACAGCCCCGAACAGCAGAGGCAGGCAGCACCGGAACGGCCGGAGCGGATGCGGAGGACCGCGGCCAACGCAAATGATCGTCATGAGCGGCTTTGGCGGGGCGTGGTTGCGGCCTGCCGGTTCGGGGCTATACGGGAGCGCCGCCCACCTCGCCGCCGCGGGCCAGATCAAAATG
>NZ_PSRR01000616.1 GCF_004296405.1 Bradyrhizobium sp. Leo170
AGGCCCACGACGCGGTTTGCCGGATCGATCCAAAACTGCATGCCATAGATGCCGCCCCACCCGTAGCTGCCCGCCGGAAGGCGGCTCTTGGCTGCAGCCGGATCGATCACGATCCCAAAGCCCAGCGCGAAGCCCCAACCCGGCCCGGGAAGCGTCGGCATGTTGCCGGTCGCGTTCTGCGTCATCTGCCGCACCGTTTCCGCGCGGAGCACCCGCACGCCGTCGAGTTCGCCTTCGTTCAGCAGCATTTGCAGGAACCGCCCGTTGTCCCCGATAGTGCCGCTCATGCCGGCGCCGCCAGAGTGATAGGCGGTCAGAGAGAAGGCGCGGTTCGGGTCGAAATCGGCGGTGCCCTTGGTTGGAGGGAACGGCACAGCCTCAGGTGCCGCCACCGGAACGTAGCCCGTGCCGAGTGCGCCCGTGACCTGTGCGGGCCGTGTCACCTGCACGAACCGTGAGCGCATGGTCTCAGGTGCGTTGAACACAAAGCTCTCAATGCGCAGAGGTCTTGCGATGCGCTCGGTTACAAAAGCTCCCAGGCTGGCTCCCGTCACCTTCTCGATGACAGCCCCGAGCACGTCAGTGGCCAGCGAGTATTCCCAGCCTGTACCAGGCTGATAGCCAAGCGGAACGAAGGCGAGACGCTGCATCGCTTCGGCCGTGGTTACCTCGCCCTGGTCTAGCCCGTCGGTCACGCGCGCTTCGCGGTATGCATTAACGAGCCGGGGATTATTGATGAAGTTATAGGAGAATCCGGCCGTATGGGTCAGCAGTTCGCGAATTGTCGGCGGCCTGCTCGCAGGACCCTCAGTGCCGTCAGGACCGCGCACCTGCAACTTGGCGAACTCGGGCAGGAAACGGCTGACCGGATCGTCCAGGCCGATCCCTGCCCTGCTCGACAAGGATCATCGCTGCCACCGAGGTGACAGCCTTGGTCATTGAGGCGAGGCGGAATATGTCGTTCTCGCCGATCGGCACGGCGCTCCCCACCTTGCGAACGCCGACGCTGCGGCTGTAGACCGGGCGGCCATTCTGAAGGATCAGCACCACAATACCCGGAGTACTGCAGCCTTCGACCAATTCCTTAAGGGTTTGATCAAGCTTCGCATTGCGCGCTTCGGGCGAAAAGGCCAGCGCCACCGGGGTGGCAAGGAGCGCGAACGCTACCAGTCCCGCCCCGAGCACACCGATCACAAGACGACGTGAGATCATGATGTTCCTCCCGTAGAGCTGTTCTGAGCATTCTTCGCGACAGCGGAATGAAGTTATTGAGGCTGCCGGTATCCGATCCATAGTAGCGCAGACATTTCGAGCCATCCGAACCCCATACCTGCGGCCGACGAAGACATGATTCTTTCTGGGGACGGGGCGACTCAGCATCCGCAAGCTGGTGGGAATGCGCCCGGCGCCAAGCGGGTCTATCCTCGAGCGCAGTTCATGGCTTCGCCGCCCAACTCCCGCTTGCTCGCGGCAAAAGGCGGACAGAGCTCGCTCTCAAGCGGCTTGCGTTGCGGCGGTTTGGTGAGTTTGGCAGTTGGTCGGACAAACCCGGGCGCAGGCGCCGCAACCGATACAAGCGCCTTGGTCATTCATCACCATAATCTTCTTCTCGATCTCATCGTCTTCGTCGTCGTCCAGATCGACAAGATCGCCCTCCTCGTTGATGCCCTTCAACGTCATGACGTCGCGACCGCAGACTTTGAAACAACGGCCACAGCCGATGCACTTCTTGGCATCAATCGACATCAGGTACTCCGGTGTCCAGTCACGGCCGTCGCGCGTTGCAAATGACATGATCGGATACCCTCTAAAGCAGTCTGCTGAAAAAGCTTGAAATGGAGAGTTTTCGTATTGTCGGCGGTCGTTGTTGGAGCGGCGCGGTGGAGTTGGATGTAATTTTTTAACCTGTTGGTTGGTGCCCCCCTGACGCGGGGTGGCTAAACGGCAAGCAGTTTGGGAATCCGGATCAGGTTATAGGCGATCAGATTGAGCAGGAAGTCGGCGGCGACGCGAGCGATGCCACGATGTTTGGTCTTGCGCATCGTGCCATGCTGCTTGCCCCTTCCGAAAATGCACTCGACCATCGCCCGGCGCGATTGCGACATGCCGTATCCCGGATGCCGCGCGGTTCGTTCGTCGATGGCGCTGTTGCGGTTCTTGCCGGTTTTGGTGACGGCCTGGTTCTGTGTCACATGCGGCGTCACGCCGATGGCGCGAAGATTGGCGACGTGATCGGCCGTATCGTACGCCTTGTCCTCACCGGCCGTGATGCGGCAGCCTGCGGCTTTGCGTCTCGCCTTCAGCATGGTCTCCGAAGCCCGGCGTTCGGCGATGCCATTGGCATGCGTGACCCTGCCGGCCACCGCCAGCCCGTGCCGGTTCTCCATGGTGGCGTGGCCCATATAGCAAAGCTTGGCCTCGCA
>NZ_PSRR01000617.1 GCF_004296405.1 Bradyrhizobium sp. Leo170
GCAACGCCTCCGGCTCGGCATGCGGCCGGCCGCCTGCTTGCGTCCAGCCACGACCGACAATGACGCCATCCTTGACCACGACCGCGCCGACCGCCGGATTCGGCCAGGTGCGGCCCTGCCCGCGCCGGCCGAGCGTCAGCGCGAGCTGCATGAACCGCAGATCGGCGGCTTTCGACTGTTTGGCTTCTGCGGCGAGCTTGTCTTCCAGGATGCGGAAGATCATTTGCGGAACTGTGCGATGCGCGGGTCGTCTTCGCTAGTGAGCTCGCCGAGCACCGCCTCGAAATCCTTGGCTTCGCGGAAGTTGCGGTAGACGGAAGCGAAGCGGACATAGGCGACATCGTCGAGCTGGCGCAGATGCTCCATCACGATCTCGCCGATGGCCTCGGAGGAAACCTCGGCCTCGCCGCTGCTTTCGAGCTCCCGCACGATGGTGGACACCATCTTCTCCAAACGTTCCGTTTCCACCGGCCGCTTGCGCAACGAGATCTGCAGCGAGCGCACCAGCTTGTCGCGATCGAACGGAACGCGGCGGCCGTTGCGCTTGATCACCGTCAGCTCGCGAAGCTGCACCCGCTCAAATGTCGTGAAGCGGAAATTGCAGGTGATGCAGACGCGCCGCCGCCGGATCACAGCCGAATCCTCGGTCGGACGCGAGTCCTTGACCTGCGTATCCAGACTGTTGCAACTCGGGCAGCGCATCGAACGAGCCTTTACTGATAGATCGGGAAGCGATCGGTCAGCGCCTTCACGCGTTCCTTGATCGCGGCTTCCACCAGCGGCGCCTTGCCCTCCGGCGACTGCTGCAGCGCGGTCAGGACTTCCGCGATCATGCCGCCGACTTCCTTGAACTCGGCGATGCCGAAGCCGCGCGTGGTCGTCGCCGGCGTGCCGAGCCGCAAACCGGAGGTGACGAACGGGGTCTCGGGATCGAACGGAATGCCATTCTTGTTGCAGGTGATGGCGGCGCGCACCAACGCCTTCTCCGACACATTGCCCTTCAGCCCTTTGGGCCGGAGGTCGACGAGCATCAGATGGTTGTCGGTGCCGCCGGAGACGATGTCGAGCCCATGGCCGTGCAGCGTTTCCGCCAGCGCCTTGGCATTCTCGACCACGTTCTTGGCGTAGACCTTGAAGTCCGGCCGCAACGCCTCGCCGAACGCGACCGCCTTCGCCGCGATCACATGCATCAGGGGGCCGCCCTGCAGGCCCGGGAAGATCGCCGAGTTGAGCTTCTTGGTCAGCGTCTCGTCATTCCACAGCATCAGGCCGCCGCGCGGGCCGCGCAGCGACTTGTGCGTCGTGGTGGTGGTGACATGCGCGTACGGCACCGGCGAAGCATGCACGCCGCCGGCGACGAGGCCCGCGAAATGCGCCATGTCGACCATGAGATAGGCGCCGACACTGTCGGCGATCTCGCGGAAGCGCTTGAAGTCCCAGGCGCGCGAATAGGCCGAGCCGCCCGCAACGATCAGCTTCGGCTTGACCTGTTCGGCCTGCTTAGCCACCGCATCCATGTCGATGAGCTGGTCTTCGCGCCGCACCGTGTAGTGCACGGCCTTGAACCATTTGCCGGACATGTTGACGGGTGAGCCATGGGTGAGATGGCCGCCGGCTGCGAGGTCGAGGCCCATGAAGGTGTCGCCGGGCTGCAGCAGCGCCAGGAACACCGCCTGGTTCATCTGGCTGCCTGAGTTCGGCTGCACATTGGCGAACTTCGCACCGAACAGTTTCTTGGCGCGCTCGATCGCCAGCGTCTCGGCGACGTCGACCCATTCGCAACCGCCATAGTAGCGCGCGCCCGGATAACCTTCGGCATACTTGTTGGTCATCACCGAGCCCTGCGCCTCCAGCACCGCACGGCTGACAATGTTCTCGGAAGCGATCAGCTCGATCTCATGGCGCTGCCGACCCAATTCGCCCTTGATCGCCTCCGCGATTTCAGGATCGGCCTCGACAAGGGTCGCCCTGAAGAAGGAATCAGGCGCGGAACCGGATTTGGCGCTCGGGGAGGAAGAGGTCATCGGCGAAATATCTCCACCGCCGCAAGCCTTTAGAGGATGCGGTCGGTCAAATGTGGGCGGTCGAAGCTGGTCGGTCAGCGTTATCACATCGCGGGGTGCCGGCCAAGCGGTTGCGGTAGGCGAGCGGCAATTATGCCAGATATGGTGGGGTCGGCGGGATTTGCCAGTTCCGCAGGTGCCAACCGTTCGCTCACGCCATCCCCGTCATTCCGGGGCGTCCGAAGGACGAGCGCGGAATCCATCGGGCCGGAGGCGCAAACAGCGAGATGGATTCCGGGCTCGATGCTGTCGCATCGCCCCGGAATGACCGAGAGAGAATTTGCAAGCGATTCCAAAGCGATTTGCCACGTCCAGTCCTCGCGCGAAAAACATTCCGCTTCCGTCGTCGGGCAAATCA
>NZ_PSRR01000618.1 GCF_004296405.1 Bradyrhizobium sp. Leo170
TGCCCACCGTCCCTTGCACCGCCCGTGAAATGGTGGGCACGCTGCGCTTTGCCCACCCTACAGTTCTGGGCAACGCTCTCACCCCGTCATTGCGAGCGCAGCGAAGCAATCCATGTCTCCGCAAGCGGCGCGATGGATTGCTTCGCTTACGCTCGCAATGACGGGAGGCGTCTCACAACGGCTCGTCGTCGGGGCCGTAGCGATCGCGCTTCGGCGTCGCGATGTCGCCGTCTTCGTAGTCGTCGTCCTCGTCACGAGGCGCAACTGGAGGCGGCGGCTTCTGTTTGCCGCCGTCCTGCTTTGGAGGTTGGTTTGTCTTCCCGATCCCGCCCATATCGATCTCCCGCCATCACGACATAATGGCTGATTCGGGCGGGACAAGCCGGTCCGCGCGCAGGCCACGGACCGGCCGATTGCTTCAGAACGTCGCGCCGGCCTTTACGAGGAAAGTGCGGCCCGGCAGCGGATAGGCGTTGAAGCGGCCGGGCGTGAAGTTCGAGGCGATGGCGTAGTCGTAATAGAGCGCATTGAGCAGGTTGTTGACGCTGACCGACCAGAAGAAATGCTCATAGGCGCCGCTGAGCTTGAGGTCGATCGTCGCATCGCCCGGAATGCGCGTTTGCGTATTGGCCTGGTCGTTGTCCATGACGCGCGAGCTCCAGGCGCGCAGCGTGGCATCGAGCACGAGATAGTTGTCCCAGATATTCCAGGTCACGCCGAGATTGCCGGTGTAGCGCGACACCAGCGGCACGTCGTTGCCCGCGAACTGTCCCTCGCGGAACACAGCACGCGTGTAAGCCATGCCGCCGCGCAGCGACACGGTATCGCTGACGCGCAGCGAAGCCTGCGTCTCCGAGCCATAGCGCCGGGTCGGCTCGAGGTTGACGTTGAAGAACGGCACCGGATTGAAATGGATCTCGTTCTCGAGGTCCATGTTGTAGACGCTGGTCTGCACCTGGAATCGGCCCGTCTTGACGCGGAATCCGCCTTCGACGTCATGCGAGGTCTGGGTCTTCAACTGGAAATTCTGCGGCAGCGGATTGAAGAAGGCGTCGAACGCGGGACCCGTCGAGACGCGCTCGTCGACATCGGGCGTGCGGAAGGCGTGCGCGGCGCGGGCGAACACCGAGAACATTTCGGTGAAGCGATGCTCGACGCCGACATGCAGCGCGTAGTTGGTCTCGCTCTGGTCGAGCGGCGTCGCCTGCGCGTCGAAGGCGAACGGCGCGTTCGGATCGTAGCGGTCGCGCGCGTTGAGCCAGGTGTTCTGCACCCGCGCGCCATAGGAGAAATCGGTCGTGGGCAATAGGCCGACCGTGTGCATCCAATAGCCGGCGAGCGACTGCTGCGACAGGTCGTAGGTATGGATCGGCGGCACGCCCCGGAACGCGCCGCGCTGCTGGTTGAACGTCGCGTCGTAATAGTCGATGCCGGTCAGGATCGACGACGGAATCCCGAAGATCGAATTGTTGATGCTCAGCCGCGGCGTGATCGACCAGGTCTGCAGCGCGGCGTCATTGTAGGTGGATGTCGCGCTGATGAATGGTGAGGCGCCGAAGAATCCGCTTTGCGTGTCCTTCTGGCGGTAGCCGCCATCGACGATCAGGTCGACGCCGTTCAGAAGCGTCTTGGTGAAGCCAGCCGTCGCGCTCGCGCCCTGCTGGTTGCCGTAGTCGAACGGTGTGGCAGCGCCCTTGCGGTCGGTGACGAGTTGGTTGATGCCGGCGGATGGGTCGACGATCCGGCCGCCCGGAAAGCCCAGCTTCTGGTCGTCGCCGGTCACCGTCAGGAAGGCTTTCAGGTCCGGCGTCGTGTAGTTGAGATTGCCAACGCCGTTGCGCTGGTCGAGCGCATTGTTCACGCGGTAGCCGTCGGACTTGATGCCGTTGCCGTAGAACGACGCCGACCATGGCCCGGAATTCATCGCGGTCGAGATCGCGGCCATGCGCTGGTTGAAGGAGCCGTACCCGGCTTCGCCCCGGATCGAGACCGGCGGGCCGCTGATGCCGGTCTTGGTGACGATGTTGATCACGCCGCCGATCGCGTTGTCGCCGTAGAGCACGGCGCCGCTATTGCCGCGGGTGATCTCGATGCGCTCGATCGAATCCAGCGGGATGGTCGAGAGATCGACCTGCGCCATGTCGATGTCGTTGAGGCGCCGCCCGTTGAGCAGGAACAGTGTATTGGCGGTGGCGAACGCGCCGAAGCCGCGCAGGTCGACCGAGGTCTTGGCGCCGTTTACGCCGCCATAGAGCGATTGAAGCTGCACGCCGGGCGCCTGCGCGATGATCTCCGGCAAGGTGTGCGATGGCGAATGCGCGATGTCGTCGGCGGTGATCACGGTCGAGGACGTCCCGACGATGCCGGCGAACTGCGGGCTGCCGCCGGATGAAGCTCCGCTAGCGGCGCCGCCGCCCGAG
>NZ_PSRR01000619.1 GCF_004296405.1 Bradyrhizobium sp. Leo170
GAAAAGTGGGTACTAGGCTACGAAGGCAAGATGGCGATCCATCCCTCGCAGATCGACACCATCCACGAGGTTCTGACGCCATCAGCGGATCAGATCGCGTGGGCGCGCGAGCTGATCGATGCCATGGAAGTGGCGGCTCGTGAGGGTAGGGGCGCGGTAAAGGACAAGAACGGCGACATGATCGACCTTATGCACGTCAAGCTTGCCAATAAGCTCCTCGAACGGGTGGCCCGCATCCGGAGCGTATCATGAGCGCGCTGGCGGGAATCCGGGTCCTCGATCTTGGTACGTTCATCGCCGGGCCGCACTGCGCCACCATCCTTGGCGAGTTCGGCGCCGAAGTCATCAAGGTCGAGCCTCCAAAGACTGGCGACTCGCTCCGGCGGCTCGGAACCAATACCGATTGCGGCGATACCCTGGTGTGGCTGTCCGAAGCGCGCAACAAGAAGTGCGTGACGCTGGATCTCGGCAGCGAGCGGGGGCGTGAACTCCTCCGGCAACTTGCGGCGAAGTGCGACATCATCGTGGAGAACTTCCGACCCGGCACACTCGAAAAATGGGGGCTCGGTTACGACGAACTTAAACAGATCAATCGGGGCGCGATCCTCGTTCGGATCTCGGCCTATGGACAGGACGGGCCGATGCGCGCGCAGCCAGGCTTTGCGCGCATTGCGCACGCGTTCTCCGGATTGACCTATCTCGCCGGCGAATCCGGCGGCGTCCCCGTGGTGCCGGGTTCGACCTCACTCGCAGACTACATGTCCGGGATGTACGGTGCGATCGGAGCCTTGGTCGCGTTGCGCGCCCGGGAGACGACCGGTGAGGGCCAATGCATCGACCTGGCGCTCTACGAGTCCGTATTCCGTGTGCTCGACGAGATCGCGCCGGCATTCCAGAAGTTTGGTTATGTGCGCGAGCGCATGGGGGCCGACACGGTGAATGTCTGCCCGCACAGCCACTACCAGACCAAGGACGGCAAATGGGTGGCCATCGCCTGTACGAGCGATCAGATGTTCGCGCGCTTGGCGGAAGCGATGGGCCGGCCGGATCTCGCCTCGGCAGAGGGTTACGGTCCGAAGGACCTTCGACTCGCTGCCCGCGAGGAGGTCAACGCGATCGTCGGCAACTGGGTCGCCTCGCTCGACTGTGAAGCCGTGCTCAAGCTCTGCGCCACCGGTGGCGTCCCAGCGAGCCTGATCTATAGCATCGAGGACATTTTCAGGGATCCGCAGTACCGTGCGCGGGGTAACATCCAAATGAAGGACTCCCGCGCCGGTACGATCGCGGTTCCGGATGTGGTGCCACGCCTTTCGGAGACGCCGGGCGAGATCCGATGGCTGGGCGCCGGCCTCGGCGCCCAAAACCATGAGGTCTATGGCAAATTGCTGGGGCTTGGCCCGGATGAGATCGACGATTTGCGAAGGAACGGGATAATCTGACCGTTCCTCAAGATTGCTTCGATCGGCATTCGAGACCGCCCGACGTCTCTCCGCTCACCTCGGCAAAACACCTACGCAGAACGGTTGATCGGTTCAATCTGGAGGGAATTCCTGGGCTATGGCGGGGCCGATGACGGCGCACGCCGGACCAACGAGATCGGGCCAAAGACCGAAGAACCCAAAAGCCCGACGGCTCTATCCAAATCATCGGCGCCGGAATGCTGACCAGCCAGGAAAAGCAAATCCTGACGGACGAAGAACGGCAGAATCTCGTTCAATAGGGGTTGCCGGCGTTTTGTGGAATTTCGCCTGCGGCGCGACCGAGATACCATCGACAAGGCGATCAAGAGGCGACGGTGTTGCGCTTGCAACACCGTCATGAAAGGGCGCTCCCTAGAGCATGATCTTTTCGGAAAACCGGTTTCCACTTTTCCGGATCATGCTCTAGCATTTCGTCCCGCTCAGCACTTCGGCTTCGCCCTTCGGTCATGATCTTTCCAATTCGGTTATCGCTCATGGGCGACAGGCAAGCTGTCGATACTCCACAAGCCTAAGGACTTGTCCGAATAGTCGCCGCCGGCTTCCGTGCAACCCTCATTGAGTGTTGTATCCGGACTGGGAAACAGAAATGGAGCAGACCGAAGGTTCAGCGGCCGCCAGTCTCCATCTTCAATATCACGGTTCTGGCGAATACCCGGGAACGTCGTCGTTAGCAGCCATTTGCTTCCGGATCGCTTGATGTTTTCGATCGCGCGGTTGATCTGCGCAAATGAGAAATGCACGAAACAATCCCTGCACAAGACAAGATCGTGTCGTGGAATTGGGTCTTCGACGATGTCCATGCGTCGAAATTCCCGGTCATCCTTGCTATGCTTCAGCAAGTTGGCCTCGATGATCTCAGGTACAATATCGGCGCCAAGATATCGAATATCATCCAGGTCAGTCTCAGCCATCC
>NZ_PSRR01000620.1 GCF_004296405.1 Bradyrhizobium sp. Leo170
CGGAAGCGGGGGGCATCGTGGTCGGGGAGCGCTATCGCGTCGATCGGAATGCGGTCGCTGATCAGTCCTTTCGCGCTGACGACCCTGAGACATGGGGCGCCGGCGGCAGGTCTCCCCTGCTCTGCTTTGATGGGTCGTTTGGCTCCTCGCACGGCATCGTGTTCGCTGGTTCGGGCGGCTTCAAGACGACATCCGTGACGGTGCCGACAGCGCTCAAATGGGGCGGCGGATTGGTCGTCCTCGATCCTTCCAACGAGGTCGCGCCCATGGTCACGGGACACCGGCACGGCGCCGGTCGCCAGGTCTTCGTGCTCGACCCGCGCTCCTCGGCGATCGGCTTCAATGTGCTCGACTGGATCGGCCAGCACGGCGCAACAAAGGAAGAGGACATTGCCGCCGTCGCCTCATGGATCATGACCGACAATCCGCGCCAAGGCTCGGCGCGGGATGACTTCTTTCGTGCCTCGGCGTTGCAACTGCTGACGGCGCTGATCGCCGATGTCTGCCTGTCCGGTCATACGGAAAAGACGGATCAGCAGCTGCGCCAGGTCCGCGCCAATCTGTCCGAGCCGGAGCCGAAGCTGCGCCAGAGGCTTCAATCGATCTACGACAACTCGGAATCCGGATTCGTGAAGGAAAATGTCGCGCCCTTCATCGCCATGACGCCGGAAACGTTCAGTGGCGTCTACGCCAATGCGGTGAAGGAAACCCATTGGCTCTCCTATGCCAACTATGCCGCACTGGTGTCCGGGTCTAGCTTCGCGACGACCGAGATCGCGGAAGGTCGGACGGACATCTTCATCAATCTCGACCTGAAGACGCTGGAGAATCATGCCGGCCTCGCCCGTGTCATCATCGGCTCGCTGCTCAACGCGATCTACAATCGAAATGGGGAAGTGACTGGCCGCACCTTGTTCCTGCTCGATGAGGTCGCTCGCCTCGGGTACTTGCGCATTCTCGAAACCGCGCGCGACGCGGGTCGCAAATACGGCATCACCCTGCTGATGCTCTACCAGTCGATCGGCCAGATGCGCGAGGCTTATGGCGGACGTGACGCCACCAGCAAGTGGTTCGAGAGCGCGTCCTGGATCTCCTTCTCGGCGATCAACGATCCCGAGACGGCGGATTACATCTCGAAGCGTTGCGGTGACACGACGGTGGAGGTTGATCAGCTGAGCCAGTCCTCGCGGATGTCGGGTTCCTCCCGAACGCGGTCCAAGCAGCTCGCGCGACGGCCGCTCATGCTGCCGCATGAGGTCCTGCGGATGCGGACCGACGAGCAGATCATCTTCACGGCCGGCAATCCGCCGCTACGATGCGGGCGGGCCATCTGGTTCCGGCGCGACGACATGCGGGCGCGCGTCGGCGAGAACAGGTTCTACCGGAGAGAAGCTGGTGGGCGTAGCTGATGGTCGTGAAATGCGGTAATGACCCGCGAGAGGATCGTCACGCGAATGCGCGGAGACCGCTTGCGGGCTCTGGGAGCGCCGTTCCCGGCGGCGCGAGTAGAGCCGTCCCGAGAGGGCTCGCCCGATCCTTCATTGATGAAGGGAGGACACATTGTACGCGCGAAGTTGGGCTGCCATAGGTCGGCTCTTAATCGGAAATCGGCAAGACCATCACCGGACAAGTCTCGAGGTGGTCAGAAGCAGGATCGGGCCTTGAAGGACGCGTCAAAAGCAGCGTCAAGCGACTATCGCCACGGCCGGGGGGCAAGTCCAGGTGACATCGATTCGGGAAAGAAAAGCAGATGAGCGATAAGACCGGTCTTGAAAGCAAAACCGTTGAAGCGATACGACATTATCGCGAGGCCCTCGCACTGGTGGAAAACCTGGAACGAGAGGACGCTTGCGCCCATCGAGCGCTGACGCGCACGCTGCTCGATTTGGAGCGTGCCCTGCGAGACGAAGCGGCACCGCATCTCAAGAACAGCCTGTTTGAGATTGGCTCCGCAGCGGTTTCGCGGTCGGACAAAACGTGGACCGACCTGGTCGAGGCGACCTCGAGATTGGAGTCCGCCCGCCTAACTTTGGCTCTCCTGGAACGGCAATTGGGATATATTCCAGAAGTCTCGCTGGGGGCGGATCACGAGTAGTCCCAGGCGAGGGAGTCTCGCACGATCGGAACCTTTCCCGATCACTTCAGAGCGGCGGCATCCCCTCCGACGGACCTCCGACGGGTTCGCGTTCCAGCCAAAATCCCGTCGGCTGAAACCGGACCCTCACTGCGTCCTCGTGTCTGGGATCGCCGAGGTGAAGGGCACGAATCGAGACCTTGCCGGCTTCCAAGCCTTCCAATGCACCACGCAAGCGCTTTCCTGCCGCTTCGTCGCGTCCACCCATGCAAGGATAGACAGCGACGGCGCCAATCGATGAGGCCTC
>NZ_PSRR01000621.1 GCF_004296405.1 Bradyrhizobium sp. Leo170
CAGGCTTACCAAGGGATCGCCGGGCGGATTCCCCGGACTGCACCACGGCAGCTCCTGGAGAGCATCGGCGGCGAGATGGAAACGCTCTGGCGCGAGATCCGTGAGCTGTTGGAAACGTTTGCGAAAACACAGAATCTGGACGCCAATGAGTCCCATTCTGGTCGCCACATACAGAATTCAAACCCAGATATTCCATCTGAATCTGAAAGAAGCCTGCCAAGGGAGAACGAAGCGGGCGGCAACGCCGCGGCGAACCACAACCTGCGGAGCTTGCCGAAACGCGAGCTGCCGCTCGGAATTGTGCTGGATGCCTGCCCCAACATGCGCTGGCTGATCAAAGGCGGCGAAATCCGGCACTGGAAGGATTTGCTGGCCGCGGCGGAGCTTGCCCGGCCGATGCTGGGGATCAGCCCGAGCGCCTGGCACGACGCGCGGGCGGTGCTCGGCGACCAGCAGGCCGCGATCACGCTGGCCGCGATCCACCAGAAAGCGGACCAGATCAGCAGCGCCGGCGGCTATCTGCGCAGCCTGACCGACCGTGCCAAGGACGGGAAATTCTCCGTCTGGCCGATGATCATGGCCTTGCTGCGTGCCAAGCTCGACGGGGCGAAGCCACTACCGCCACCCGCGGGCGGTCCCGCCAGATTCGAGCCGGGGAAGCCTAGCCAAACGGGCGCCTTTCAGGCCAGCGCCGAATTGCGCGCCTCACTGTCGAGGCGGCCGAAATGACCCGAAACCGCGCCAGGAATGACTCCGTCGTTGGAGACGACTCGGCTACGGTTTCCGGGCAGAGATGGGGGAGGGCGATTTGACCGGAGAGACGACATCCGTCGGCGGCGCGATCGCAGCGGCCCTGGAACGGGCCGAGGAGCTGCGCGGCCTCGGCGACCGCCCGGCTCGGGTGCGGATCATGACGATTTTGGCGATGATCGCTCAGGTCTCGCGATCAACGCCCGCATCGCGGCACGAACCCCGGCGGAGCATCGCGCGCAGGAAGGCCTCGGGACACGGCGTATCCCCTGGGACGAGCTCGATGCCCGCGCCGGCGAGATCGTGGCTTGGTGGACGAGGTGGTCGGCGAAATGACACTGGCCGTCCGAAACACCCCGCCATTGCCGCGGCCGAGCCGCTCGGAAGACGATCTTGAGCTTGCTGCGTTCGACGATCTGATCGACGAGATCGGGCAAACGATCACCCAGTCGGCACTTTTTGTGCTGGAGAAACATCCGGCGAAGCAGGTCTCACGGGAGCTGGGCAGCGAAGCTGCCATGTTAGCCGCACTGAAATTCGCGGCACTCGCGGCTTACACAGGCCATGTCGGACTGAACGACGCCCAGGACGAGCTCCAAATGGCGATGGGTGAGGTGATGAGGAATATGCGTGCGTCGCCTGAGTTGCCGCGTCGACGAGCCTGAATTCGTGAGTGGAGAGGGGTACGGCTTGCGCGATTTCCGCTTCCCAGGCCAAAATGACGCGACCTGGCGAGGGGCGGAGGATCCAACATGCCACTACCGGCCCGCCTCCTTCCGCAAAGCTGCCCGTCGCTATCGGAGATCCGTCTGCGCGAAGTCGCTTTCCTTGTAGAGGAGCGGGATTCGGTAGGCCTTGGCGCAGGCATAGGCGAAGCAGTCCCCGAAATTGAGCTGCGCGGGATGGTCGACCAGGCAGCTATAGGTCTGCGCCGCTTCGAGGGCCTTGCGACCATATCCGGCGAGACGGACATTTCCTGGGCGCCGAGCGAGGTGACGAATTCCCGCACCGCGGTTTCCGCCTTGGCGAGGAGGGCGGCGTCGCGCGGTAAGCCGGTTTCGCGGGCGAGCTTCGCGGCAAGCGAAAGCGATGCGGACGCCTCGAACAATACGAGGGGTGAGACGAAGAAGCCCGTTTTCGAGCCGTTCAAGCGGCCGGCGAGCTCGGGCCCATCGGGTTCGCCGCCGAGAATAGCAACAATGGCCGAGGCATCGAGGAACATCAGACGCCCCACATCTCGTCGGTGAAGGCCTTCATGTCGAAATCGTCCGTGCCGGCAAGGCCGCGCTCCGCAGCGTTGGCCCGAATGCCAGCGACGATCGCGAGAGCATTGCCGATTCGTTGGCTCGGCAGCATATTCTCGGTTTGGCGCTTGATCTCGTGCTCCAGCGCGAGGCGCACGGCTTCTGTTTTGGTCCGCGAGCCTGTCATGGCCTGGAGCCGGCTGGCGAGGTCGTCGACCTGAGCGTCACGAATGAAGAGGGGCATGAGATATCTCCTCGAAGATATCTATCATATCCAGATTTGGATATCCAAATGGCCGCGGGGAACTGCCCGTCAGCTCCGTGGGCCGTCGTGTCCGGAGGAGGGGAGGGACTGTTCCCC
>NZ_PSRR01000622.1 GCF_004296405.1 Bradyrhizobium sp. Leo170
CGCGTGTCAATGCCGCTCCAAATTTCCCCAGATGTGCCGAAGTAAAATTCCCCAGGTGGGCGGTACCCCGGTGATCAGCCGGCTGGCTGGTGATCGTTGGCTCCATGTTTGAGTGGTCGACCGCGGCGGCGCGGCGGCTGTGCCGGGATTGGCGAGTTGATGGAGGCCTTGGAACGGACGTGCTCGGGCATGAGATCGGCATGCTGTCGCAGGCGGTAGCTTGATCCTTCGATCTGGACGACGACCGCATGGTGAAGTAGCCGATCGAGCAGCGCCGTGGCCACCACCGGGTCGCCAAAGACCTCACCCCATTCGGCGAAGCCGCGATTGGAGGTGAGGATCATGGCGCCACGCTCGTAGCGAGCGTTGACGAGCTGGAAGAACAGATTGCCGCCGCCGGGGATGACGGGCAGGTATCCGATTTCGTCGACGATCAGCAGCGAGGTCCGGCACAGGAAGCGAATCCGCTCGCGCAATTGCCCCTCCCGTTCGGCCTTGGCGAGAGCGCCGATGATGTCGGCAAGGCTGGCAAAATAGACGCTGCGCCCGGCCTTCACGGCCTCCACGCCGAGCGCCGTGGCGAGATGGCTCTTGCCGGTTCCGGGTGGCCCAAGAAAGTGGATCACCTCATGGCGGTCGACAAAATCGAGCTGGGCCAGCGCGAGAATGCGATTGCGATCGAGCGACGGCTGGAACGAGAAGTCGAAGCCTGCGAGCGTTTTGATGGTCGAGAGCTTGGCCATCCGCAGCGCCATCTTGATGCGGCGGTTCTCGCGCAGCGTCAGTTCCTCGGCGAACAAGGTGTCGATGACTTCCAACGCACTGGCTTCGCCGCGCTCGAGCTGACGCACGGTTTGGTCCAGCACCTCCAGAGCTCTCGGCATCTTCAAGCCGACGAGGGTTTTGCGGATGCGGTCGAGGATGGACGGTACGATCTCGATGGTCGCGTTCATGGCTGATCTCCTTGACCGGCCAGGCGCCGGCCGACGGCCTGGTAGAAGTCGAGCGGGCGGGCAGCGACGACGTCGCCGGTACGCAGGATCAAGGTCGGTTTGTCGCAGTGGGGAGCGGTGATCCGGGGCACTTTCCGATGCCCCGTGGCAACCCGGCGCTGATGGCGGCCCTCCAGCACAGGGTGCGCGGCGATCAGGGCGCCGTCTTCGAAGATCCGAACTTCGTCGGCGAGCGTATGCACCTCAACGACCCGCTTCCGGGTTGCGTCGGGAACGCTGTAGAGATTGCCGCCGACGCTCACCATGCCTTCATGCGAGACCCGCCGTTCCAGTTTCAGGACCGAGCGGAAGGGGGCCAGCGGCAGCGTTTTGAGATGCCCCTTCTCCTCGGCGAAGGCGCTGTTGACGACGCGCTGGGTCGTGGCGTGTACACGCGGATTGGCCACCGTATCCAGCCAATGACGTAGTTGGGCATTCAGGTCGTCGAGATTTCGGAACGAGCGGGCGAGGAAGAAGTCCTCGCGGATATAGCGATAGGGTCGCTCGACCTTGCCCTTGGTTTTGGCCCGATACGGACGGCAGGCCTTGGGCTGGAAGCCATAATGTCGGGCGAAGTCGACCAGCGCCCGGTTGTAGACGATACTGCCGCCGGCCTCGCCGATGACAGCCGTCTTCATGCGGTCGTACAGGATCTCATGGGGGATGCCGCCGATCGCCTCGAAGGCCGCCATGTGGCAGCGCAGAACCGTCTGCATGTCCTGATGCAGGACAAAGCGCGCCCAAATTAGCCGGCTGAAGCCGAGCACCAAGGAGAACAGCCAAACGATGCGGGTGGCCGCCGGCTCGTCAGTGAACTGCACCTGGAATTGAGCGAAGTCGACCTGCGCCTGGTCGCCCGGCGGCGTCTCGAAGCGAACTTCAAAGATCGGCAATGGGGCAGGACGAATCTCGCGCAGCACATCGGTGACGGCGGTGTAGCCGCCCTCGTAGCCGCGTTCGCGCAGCTCCCGTAAGAGCCGGCGGCCGGTCAGACCGGGATACGCCGTCACCCGCCCGCCCAAATAGGACACGAATGGGTCGATCCGGCGCTGGCGTGGCTTGCGTGGACCATAAACCGGCGGCTCCAGGCCGCGAGCGATGCATTTGCGAACGGTCTTTCGATCGATCCCGAGTTCGCGGGCGATCGCCGAAACCGTCAGCCCCTGCCGATGAAGATCAAGTATCATGATGACTTCCCCAAGCTTGATCACCGCACCCGCTCCCTCGTTCTGGGCAGAGCAGGATCGGGTGATCGATTCGCCGCCCATCCTCAGGGCGCGCCCTGAGGATGGGCGGCACGATCAACTGGGGATTTTTCAAACGGCACTTCTGGGGAGAATTACTCAGGCATCAACAC
>NZ_PSRR01000623.1 GCF_004296405.1 Bradyrhizobium sp. Leo170
AAAGCGGAATGTTTTTTCCGCGAGGGCTGGACAGACTTTTGGTGATTTGCACGACGGGCAATTTTTGCATGGCTCGGGCATCATGCACATTGTCATTCCGGGGCGTCCGAAGGACGAGCCCGGAATCCATTTTGCCACTTGCGCATGCTGCCCGATGGATTCCGGGCTCGCGCTACGCGCGCCCCGGAATGACGGCGGTAGTTGCGGCGAGCAGTCCATGAGCCCTACGACCCCTTCGGGTTGACTTCGGTGTAGTTGCCCTTGGCGTCCCACTTGTAGACGACGTAGTCGATCGCCTTGATGTCGCCCTTGGCGTCGAAGGCCATCTTGCCGAGCACGGTGTCCCACTCGCCGGCCTTGATCGCGTCCATCACTTTCTTCGGATCGGTCGAGCCGACCTTGGCGACGGCCTGCGACCACACCTGCATCGCGGCATAGGTGTAGAGCGTGTAGCCTTCGGGATCGATGTTCTTGGCCTTGAACTTCTCGACGATGGATTTCGCGGTCGGCTTGTTGCGGGGATCGGGGCCGAAGGTGAACAGCGTGCCTTCGGCGGCGGGGCCGGTGATCGAGGCGAACTCCTTGTCGTTCATGGCATCGCCCGCCATCAGCACCGTTTGCAGGCCCTGGTCGCGCATCTGGCGCAGGATCAGGCCGGCCTCCTGGTGGTAGCCGCCGACATAGACGAGATCGATATTGTCGCGCTTCAACCGCGAGACGATGGAGTTAAAATCCTTGTCGCCCTTGTTGTAGGACTCGAACATCTTCTCCTGGAAGCCGGCCTTGTTCAGCGCCTTCTTGGTCTCATCCGCGAGGCCCTTGCCGTAGGTCGTCTTGTCGTTCAGGATCGCGACGTTCTTGCCCTTGAAATTCTTGATGATGTATTCGGCGGCGACCAGGCCCTGCTGGTCGTCACGGCCGCAGACGCGTGCGACGTTCCAGAGCTTGCGTTCGGTGAACAGCGGGTTGGTCGAGGCTGGCGTGATCTGCAGCGTGTTGCCGTCGGCATAGGCCTCGGAGGCCGGGATCGACGACGACGAGCAGAAATGACCGGCGACGAAGGGAATGCGCGCGCTGGAAAGCTTCTCGGCAACCGAGCGCGCCTGCTTGGGATCGCAGGCATCGTCGCCGACCTCAAGCTTGAGCTTCTTGCCGAGCACGCCGCCCGCGGCATTGAGATCGGAAACCGCCTGTTCGGCGCCGTTCTTCATCTGCCGGCCGAACGCGGATTCGGAGCCCGTCATCGGGCCCGCCACTGCGATGGTGATGTCCTGCGCGAATGCGCTCGCCGACAGTGCGAGCGATGCGCCGAATGCCAGGCCGATCAGCTTGAGTGATTTCATGTGGAGTCCCCGTGGTCATCGCTTAAGGGAGGCATCCGGCGTGCCGCCGGATGCGAAACCGAAGGCATTGTCGACTGAATTTGCCGTGAAGTCATCGGCATTTTTCAGGCAAATGCACGGTCCCTTCGCAGCATCTTGCCGCAGGATGGGGTCCAAAAGGCTTAGCCCCGCCGTCCGCCTTCCAGATAGGCAGCGCGGATCTCCGGCCGCTGCAACAGCTCGCTGCCGGTTCCGGACAGCGTGATCAGGCCGTTGACCATGACGTAGCCGCGATGGGCGAGTTTCAGCGCGTGGTTGGCATTCTGCTCGACGATCAGGACGGTCAGGCCATCCTGGCGGTTCAGGGTGCGGATCGCGTCGAAGATCTGGCGTGCGATCAGCGGCGCGAGGCCGAGCGAAGGCTCATCCAGCATCAACAGGCGCGGACGGCTCATCAGCGCGCGGCCGATCGCCAGCATCTGCTGCTCACCGCCGGAGAGCGTGCCGCCACGCTGGTTGACGCGTTCCTTAAGCCGGGGGAACAGCGTGAACACGCGTTCCAGCGCGGCCGCGCGTTCCGCTTCGCTGCACTCGGTCACGTCAGCGCCCATCTGCAGGTTTTCCGCGACGCTCATGCGCGGAAAGATCCGGCGTCCCTCGGGCGACTGTGCGATCCTAAGCCGCGCGATCTCGTGCGTCGGCACGCCGGTGATGTCATCGCCATCGAACTCGATCGCGCCGGCGCGGGCGCGCGGCTTGCCGAAGATCGTCATCATCAGCGTCGACTTGCCGGCACCATTGGCGCCGATCAGCGCAACGATCTCGCCGGCATTGATCTCGAGATCGACGCCCTTGAGGGCTTCGATCTTGCCGTACGCGGCGCGCAGGCCGCGGATCGCGAGGAGGGGAGAGGTCATGACCCGCTCCGTTCGTCGTCGGGCGCGCTGTCAGTTCTCCCTCCTCCTGAAAGGGGGAGGGTGGGGTGGGGATCAGCCCCGGGCACAGGCGCGTGTGGAGAGAGTTGATC
>NZ_PSRR01000624.1 GCF_004296405.1 Bradyrhizobium sp. Leo170
GTCGATGTTCTGTTCGCCATCGAGCGCGAGATCAACGGTCTTACTGCGCAGGAGCGTTTGCTTGTGCGCCAGGAGCGTAGCCGCCCCCTGATCGTCGAGCTGGCGGCGTGGTTGCGCGAGCAGCGCGCCAAGCTCTCCAGGAACAACGACACGACCAAAGCGATCAATTACTGCCTCAGCCGCTGGGATGCATTTAGCCGCTTCCTTGATGACGGACGGCTTTGCATGTCGAACAATGCTGCCGAGCGGGAGCTTCGGGCTGTCGCCATGGGGCGAAAAAATTGGACCTTCGCTGGGTCCGATGAGGGCGGCCGACGTGCGGCTGCGATCTACACGCTCATTGCCAGCGCCAAGCTCAACGACATCGATCCACAGGCTTGGCTTGCCGACGTGCTGGCGCGCCTACCGGATCACCCTGCCAAGCGCATTGACGAACTGCTGCCTTGGAATTGGCAGCCTCAGAGCGTCGCTCACGCCGCCTAGGCGCGATCAGCCTTCCACCAGAAAGCGCCCTAGCTAGGGGCCTTCGCCGGATGCGTACCAATTCTCGTGCGCGCAATCAAGCGCCTCGCAGCCCGTCGGCATTGCTGTCAATTCTAATTTGGCGGCGGTATCGCTCTGCGGTTGTCCAGGTGACGGTCCGTTCTCAAACTGCGCCGTGGAAGCTCGGCAAAGGACTAAGCAGAGGTAACGCAGCGACGAAGGCTCAGCTGTGTCCTTGGGCACAGAATGTTCCTTAGGCCCATCGACATCATAGGACTGCTCCACGAACAGTGTCGCGAGCGCCAGATATGAGGCGAGTACCGCGAGCGTGAGCAACCACGCCAGTCGCGTATCGTGGTCGGCAGGACGTTTCATCATTTCCATTACTTCGCTGAACATCTAGGTGCATGTGCCGTCGCGACGATCAGTTTACCCGGACGGTTCGACAATTGTCATGCCAGCGGCATGGGAGGGGCCGCCTTGTCTCTTTGGTGTCGGACCGGACCGTCTCGATTACTGTTTGGGGTGGCTGTGAACGATGCGCAGCCGGTAATCGCCCATGCTCGAAGCGGCCGGCCCTCGAGCGCGTCCGCTCACGCCTGGATAGTGGCTTAGGCGTAGAGCGGCAAAGCCATCGGCGGCGGTGCGCCTGTCCTCAAGAACGGCAATCGTTTCATTCTGATGCTGTTGCAGTTCCATACGATCCTCCCGCTAGCCAGAGTTGTCCCGTGTTGTCAGGGGCCGCGGCCAGCTACTTAGATCGAACAATTTGACGCTACGTACGATTCAAGCCCATTGGAGAGGCTTCGTCTGGTGAATGTATCAAAAAGCCGCATCTCGAGGACGGAGAGACGGGGCAAAACCTCGAGACGAGCACAACGAGGTCCTCAACCACGCGACGCGAGCCGCGTGCTTAGGTCAAAAACTCATCTCATTCTCATCTAAATGGAGAACGCGGCGGTCGTGCACGCAAAGTGCGCGACAAGTCAGTGCGGTTCATCCTTCAGGGCGGCAAGGGCGAGGTCGAGATACTGCATTAGGTGGGGATCCCAGCCAGTCATGTTGCGAGGCGCACTGAGTCGCGCAAGAACTTTCAGTATTGTTGAAACGGTCGATTCAATTCCGGCGATTTCAGTGATTAGTGAACGCGCTTGAAGCGCCACAGCATTCGCCCGTTCGCTGCAGGGATGCTCACCCCGTTCCACGCAATCGCGCAGGTCGTCGCGGATCTTCCGCCACCGCTCCTCGCGAACTGCGTCCAGGACGCATGTGCATCGGAGCTCCTGAGTGCGCTCCTCAACCCGTGACATGGCGTCCAGAGTGGCAGGTAGCTCATCTACGCTGACGTGTATTTCTCCATCCGTTGTCATGTTGCGCAAGCGATCTCGCAGCAGGGTTGTACGCGCGACTTGAAGCTCAATTCTCTCCAAATGCATGCGCAACAAGTCAGTGAGCGAGGTGCTGCCCCCAATCGCTCTGCGAATCTCTTCAAGCGAGAAGCCAAGCTCACGTAGCGCTAGGATTTGATATACTCGTTGTACGCTCTCGCGGTCGTACATTCGGTGACCGCCGCCGGTGCGTTCCGAGGCGCTCAATAAACCCGTGTGTTCGTAGTGATGCAGAGTGCGAACCGTCACGCCGGTAGCCTCTGCAAGCTCGCCAATGCGCCATCGACGCCTTCGTGGTGTAGGTTTTGTCATGGTCCTCTGTTTTCAAGCCTACAACCTGACGTCGGGTGAGATTCAAGTCATTTCAATGATCTAGCAGCCTGCTGAAAAACGTGAGGAATGAAGCGTTTTTTTCTGTTGAGGAGGCCTCGTTGGGCTGGCGCGTCCGGGAGGCTAGGTCTGGGC
>NZ_PSRR01000625.1 GCF_004296405.1 Bradyrhizobium sp. Leo170
GCTTTTTCGTGCGCATGATGAAAGGGCGACCTCTCAGTTTGGCGAGTACATCCTGACGTATAGGAGTGCCGTGAGTGCCACGGCGAGAACCTGAGCGGCGGGCGTGCCCCGGCAGTTGGCGCCGCTCGGACCCGACCTGAATCTGGTCAAGGAAGGCCCGTATGGGTGCGCCCCACTTCCTGATGAAGCACCTACGGAACGTCGCCGCCGAGATGGCGTCGCAATGTCCTCGCCTACAACCTGACACGGGTGATGAACATCGTCGACAAGCCGACCCTGATTGCAGCCATCCGCGCCACCTGAAGGCCGGAAAGTGCATCCAAAAAGCGCAGCGTCCCCTAGAACCACCTTGGCCGGCTATTGGACGATCCGACGCGAAAACATCGGCGGCCTGCGCCGATTGTCGACCACGGCGGCTTCCGAGCTATCCGTTTCCGCACAACCAAGCCCCGAAGCGCAGTATCCATCCGGTGAAGGCCCTAGGCCACCATCATTCCGTTTCACGTAACAAAGCTGCTGACATGACCCTGTCAGCAGCCGGCGACTACGCTGCGGGCCGCGGGAGGCGATGGATGGCTTATAGGCTGCACTGCGTCGGCGCTTCGGGCAATTCGTTCAAAGTCGCATTATTTCTTAATTGTGCGGGGCTCGACTGGGAGCCGATCGGTGTCGATTTCGCTGGCGGCCAGACTCGTGACCCTGCTTGGCGTACCGCAATGAACGGAATGGGTGAAGTTCCGGTTCTCGAGTTTGACGGTAGACGGATGAGCCAGTCGGGGGCGATCCTAACATGGCTCGCGGAGACTCACGGCATGTTCTGCCCTGTTGGCGCGGAGGAAAAGTTTGAGACCTTGCGCTGGCTGCTGTTCGACAACCACAAATTTACGGGCAACTTTGCAGCGCACCGGATTCTCCAGTCAATGATGCCGGAGCCCGCGCATCCAACTGTGCTTGCCTATATGAGATCGAGGGTCGAAGGCGCTTTCTCGATCGTTGACAAACATCTTGCTAATCGCAGCTTCATGCTGGGCGACCGCCCGACTATTGTGGATTTTTCTTTGGCTGGATACGTATACTATCCCACAGAGGAGACTGGCTTCGATATTGCTGCGGCGTTTCCCGCACTCAACAAATGGCGCGAGCGCGTGGCGTCGTTACCAGGGTGGAAGCTGCCGTATGAACTGATGCCGGTGGGCAACTCGCTGCCTGTGCGGCGCTGAACGATCAAATGGATCATGCAGCCGCTAATGTGGCACCTCGCACTTTCCAATTCCAAGGCAGCAGTTCGTTGATGCGCTTGGCGGGATGATCCGGTAGGCGCGCCAGCACGTCGGCAAGCCAAGCCTGCGGGTCGACGTCATTGAGCTTGGCGGTGGCGATGAGGGTGTAGATCGCAGCCGCACGCCGGCCGCCCTCGTCGGACCCGGCGAAGGTCCAATTTTTTCGTCCCACGGCGACCGCCCGTAGCTCACGCTCGGCAGCATTGTTCGACATGCAAAGCCGTCCGTCATCAAGGAAGCGGCTAAATGCATCCCAGCGGCTGAGGCAGTAATTGATCGCCTTGGTCGTGTCGTTGTTCCTGGAGAGCTTGGCGCGCTGCTCGCGCAACCACGCCTCCAGCTCGACGATCAGGGGGCGGCTACGCTCCTGGCGCACACGCAAACGCTCCTGCGCAGCAAGACCGTTGATCTCGCGCTCGATGGCGAACAGAACATCGACGCGCTTGACCGCCTCGGCTGCGATCGGCGCCTTGCTGAGCCGCGCCAGATCAAAGAACTTGCGCCTGCCGTGCGCCCAGCACGCGGCCTCGATGATCGGGCCGCCCTTGCGATTGGCCTCGTAGAGCCTGCCAAAGCCGGCGTAGGCGTCAGCCTGCATCAGTCCGGCGTAGCCCGCCAGATGCTGTTCCGGATGCGCACCGCCACGATCGGGTGAGTAGAAGAACACGGCCGCTGGCGGATCTGGGCCGGCAAACGGGCGGTCGTCGCGCACGTAGGTCCAGAGCCGGCCGGTGCGGGTCTTGCCCTTGGCCTGGACCGGCACCGTGGTGTCATCCGCGTGGATGCGCTCGGCTGCGAAGACGAGGCTCCGGATTGCGTCGACCAAAGGCATCAGGGTTGCCGCGGCGGCATCGACCCAGTCCGCGAGCGTCGATACGTCGAGGTCGATGCCTTCACGCTGGTAGACGTCGCTCTGACGATGAAGCGGTAGGTGCAGGCCGTACTTGGCAAACAGGACATGGGCCAGCAGCTGGGGCCCTGCAC
>NZ_PSRR01000626.1 GCF_004296405.1 Bradyrhizobium sp. Leo170
GAATTATTTCTTCGCCAAGGGATGGACAGACCTTTGGCTGATTTGCCCGTCGGGTCGTTTCGTCGCACCTTCGTGCCGAAATCGTCCTTGCGCCCGTAGCGAAGCAGCCACCACTGAGCCGCGATGCCAAGCTCGACAGCTCAACCGCATGTTCGACATAACGTCAGGACAACTGACAATACGTGCTGCTGTTTGCGAATATGAACGGCTGACGTCCGCCACGCCCCATGGTACCGTCCCGATCGCTCGGATCGTGAGTTATGCCTTGTGTCGAGGTCATGCGCCGATGATCGGAGCCGCAATCCCCCACATACTTCCTCGATCTGAGGCGAAGCATCATTAGCCGGTGATCGCGTTGGCGTTCAGCGCCGGCGCACAATTCGACGTTTGCAACGAAAGGCATATGCAGGTCGTCTCCAACTTTGCGGCAGTTCACGACAAAGTCCTGAAACCGCCGCTTGATTTGAAGGAGGAACCGATGAAGTTCATTAACCTGAGCATACTCGCCACATCCACCGCAGCGATGAGACTCGCAAAGACAACGGCTCTTGCTGCGGTGCTCATGTCCTTGGCTCCCATGGCTGTCGCGGGAGACCCGATTGAAAAGAAGGGGACCACCCCCTACGTCACGCATTTTATTTTTCGGCCATTGATGACAATTGACACCGCTGAACTCGGTAAAGCCACTACGCTGGAGGCAGTCGGGACCACGCAAAATATGAAGGGAGAGAAGATGCTGGACAAGATGTCAGCACGTTGCGTGGCGCTGAACGTCGCGTCCGGCGACAAGAAGTACATTGACGGCGCCTGCGTGCTGGCCGACAGCGACGGTGACAAGATTTTCTCGACCTTCGATACGCGCGATCTCGACAAGTCCCAGCCGAAGTTGGATTGCGGCACTCATATCATCACCGGCGGTACCGGGAAGTATAAGGGGATCACTGGGAGCGAACCATTTGCTTGCATCTCTATGCCTGCGCTGGCCGGCCCGGGTGACTATTTTGCGATGGACATACCGCACAACACGTCGTGGGAAATCAAATAACACGGACCTCGATGCCCGGTGTCGACCACCGGGCGTCACTCACTGAACGAGAGCCCCGCCCAACAGCAGGGCTCCTTTTCTGCCGGTACTCATGAGCGTGATGACTTTTCTTCGAATCGTCATCCCGCTCTAGCTCTTTGTTTGAGCATGATCTCCGCGCAAACGCTTCGCGTTTGTCGCGAGGGAAAACCGGTCTCCACTTTTCCGGATCATGCTCTAGTTTTCGAGCACTGCCTGTGGCGTGTTCCGGAAGCCGATGGCCAACCTATTGTAGGCATTGATCAGGCCGATCGCGATCGTGAGATCGACCAGTTCCTTTTCCTCAAAGACTGCGCGCGCCGCCTGGAACGCTTGATCCGGTATGCCGGTCTCCGACACACGTGTCACCGTTTCGGCCCAGGCAAGCGCGGCACGCTCACGCTCGCTGAAGAGATGGCCAGCTTCCGCCCAGGCCTGCACAAGCGCGAGCTTCTCGATCTTCACACCTTTCTTGATGAGGTCGCGGGTGTGCATGTCGAGGCAATAGGCACAGTTGTTGATCTGCGAAATCCGTAAGTAAACCAGATCAACCAGCTCGGCGGGAAGACCGCTCTGCATGATATAGCCATAGACGCCGCCAAGGGCTTTCACGCCGTTCGGTGCGACGTGGTTGTAATCGAGACGCTTGGTCATTGTTATTCTCCTTGATCTTCAAGTTTTATTTGACGAGTGTGGTCAGTGCCTTGTCGTCGGTATCGACGACGAAGACCGCAAGCAGCTTTGCCGGCTCGGTCTTGCTCGCATTGCGGCTGATGGGATGGCTGGCGCCGGGTGGTTCGGACCAACTCTCGCCCGCCTTGTAGACCCGCGTTGCGCCGTCGTTCACCTTCGACTCGATGCTTCCGGAAATGACGTAGGCGTAGATGAACGACGATTTTGCGTGGGTATGCGGAGCCGTGGCCCCACCCGGCGGGTAGTCGACGACCACGGCGATCAGCGACTTGCCGGGAATGTTGGGTATCGTCTGCTCGAGGTTCGTCGTGACCTTGCCGCCGATATCTTGGGCGGACGTGGGCGATGCAGATGCAATGGCAATGGCAGCGGATGCCGCGCCGATGACAGTTCGTATCTTCATGGCTCTTCTCCTTCTCCTCGATTAGATGTCCTCCTCTTGGGTCGGAAAAAAGCACCAAGAACGAACAGAAATCGTGTACTACAGGGCACGTGACTAG
>NZ_PSRR01000627.1 GCF_004296405.1 Bradyrhizobium sp. Leo170
CGTCGAGCAGCCAGCGGGCGCGCGGCGGCGCGTCCATCGTGTCGGTGAGGCCGAGCGCCATCCGCTCGGCGCCGGCCCACGCGATCATCGCGCCATTGTCGGTGCAGAGCGCGGGCGGCGGAATGATCAGCGTCGTCTGTGCACTGGCGGCGACATCCTGCAGCGCGCCGCGGATCGCATGATTGGCGGCGACGCCGCCGGCCGCGACCAGCGCGCGCGGCGGACCGAATTGCTCATGGAACAATCTCAACCCGACACTCAGCCGGTCCGCAGTCGATTCCAGCACCGCGGCCTGAAAACCGGCGCAGAGATCGCTGACATCCTGCGGCTCCAGCGGCGCCAATCGGCTCGCTTCGTTGCGCACGGCGGTCTTCAGGCCTGACAGTGAGAAATTGGCGTCGGCGCGGCCGAGCATTGGCCGCGGAAACGCAAAGCGCGTGGCGTCGCCGCCTTCGGCCGCGCGCTCCACCTCCGGCCCGCCCGGATAGGGCAGCGACAGCATCTTTGCGACCTTGTCGAAGGCCTCGCCCATGGCGTCATCGACGGTGGTGCCGAGCCGCACATACTGGCCGACGCCGACCACGGCGACGATCTGGGTATGGCCGCCGGAGGCCAGGAACAGGCAATAGGGAAACGCTAACGCACAAGTGAGCCGCGGCGTCAGCGCATGCGCCTCCAGATGGTTCACCGCGATCAGCGGCGTCTCGTGCACCATCGCGATCGCCTTTGCCGTGGTGAGGCCGACGATGACGCCGCCGATCAGGCCGGGGCCTGCGGCCGCAGCGACGGCGGACAATTGCGCATAGCCGATATCAGCCTCTTTCATGGCGCGATCGACGATGCCATCGAGCAGGTCGACATGGGCGCGCGCGGCGATCTCCGGCACCACGCCGCCGAAGCGTGCGTGCTCTTCTGTCTGCGAGCGCACGATGTTGGACAGGATGCGTCCGCTGCCGTCGCTCTGGCGCTCGACCACAGCGGCTGCAGTTTCATCGCAGGTGGTCTCTATACCCAACACCAGCATCGGCGTGTCATTACCCAATCTCGGTCCTTGTGCTATTCGCTTGCCATCATCCGTCCGTCACTCGGTAGCATTGTGAGGTCACAGCGTGCAATCGTCGGTTCAGCCCCAAATGTCGCTCCTGAAAGCCTGAAGATGGCCGTTCTTGTCACGCGCCCGCAAGGAGATGCCGAGGCCACTGCCGATAGCCTGCGCAGCCGGGGTTTTGAGGTCCTGCTCGCGCCGATGCTGCGGTTCGAGGCGCTGCCGTTCCAGGAAGAAGATGCGGCGGGCTATGACGCCGTCATCGTCACCAGCGCCAACGCGCTGCGCGCCGTCGCGCCGCAGCTAGCCGGCCATGCGCTGCTTCGCCTGCCGCTGTTTGCGGTCGGCGAGCATACCGCTGCCGCGGCGCGCGAGGCCGGATTTGGCGAGGTGGCAAGCGCCGACGGGGATGCCACTGCGCTCTACGAGCTCGTGCGGGCGCGCAGGAAGGCCAAGAAACTGAAAAAGGCGGCGACCTTGCTTTATCTCGCGGGCGCCGATCTCTCGCGCGATCTCGCCGGCGAGCTGGGCGAGGCCGGCTTTACGGTCATAACCCGCACGACTTACCGGATGAGCCCGGTGGCCGGCCTGCCGCGGCAGGCGTGTGACGCTTTCATGGCCGGCGGTATCGAGGCCGTGTTGCATTATTCCCGCCGCAGCGCGCAGGCGTTTCTCGATGCGGCGCGGGCCGAAGGGCTCGAAATATCGGCCCTGGCGTCGCCGCACTGCTGCATTTCGGCGGGTGTTGCCGCCGTCCTGCGCGAGGCAGGAGCCACCCAGGTCGTCACCGCCGCCTCGCCGGACGAAAATGCCCTGTTCGAGGCCCTGACGCGTGCTTTGCGGCCCTGATTGGCTTAAGAGAACGGTCCGATTCTGGTAAGTCTTATTCAGGTAAAGTCTTGGCTTTCCCGGTTTCGGCGTATCAACAGTCAAGGGAACCGCTGCATGGTCGACGAGAGGCCCGAAGACACCGAATCGGCGGCGGATTCCTCCGCCCGGCCGCGGCGCGCGCCGCCGACCATCGATCTCAAGGCGACCGAGGTGTCGAGCGAACCGCCCAAAACGGATTCCGTAAGCCCGGATAGCGCGCACGCAGATAGCGAGAATGTGAGCGGTGAAGCGGCGGCCGCCGAGGCGGCACCGCAGCCCGAGCCTGCGGTGGAGACGGCTGCCGCCGCGCAGGATCCGGAACCCTCGTCCTCCGAAGCC
>NZ_PSRR01000628.1 GCF_004296405.1 Bradyrhizobium sp. Leo170
TTCACGGTGGCGCGCGCCAATATCGTGCTGTTCTTCGGCGCCTCGGATTTCTTTTCCGTCGTGAGCTATTTCTTCACCGGCCTGATCACCGCCGATTCCATCAAGTTCTCGCTCGTGGTCGGGCCGGTCTACGCCATCGGCGTATGGTTCGGCGCCTCCCTGTTCGGCAAGGCCAGCGAACGCGTCTTCCGCGCCATCTGCTACGCCCTGATCGCCGCCGCCGTCATCGCCGGCCTGCCCATCCTCGACGGCGTGCTGCGAGGCCGCTAGATTCGGAAATCGGACGCGCGCTAGTCTAAAGAAAAGGCCGAGGGAGGTATCGATGATCGATCGCCGGAATACGCTGAAACTGGCGCTCGTCGGCGCCGCCGCACTTGCCGCTCCGGCTGTGCTGGCACAGGCCACAAAGCCTCGGACGCGGATCGTCTTTCTGGGCACCAAAGGCGGTCCGCGCGTCGCCGTTGGCGCTTCAAATCCTGCCAACCTCGTTGTGGTCAACGACACGCCGTTTGTCATCGATTGCGGCATGGGCGTAAGCCGTCAGCTCGTGAACGCGGGCGTGCCAATCCCTTCCATCAAATACATCTTCATCTCCCACCATCATTCCGATCACAATCTCGAATACGGCAATCTCTTCTACAATGCCTGGGCCGCCGGCCTGTCCACGCCGATCCATTCGTTTGGCCCGAAGGGGATCGAGGCGATGACAAAGGCGTTTTGGGAGCTGAACAAGTTCGACGTCGAGACCCGAATCGAGGATGAAGGCCGGCCCGATCCGCGCAAATTGCTGATCGCGAAAGATATCAGCGACGACGGTGTGGTGTTGAAAACATCCGACGTGACGGTCACGGCCTTCCGCACGCCGCATCCCCCGATCGTCGACAATTTTGCCTACAAATTCGAGACGCCCGACGGCACCATCGTATTCTCCAGCGATACCGCCTACAATCCGAAGCTCGCCGAATTCGCCAGAGGCGCTGACGTGCTGGTGCATGAATGCATGTATCTGCCTGCCGTCGATCGCCTGATCGCGAAGACGAAGAACGGAGCAACGCTGAAGAAGCATCTGCTCGAGAGCCACACCACGACCGAGGACGTCGGCCGCGTGGCGGCGGCTGCGGGAGTCAAGGTGCTGGTGATGAGCCATTTCGTCCCCGGAGACGACCCGCTGGTCACGGACGAGAATTGGACCGAAGACGTGAAGAAGACTTTTTCCGGCCGCATCGTGGTGGCGAAAGATCTGATGGAGTTGAAGCTGCCGGTGTGAGTCGCATGTCAACCGCGATCACGATGATCGCCGACCCTGCCCCCGGGGTTGCGCGCAGCACGGCAAGGATATCAGCGCGACGAAGAGCCGAGCAGCACTACTGTACGAGCCGAGCGCGCAGCCGTGTAAATTCAGCGTCGCTGATCGACCCTGCCTGTTTCAGCCGACCGAGCTTTTCGATTTCATCTGCGGCGCTGAAACCAATTGCACTCCTGAGTTCGTCGCGCGCCTGCCGAGCTTGTTGCATGTTACGCTCCGCCATGCCTCTTCCCTGAAAGATCAGGTATGCAAGCATGAAAATGAATGGAAATATTATCCATCCTATCACCCATATTGCCTTGACCCAGCCCGAAATGTCGTGGCGTCGGAATAGATCGGAAGCGACAGTAATGAGTAGCCAGAAACACACGATGAAGAAGAATATGGTGAGGACGTCCAGCAGGAAATTTCGATAGGTGAAGCCCTCCTGAAAGAAGAACATTGCAATCCTCCTCTGCCTGCCACTGGGTGCAACAGTTCCAGCCGACCCGATATTGTTCCTTAGAGCGCGATCCCGCTGCCCGCGTTTGATTTAGATCAATGCATGTCGGATCGAGGGCCACCCAGGCGGGCATCCCCCGGTCCTCAACCTAGGTCTGCTTTGCCCTCAAGAGCGGAAGCCGCTCGGGTACACGCCTTCCAACCAGGCGAGTGCTTCGCTGCGCTCGCAATGACGATGTGGATGCAGTGGGTGCGACAAATCAACCCGACGGGCAAATCACCCGAATGTCTGTCCAGTGCTCACGCGAAAAATAAATCGCTTAACTCGTCGGGCAAATCGGTGATTTAACTTCGCGCGTCTCACGGTAGATGAGGGGCGGGTCGCGATCGTCACGAACGTTGCGGTGAGATGCGGTGGACGGGATGCGTGTGACTGACGAGCATGCGCATCACGGACGGCGAAGTCGTGTGGTCCTGGCGCCCCGACGCTGGCGCTAAGTT
>NZ_PSRR01000629.1 GCF_004296405.1 Bradyrhizobium sp. Leo170
CCAAAATCTCGCTGATCGCGCGCGGCGGGAGCGGCGGCGGAACGGGTACAGCCTCCACCGGCATGGCCGCATGGAAGTCGCGCGGCGCGGCCGCGAAATGTTCCTGTATCGCGGGATTAGGCAGCTCGGGCTTCGGCTGCGGCATCACTGTCTGCGGCATCGCGGCGCGCGGCGGCTCGGGCGCCGGTGACGGCGTGGAGCGCACGGTGCGCAGATCGTTCTCGATCATCGCGAGGCGATCGACCACATGGCCGAGCGTATTGTGCACTGTCTCGAGCGAATCCTGCGTGCGGCGGTCGGTTTCCGACTGGCTGTAGCGGATATCGGACAATTCGCGCTTGACCATATCGACGAGGCCAGGGTCGAGCGGCTGCGGCGCCGGCGCGCCGGCATTGCGGCTCGTCTCGGCCAGCGACACGAGATTGGCGTGCTGGCGTTCGAGATGGCGCAGGATGTCCTGCAGCCCTTCCTCGACGCGCCCGAAATTGCCGGACTGAGGATTGGAGAAGGTTTCCAGGCGTTCGAGCAGGTAGGAGACACGCTGTTCAAGATGCGCGAATGCCGAGGCGCTGTCATTTCCGACCTGCATGCGGTCGATCCGTTCCGACAGCGTACGCACGGCGTCTTCGAGATGTTGCGAGTGCTCGGTTGGCGCCGGGCGCTCGCGGCTTTCCAGGGTCGAGGCCAACGCGGCGATCCGCTGCTCGAGGACCGCAAAGGCATCGCCATGGTTGCCGGCGCGCGCGAGCTCGTCGACCTTGGACGACAGCGTCTGCACGTCCTCGGTGAGCCGTGCCAATGCGTCGTTGGAGGCGATATTGGAGACGATCGCGCGGAGCGCGGCGATTGCGCTCTCGAGCTGATGCACCGTCGAGGGATCGTCGTTGGCGCGCAGGATCAGATCGAGCTTGGCGCCGAGATTGCGGATCGCCTCGTCATAGCCGGCGAGCTGCTCGGCGGGGGTGAGCGAGCGCAGCACCTCGCGGATCTCGGACAGCGCACGCTCGATGCCGGAGAGCGCCTGGCCGTCGGCACCGTTCTGCCGGTTGTCGTCGATGCGGCGCGACAGCGAGCGGATCTCGCTTTCGAGCGATTCGATCGCGCGGCGCGGCATCGCCTCGGTGAGCGCGGCGCGGATTTCCGCAAGCTCGCTCCGGAACGCGGCGATCGACTGCTCGATATGATCCGGCCGTTGCAGTGCCTCGATCTGGCTCGTGATCTTGATCAGATAACGCTCCAGCGAGGAGAAGTCCGGGCCAGCCAGTGCCGGCGCGGCAGGTGCCGGTCCAACCGGAGGAGCATGCGCGGCCATTGGCGGAACGCTTGGGCCCGTCGGCTGAGCTGCGCCCATTGGCTGAGCGTGGCGCGGCGGCATCTGCCGCGGTGGCGGACCGTCGAGTTCGTTCTGGCGTGCGGTGATCTCCGCGATCGCGGAATCGAAAGAGGCGGGACTTAAGGGCGGCGACGGACGGTAGACCTTTGCGGCAGCACGCTCGACGGCTTCCGCCTGGCGCTGCCGGTCCGGCATCTGGGGCTGGCGCGCCGCGGCAGCGGGATTTGAAATCTGTGACAGCCGCGCATCGAGCCGCGAGATCGCGTCGTTGAGCTGGCGCGCGACGTTGGACTGGCCGCGCGTAGCGTCGCTGCGCGGGGCGTCATTGCGCGGCGCGGGCCGCGCTAATCGATCGATCTGCTGGGTGATCGCATCTAATCGCTGATGAATGTCGGCGACGTCCCGGCTTGCCTGGCTCGGCATCGCGGGCCGCGCCTGGTCATTGCGGAGATCCGGCGGCGCCGGCTCGCCCATGGTGGAATTGAGCCAGTCGTTCAGCGACATGCCGGCGCGGCGAGCCGCAGCCTCGGCCCTTTCGCGGACGGATGGATCGATGCTTTCAACACTCCACGATACGCGCGAATTCATGATTCCGTCCGGTCCCGACTAAGGCGTCCACACCCACGCCTGCAGCCTCCCCGTACGTCCCGATTGAACAGACAATCGAATTCCGCGCGGGGCGTCTGCCTTAGCCGTCGACTTTTTCGCGTTACGGTAAAGAACGGGTTAAGGAATGGCGCCGCGGGGCTCTAAAGTTACCTTTGCGCGGAACTCGCATCGCGATGCCCGTCGTCCCGGCCTCCGAGCCGGGACCCATAACCCCGACTATGTGTTGTGAAACGTGCAAGTCGGCCCGGCGTCTTCCAACCACAAACCCTGTGGTTGATGGGGTGG
>NZ_PSRR01000630.1 GCF_004296405.1 Bradyrhizobium sp. Leo170
CGCGGACGGATGTGCAGGCGGAGCGGCGCCAGGGGGCGGCTGAGGCGGTGCAGGCTGTTTCGGCGCACCGGCCGGCGGTGCCGCCTTCGGTGGCTGTTTCGGCTTTCCGTCCGGGCCGACCTCCTCCTTCTTCTCCGCTTGTGCCACGACGAGTGGCGCGGTTTGCGCATGCGATGCGAAGCTTATTAGCTGCGTCACCGTCAATGCGGTCGTGGCAAGCAGCACGAGGCGAAGGTTTGTCATGATTGCAGGTCCCGGGAAAGTTCTTGGCAAGGGAGAGGATGGGCGGGGGCCGAATAGCTCGGCGGTCGGATCAACGGTTATTCGTTAGGCCGCAATGTGGCGGGCGACAAAGGGGAAAGGCTTTTTATTTCAGCGCTGCAATGACTTGCAAGCAAACTTGTTCATTGCTCATTCAGACGAGACTTGCAAATCGCGATCTCACCATTGTTCCTTGCGTGGTTCCGCGACATCGGTCGGATTCGGCGGGCGCGGACCGTTCGGCCCGCGAATCGGCACTTCATCAGGCAGCTTGCCGGGCAGTTCGTCAGGCACTGGCGGTTCGCCGGGCTCGCGCGCCGGCGGCGGTACCTCAGGGCGCGGATTGCCCGGCGGAATGCCGGGCGGTGGTTCGCTCGGCGTGCCTGGTGTCGCCGGCGGAATCTCGGGCGGTTCGATCGGCATCTAGCGCGTAACCGTGCCGTTGTTTCCGATCGCAGCGCGCGGATCATCACGCATCATGGTTCGCTCCGTTCCTGTTCCGCAAGAACGACAACGGAACGCATGCAGCGATGTTCCGATGATCCAGGCCCGAAAGTTATTCCGGCGCGTGGCAGACCGCTTCGATGTTGTGGCCGTCGGGATCCAGCACGAACGCGCCGTAATAGTTGGGATGGTAATGCGCGCGGATGCCGGGCGCGCCGTTGTCGCGTCCGCCGGCTGCGATCGCGGCCTTGTAGAACGCATCCACGGTTGCGCGATCCTTTGCCAGGATCGCGACATGCAGCGGCTTCTCTAGCCCGCCTTCGCCGCCGATCCAGAAATCCGGCTTGCCGCCCGCGCCGAAGCCGGCCGCCGCATCACTGCCGTTCTCCTGCGTGACTTCCATGATCAGCGTGTAGTCGAGCGGCGCGAGCGCCTGCCGATAGAACATCAGGGAACGCTGATAGTCGGAAACCGGAAAGCCGATGTGATCGATCATCAAGAAACCCTTCGGCCTATCTGCCGTGATCAAACACCAGGAAGCCGGCCCGCGGGAAGTGCACCACCACCTCGCCGGCGCGGGGGTCGTGCCTGCGGATCGCGATATGCTGCGAAGAAAGGGAAACGATCTCGCCGCTCACTTTGACCTTGCCGTAGTCATCGGGCATCACCTCGACCTGGTCGCCCGGCTTGCGGCGGTTGGGATCATAGGGGTCGGGCAGCACGGTGGTCCGTGGCGCAGCGTTGGCGGCGATTTCGAGTGCGGCGGCGGGTGAGATTTCCTTGCATGGCTTGTGCTCGATGGCGCGAATGCGCGCCTCCCATGATCGCGTTGCAGGGAATTCGAACAGCATCTTGTCGAGGTCGGGAAGGTTGGTGCGCACGTACCAGATATTCATGTAGGCGTTGACGTCGCACAGGCTGGGGGCGTCGCCGCACATCCAGCTATGGCCGTTGCGAAGCTGGGCCTCGATCCATTGCAGGTGGGCACGAAACTGATCGCGCATCTGCGGGATCGCCTTCCGCATGGCGGCAACATCGAACTTGGCGCCGCGCAGCTTTTCGCGGTCGTCGATGAACTCCTGCGGCACGTTGTCAGCCACTGAGCCGAAGATCAGGTTGACGGTGTTCTGGAAGAACGGACGGTCGGTCCACATCGTCGTCGCGGCGGCAAGCCCGTAATACCCGCTCGGGAACAGCGTCGGCTGCGGATAGCGCCGTTCCAGTTCGCGGACGATGCATTGGGTGTCGCAGTAGACATCGGCGCCGATCTGCAGCACCGGGGTCCGCCGGTAGCCTCCCGTCAGCGGCATCAGATCCGGGCGGGGCATGATCCGGGAAATCAGGACCGAGGTCCATGTCATGTTCTTCAGCGCCAGGATCAGGCGGATCTTCTCCGAGAACGGCGATTGAGGAAAATGATGGAGGATGACGGGATAGTCGGGACTCATCGTTCCCTCCCAGATCGTGATCCGACCGGTCGGATCACG
>NZ_PSRR01000631.1 GCF_004296405.1 Bradyrhizobium sp. Leo170
AGCGTGCCCACCATCCACGGTCGGTGCAAGAAAGGTGGGCACGCTGCGCTTTGCCCACCCTACGGCTACGGCATCGAGCGCTAGGTCACCTGATATTTCGCGACCGCCGGCTCGTTCCATTCCAGCCCGAGGCCCGGGCCGCGGGCGGTGACGGCGCCGTCGATGACCTCGGCCGGCTTTGCCAGGATGGCGCTGGAGAGGTCGAGGAATTCGAGCCAATGCGCGGTCGGCGTCACCGCGAGCACATGGGAGCTGGCTTCCGCGAACAGATGGCTCGACATCGGGATCGAGGCGGCGTCCGCTTGCCCGGCGACCTGCAGCCAGCCGGTGACGCCGCCGACCTTCATCAGGTCGGGCATGATGAAATCGCTGGCGCCGACCGAGATCGCCTCGGCAAAGCCGCGCGGGAACCACCAGTTCTCGCCGGCCTGGATCGGAATCGGCGAGTCCATTCGGACGCTGGCGTGGCCGGAGAGATTCTCCTGCGGCACGGGCTCCTCGACCCAATGCAGGTCGTAGGGCGCAAGGCGCGCGATGCGGCGTTTGGCTTCCGCCGGATCGAGCGACTGGTTGAAGTCGATCATCAAGGCGATGTCCGGCCCGATGACGGCGCGCACGCCCTTGACCACGCGTTCGTCATTGGCGGCATCACCGTCGCCGCCCTTGATCTTGATGCCGCGAAAGCCCTGGTCGAGTGAGCGGCGGAGCGCGCGCTCGTCGGCTGCGGGATCGACCACGCCATAGCTGTCATAGGCGGGAAGGGGGCGCGCCGATCCGCCGAGCAACTCGACGACCGGCTTGCTCGCGACCTGTCCCAGCGCGTCCCAACAGGCCATGTCGAGGCCGGAGACAGCCATGCCGACCAGGCCCTGCCAGCCGAGCAGGCGGAACTTGGCGTCCATCGCCTTCATCAGGTCGAACGGGGCGGCCGGCCGGCCGACGAGATCGCGGCCGGTCTCCTCGACCAGATGAACCAGTGGTTTAAGCGTGAGCCTGGTGTAGGCGAAGATGTAGGAACGACCAGTAACGCCCTGATCGGTTTCGATATCGATCAGGACCAGTGGCCCGGAATCGATCACGCCGAAGGCGTTCTTCACAGGACGCTTGAGCGGCACGACGACGGCTCGCGCTCTGATGCCGCGGATCGCTGGAACTGTTTGGCCCATGGTCGTTTCCCCTTGTTCTTATTCGACACTGTACCATCGCACGAGCCGTGGCGCTGCCCAGTCTGTCGCGACCTGTTCGATCAGGTAGCGGCCGGCATACTCGGCCGGGAACGCAATGCGCTGGGTCTGGCCGGGTTCGATCGCGAGTGTGTTGAGCCAGAACGGCTTCCAGCCGTCGTCGAGCCGGTCGAGCAGGCGGAAGTGATGGCCGTGGAGGTGGAAGACGGTGGTAATCGGCGCGCGATTGGTAAGCGCCAGCACCACCGCACGGCCGGTCTTGGCGCGGAAGGCTGGTGGCGCGGAGGGGGTGAAGCTGGCCGGACGCGTCCAGTCAGCTGGCACCCCGACGACCAGTTCGAACCGCTGCGCATTCTTGAGGTCGAGCTGGGCCGGCAGGCCGTTGGGGGGAAGCGGCGGCGCCGATGGCAGCGGCGCCGGGCGGAGCAGGGCCTCGCCGGAGAGTAAGAGTCGTCCGACCGGGCACGCCTCCTTGCCGTCATGGAGCAGGATCGATGCGCTCGCGACGGCATCGACATAGGCGTCTGCGCGGCCGCCCGGCGCCAACACGAGCGCACCGTTGCGCGCAGGAAATGGCTCGGCAGGCTGGCCGTCGATGGCCATGACGCGGACCTCGTGGCTTTCCAATTTCACCGCGAGCACAGTGCGTTGGGAGGCATTGATGAACCGGAGCCGCAGGCGCTCATTGGCGCGTGCTGAGAGTTCGAATGAAGTCCGGCCGTTAACGGTATAGACCGGCGTCGCATCCTTGGCCTCCGTCCCCGGCGCGATAGCGGAGCCATCCGGCCGCAGCCGCCATTCCTCGATCAAGAGCACCTCGTCGCGGTCGACGGAGATATGCTCGCGTTCGGAGACGACCAGTGGCTTTGCGCGCAGCGGTAGCGGTTGGCCGTCATTGAGGAGGCCGGGATCGAACAGGAATGTGCCGGCGTGGCGCAGCGGAAGCTGGAAGCTCTCCTTCGCCCCGGCGGCAAGCGGCGCCCGGGCGAGCAGGGGCTCGGCGG
>NZ_PSRR01000632.1 GCF_004296405.1 Bradyrhizobium sp. Leo170
GCTTTGTCCCGGTCAGCTTGCCTTGTTCCAGGGCACTCGCCTATGGGCTACGGGGGTCGCGTTCACTTGATCCTGCATGGTCATACTCCTCGGCTCGGTTGCAGGGAGGAGAGACTGATTAGGCATCGTTCATTCGACCAATCCAATCCCGCTCTCACCGTTGGCCAGCAAGGAAGCGGCCTTTTATTTCCGTAGGACGGCACGGGTTTGGGGAGTTAATGACCTAGCTTCGTCAACACCGCATGTTGTTGATGGCTATTGCGCGAAGCTTCAGCACAATCCACTTTTTATCAAGTGGCTCAACCACCCGGTTCAACAAGCTCGAAGTGGGCGATCGGATAAGGTGCACAGTAGAAATTGGAGCCGATGGCCGAAGGTTCGGAATCAATGTCGAACTTTATTCTGGGCTATAGCGCATTTTTCGAACAGGTTAACGTCGAGAGCGCTTGCGCGACTCCGTAGTTTCACGGGAGGGAATCCGCTTTGGGAAGCACCGCATGTTCATGGCGAACTGCTCAAGCTTGGGTTCGAGGTCGCGCAATCAAGCGTTGCCAAGTACATGGTCAGGCGGCAAGGACCGCCCAGCCGGGGTTGGCAGACCTTCTTGCATAACCACGCCCCAGACAAACGATGCGGCGATGAGCGCCAAACTTGTCAGGACAGTATTTCGGCCTCTGGAGGACAACCGGACAAAACCTTTGCAGCCACCAATTCCGAGTCTGGCCTGGCCCTGGCTATGTGAAAACGCTGTGCGGCTGTTATGCTTCTCCCGTGATTCTGGGTGGGGAATTGATGAGGCCCTTCGTTGAAGAGGCGGATCGTGGGCAATGGACGTTATTGCCCGCATGCCTCGATGATTTCATTGATGAGAGCAACGCTGCTCGCGTGATCGACGTGTTTGCCTAAGCACATTTTGCTTCGTCACTGGTCGACTTCTGTCATAACATCTATTTTCGGAGTTGAGATTCCTGCCTGCTGCTTCTGTGGCCGGAGGGAAAGCATCTAGATTGACTCACCGCACTGCTTCTAAGCCCAACGCGGACATTCTGCTTTCCGGCGTACCAAATGCCGGAGCTGTCCGACAGCATCAAGTTTATTTTCAGCGGCCAGTCGGGACGCTTCGCCCTGGTCTGCATCTGCTTGACCGGTATCGCCTTTCGCCCGCCATGCCGTTGCTCGATTCGCATGGGCTGGAGCGTAGCAGCCGCGCCTTGTTTGGAGCGAAATGTGCGGCTCGTCTCGGCCAGATGGTCGGCCCGCGCTAAACCTCAACCTTGGCTATCCGACGCCGCTCCGATCGCAATTCTCTCGAAGCTTATTTGGAAAAGGCAAGGTCAGGCCCGATCGGATTCCTGGCGTGCCTTTAGACGAGTCTTGGTTAAGCAAAACTTAAATTATTCCTCGCCGAAGCCGGCACCCGACTGGAATATCGTTAAAAAAAGGTTAATCTACAACTCTTGGGTGCCATGTGACAGTTCGCGATGTACCTCTCTCGCCGAAACTTTGTGCAAGGAATCATTTTGGGCGGAGCGGCGTTGGGCGCGGTCGGCGCGGCTCAAAGCGGGCGTCCGTTGTTGCCGCTTCCCCATATGGCCGATGTTTCAGGTTTGGCGCCGCCGCCTGCGGTATTGAACTCGCAATTTTTGGCTTTAGCCAAGCTGTTTCCCTCCTTGGTAGATCCCGACGCCGAAGAGGGGCCTCTCATCATCAACACGCGCGCCCGCAAAGACTCTTTCGCCGGATACAAGCGCATAGGCGATCCCGGCAATTCCATTTTCCTAAAGGATGCCGAGGCCCGCGCTATCATTCCCTGGACCCCCATATTTGCGCGGGAAAACCACCTCTTACAGTTGCCACCGTCGGTGACGCGACAAATCGATTGCGCTGAACTCTTGGTGGTGAATGAGAGCAGTGCGCACTATCCCGTTTTTGGTAACAAGGCACGCAAGTACGAATTTCTGTTGCCAAACTTGAAGTGGTCCGGCTCTCAGCACCTTGGGACCATCGGTGCGGTTTCCAGCAATCACGCGTTGCAATTTGCTCTCGCCAACCGCATGGCTGATTTGACCGGCGACGGACAGCCGCTGAACTGCGCCCTTGATTTGGTGCTTTTTGAGGTACCGGGAGCCGCCACGGACATGGCGAGGCTGGCCATTTTGCAGAGCCTAGTACCCACTTTTC
>NZ_PSRR01000633.1 GCF_004296405.1 Bradyrhizobium sp. Leo170
TTCGTCAGCCCGACGAGATCGATGATCCACTGACCAATGTGCTGCGCGCCGGTGCGCGGCAGCTTCTGGCACAGGCTGTCGAGGTGGAAGTCGAGAGCTTTCTTGCCACGGTGAAGGATTTGAAGCTTGCCGACGGACGCGCCCGTGTCGTGCGGCATGGCTACGGCCCGGCGCGAACGATCCAGACCGGGGTCCGCGCGGTCGAGGTGGCGCGGGCGAAGATTCGCGACCGCGGGGCGTCCAGCGATGGCGAGCGGATCCGGTTCAGTTCGGCGATCCTGCCGCTGTGGGCACGGCGGACCAGAAGTCTGGATGCGCTGTTGCCGGTGCTCTACTTGCGCGGCATTTCGACCGGCGATTTCCAGGAGGCACTGACGGCCTTGCTGGGCAAGGACGCGCCGAACCTGTCGCCCGCGGTGATTTCCCGGCTGACGGCCGAGTGGCAAGGCGAGTACGAGCGCTGGCAGAGGCGTGATCTGTCGCGCGCCGATACGTGTACGTATGGGCCGATGGCGTCTTCCTGCAGGCCCGCATGGAAGACCACGGCGAGTGCATGCTGGTGCTGATCGGCGCGACGCCGGAGGGCAAGAAGGAACTGATCGGTTTCCAGGTCGGCGTGCGGGAGAGCGCGCAGGGTTGGCGTGAGCTGCTGATCGACGTCAAACAGCGCGGATTGCAGATCGCGCCCGAAATTGCCGTTGGCGACGGCGCGCTCGGCTTCTGGAAGGCGCTCGACGAGGTCTTTCCCGGCACACGGCACCAGCGATGCTGGGTGCACAAGACCGTGAATGTCCTGGACAAGGTCCCGCTCTCGGTGCAGGCCACCATGAAGAAGGATCTGCGCGAGGTCTATTGGGCGCCGAACCGGGCGTCCGCCGAAGCGGCGATCGACGTCTTTGCCGAGAAATACCGCGCCAAATACGGTCGCGCGGTCGAATGTCTGAAGGATCGCGACGCGCTGCTGGCCTTCTACGACTTTCCTGCCGAGCATTGGGATCACCTGCGCACCAGCAATCCCATCGAGAGCGTGTTCGCCACCGTGCGGCACCGGACGGTGCGCACCAAGGGTTCGTTGCTGATGGTGTTCAAGCTCGTCATCGCCGCATCGAAGACCTGGCGGCGGCTCAAAGGCACAAATCAGTTGCCGAAGGTCATCGCGGGTGTCAGATTCAACGACGGCATCGAGGTCATCCAAGTGCCGGCAAACCACGCCGCCTGATCACCTCGTCACCCAAAATCCCGCATAGCTCCGGGACTGACGGCTCGGCCCAGAGTGCATTATTAGTGTCGCCAGTTACGAGCGGCGGCCGAGCCCGCCGCCGACTCGGGTCCCGCTCCATCCAGCTCAGCCCTTCTTTCATGGGAACATCTCCAGAGTAGGAAGGATGTCGATTGAAGCGACGTGCTCGGTAATCACCGTGGATGCGTTAAATCGCTTCGCACGAACGAAAAAACATGCCCCCCGAGCGGCACCCAATGTTGTTGTCACGGGAGGCGTACGGTCAGCGGCCGAAGAACAGCCACCGGGATCGGTACGCTGGGGTTTTTGCTTCGACCTGACCGGCAGTCGGATGCCCCTGGACCCGGGCTTTCATCGTTTCGCTCGTCGAGCAACAGCTCGACGAGGGCACCTTGCTGTACACAACTTGCTGTACCGGACACGCACGTAGCGTGCGTATTGTCCTGCGCTCCACCTTGAGGACGTAGAGAGGCCGACTGTTGGCGCTCCGCCGGCCTTTGTGTGCTTCAATGGCTTCCTGCGCCGTAGGAACCATTCAACACAGCCTGAGTTCGCCCCGAAAGAAATCCAGGAGGCTAACGACATGACACGATCCGTGGAGGAATTGAGACGTGAGTCCGAGCGCAGCCGCGCAGAGCTGGCCGCCACGGTCGACCAATTGAGGGAGCTTATATCGGATACCGCCGAAGACATCAGCCGCAAGGTTTCGCCGCAACACATCAAATCGGAAGTCTCCGATTACATCAGCCACAAGACCCAGAGCTGGGTCGAGGCACTCAAACAACAAGCAATCGAAAATCCCATGCAGGCGATCGCGGCCGGCACAGCGGTCGCAGTCCCGGTGCTGCGCTTGGCGCGCGGCTTTCCGTTCCCGCTTTTGATGATCGGCGCCGGCCTTGCCCTCACCTCGAAGTCAGCGCGGGATCCCGCCGCGGAGGCG
>NZ_PSRR01000634.1 GCF_004296405.1 Bradyrhizobium sp. Leo170
CCCCTTTGTGGAGGTCGTCGACCGTTACCCCGAGCGTGGTGGCGCGGGGATCGGGCGTCAACACAAGGCTGAGCCGGGCCTTGCCGGACGGCGAAAAGCCATCGGGAATGGCGGTGCAATGAATTCCGACCTTCACTTCAGCCATGCAACCTCACAAACTAGATATCGAAATTCTTTCGGTACTCTTTCCAATTGTCCTGCATCGCCGGCACCTCGGTTCGTACCTTGCGCCGCACGGCGGCAGCCGGTTTCGATTTTCTCCCGCGCCGCGTTGGCGGCAGTGCCGCTTGGCCGAAGGCCTCCGCCGTGTCTTGCGGCAACACCTGGGCCTGCGCCGAGCCGCCGCTTCCTTCCGTCCGATATCCGGCCGTGACCGAATAGGTCACTTCGAAGAAGCCGACCTTGAAGCTGAATGCATAGGTGGAGCTGCCGGCCATCGACGAGTCGTCTTGCTGCGATGTCTTGATCTGGATCAGCACCGAGACCTGGAAGCAGGCGATGTTGCCTTCGCCGACTGCCTCCACGAAACCTTCGAGAACCCGGTGGCCACCGGCTTCGGAAAGCAAATAGATGCCCGCGGATATTCTTACGAAAGCCAAAAGCGGGCCGAACTCGATGGCGAATGCAGCCCCGAACTGCAGCTGAATCTCGAACGCGACGACACCCCGGGCATTGGCGCGCAGCCCAACGAAGCCGCCGCCACCGTATGGCGTGGGAGGCGGTGCCGAAATGAAAAATGGTTTTGCCCGGCTGGCGAAATTGAACCGGAACTCGGCCTGCCGCCCGTCGAGCGGCAGGATCGCGCCGATGCCGAAGTCGATGTTCTGGAAGATCAGGCCGCCGACGATCAGAACGTCCTTGTTGAAGCGGTAGCCGACCTCGATCTGCGGCGGGATCAGCTGGATGCCGCGGTAGAAGCCGTTGCCGCCCGAGGGGCTCATGAAGCTCTGGAGCGCTTGAAGGAACGCCAACATCGAGCCGATCTCGGCTTCGCCGATGTCGGCCGTGAATTTCGTATCGCCTCCCGGCGTCGTCTCGAACCGCGCGCCCTTGAAGTGGATGGTAGCGAGATCGAGCGAGTTTCCAAGCAGGTGGATCCGGAACGGCTTGATGTATCCGACTGCCGAGACCTGGCGGCTGCCTGACAGCAGATCGACCGTGATCTGCGTCCGCAGGTCGAGGTCATTGCGCGCGGGATCGGGTCCGTAGCTCCCGTACTTTTCCTTATCCATCGCGAAGATCGGATCGCCGGACGGGAAATCGCCGACCTCGGTGTCGAAATCGTAGTTGAGCGTCACCCGGGTCGGGATCAGGCCGGCCACGGCGTCGATCAACTGCTTTTCGACCGCGGCGAGATCGAACAATGCGGCGAAGTGGCCGGAGGCGACGGCGTCGACGATGTTCCTTGCGACTTGCAGGGTCTGGACGATGCCGGGCTGATTTCTCGACCAATCGGCTTTCAGCTTGGTGAGCGCTGCGGCGATGGCCTGGGCGTCCGGAGACGCCGCCGCACAGAGTGTCTCGATGGACGAAAGGCTTGCTTTGTCGGCTCCGACCTGCGCCCGCGCGTTTTCCAGGGCGGCGCGGGTGTCGCGGGACAGGATGTTCGACAGCAGCGATGGAGCACCGCCGGCTCCCGGCTGGAACAGATCGATCACGGCATTGAGTGCGACCTCGACCGTACCGTTGATCACGTTGAGGGCTTTGGCGACGGCGCCGACTGAAACGGCAGTTTTTACGAGAATGTTCGTCCAGAGCGCCACGAGCGGTTCGGCGGCCTGGAGCAGCACGCCGGCCAGCCGCCGGTCGTTCAATACGGTGAATCGCAGAACGTCGCGGGCGAGTCCCAGGGCCTCGTCCGGCGTGTAGTTCGCCCTGATCTGCTGCCGGATCGGACTGTTGGGATCGGCGAGCGCGGTGTACGGCGCCAGCGCCGCTTCGACGTCGGCCGCCGCTTCCTTGGCGGAGTTGGCCGCGCTCCCGAGATCCGCAACCAGTTGCGTCACCTTGGTATTGACGCTGGACCAGCTCGACGCATTGTTGGCGACGGAGCCTACGACGGTGATCTGCAAGACCATCTGGCCAAGGGCATCGGCGAGCGCGCCAAGGCTCGCTTTCAGGTCTGTCGCAGTCGCCGGAACCGATTTCAGGACGACGGAAGCGCCGCGGGCGCGGGGG
>NZ_PSRR01000635.1 GCF_004296405.1 Bradyrhizobium sp. Leo170
GGCTGCGTTTGAAGATCTCATCGACGAGATCGGGCAAACGATCACCCAGTCGGCACTTTCCGTGCTGGAGAAGTATCCGGCGAAGCAGGTCTCGCGCGAGCTGGGTAGCGAAGCCGCGATGTTAGCCGCACTGAAATTCGGCACTGGCGGCCTATACCGGCCATGTCGGGCTGAATGACGCCCAGGACGAGCTTCGAATGGCAATGGGTGAGGTGATGAGGAATATGCGCGCTTCGCCTGAGTTGGCGGGTCGACCGAGCTTGAATTCGTAAGCGGCACGCAGCTTGGCGGATTTCCGATCGACGAACGGCGCAAAATGGCCTGGAAGATGGCTAGCCAGCAGAAGCCATCTTGATGGCAAGCCTATTCTCCCTATATGCTCAAGGAAGGGGTCGTACATGGCCGAACCGCAACTTTCAGTCCGCAGTGCCAAGGCACGAGATCTTGCCCATCGCCTTGCGCGTCGAGAGAATCGCTCGATCGCGGATGTGGTCGAACGCGCGCTGGAAGCCTACGAGGAGCGCGCATCTGGCCGCGAATCGCCGGCGGCTTTCTATGCCCGACTGAAGGCAACCGGCGATGTGGATATCGACCTTGAGGCGATCATCCGCGAAGGCCGCCGACCCCACACTGGACCCGAACTTTGATCTTTCTCGACACCAATGTGATCTCTGAGACCTTGAGGAAGACACCCGACGACGCGGTGATAGCGTGGCTGGTACGCCACGATGCAGAGCTTGCGCTTCCCACGGTTACAATCGCCGAGATAGCGTTCGGAATTCAGAAAATCAGGCCCGATCAACGCGCCGAGCGCCTGGAACGCGGCTTGTTGGATTGGCGCCAACGATTCGCCGATCGGATCTTCGGCCTGACGGAAGAGGCCGCGCTGGCGTATGGCGACATCATGGGGGAGGCGACACGGCGTGGCCAACCCATGTCGGTTCCCGACGGCATGATCGCAGCCATCGCCCGTGCCAACGGCGGTCGATTGGCTACGCGGAATCTCAGTGATTTTGGCTCGACAGGGCTCGAATTGATTTCGCCGTGGAACTTCTGAGGATAGGGGCGCGACGTCAGAGACCGGCGGCCTTGGTGAGATTCACCCGCAAGCGGTCGCGCCGTCGCCGCGATTTTCGCATCCCAGACAGGCAGAATGCCCCGAGCTGGCGAAAGGTGGGGATCCGATCTGCCCAAACCCCAGCTGTCCCGCCTCTTTCCGCAACGAGGGCCGCTGCTATCGAAGATCGGTCTGCGCGAAGTCGCGACCCTTGTAGAGGAGCGGGATTCGGTAAGCCTTGGCGCAGGCATAGGCGAAGCAGTCCCCGAAATTGAGCCGCGCGGGATGGTCGACCAGGCGGCTATAGGTCTGCGCCGCTTCGAGGGCCTTGCGACCGATATCCGGCGAGACGGAGATTTCCTGGGCGCCGAGCGAGGTGACGAATTCCCGCACCGCGGCTTCCGCCTTGGCGAGGAGGGCGGCGTCGCGCGGTAAGCCGGTTTCGCGGGCGAGCTTCGCGGCAAGCGATGCGGAGGCATCGAACAATACGAGGGGGGAGACGAAAAAGCTCGTTTTCGAGCCATTCAAGCGGCCGGCGAGCTCGGCTCCATCCGGCTCGCCGCCGAGAATAGCGATAATGGCCGAGGCATCGAGGAACATCAGGCGCCCCACATCTCGTCGGTGAAGGCCTTCATGTCGAAATCGTCTGTGCCGGCGAGGCCGCGCTCCGCAGCGTTGGCCCGAATGTCAGCGACGATCGCGAGAGCATTGCCGATTCGTTGGCTCGGCAGCATATTCTCGGTCTGGCGCTTGATCTCGTGTTCCAGCGCGAGACGCACGGCTTCTGTTTTGGTCCGAGAGCCTGTGATGGCCTGGAGCCGGCTGGCGAGGTCGTCGACCTGATCGTCACGAATGAAGAGGGGTATGAGATATCTCCTTTGGGATATCTATCATATCCATCATTGAATATCCATGATGATGGCCGCCCCGACGCCTGTCACCAGTCGGGTCCCGTCTGTCTGTCTGCCTGGAGACGGGCGGACCCTGCGCTGTGGTGCAAGCAAGGCCGGGACTCGGCGGTCAAAGGCCCGCGGCCTTGGTGAGGTTGACCCGGAAGCGGTCGCGCCGGCGCTGATAACGGCGGGTCTGCTCGGCGCTGGCGTGCCCGAGCTGCT
>NZ_PSRR01000636.1 GCF_004296405.1 Bradyrhizobium sp. Leo170
TATCCTGATCGAGCCGCAACTGCAAACCGCAGTCTTAAATCCAGAGTTCAGCTTTGGTTGCGGCAATAGAACCGACGCGCGGTCTCGCCACAATTTCTTCGCGTGTGTAGGCGACAACGATTTCGACATGATGCTTGGCGCGGTACCTGGATCAAGGTGCTGCGCCTGGATGGCGGGCACGAGCCCTACCTGCCGCGGTTGTTCGTCTATCACCGCGAGGCCCAGATGGGATCGAGCTTCAAGGTGATGGAGCGCCGGCTGCTTGCGTCGTCGAACCGGCGCCCATGGTCAGCAACCAGTTTTGCCGGACCTGGATCAGCCGCTCCGGCGTCGCATGCCGGCTGACGACCGGCGTCCTCGTCAACTTCTCCGGTTGATGTGGGAAAGGAATGCCCGGCACCGGCGGCCCGTTGGCGGTACGGATACCTTGATTGGCCAGATAAATGGCGAGCGTCTTCGACGTGCGAGACACGTTGGTCGTTCTGTCCCCGAGATGGGCATGACGGGCGTCAAATAACATGTTGACAACAGGGTGATTTCGCCGTGCAGACGATCCAGAAACACGCGCCATTGGCCTCTGGCGGCAAAGGCCGGAAGTGGATTACGTTTTTGACCGACAGGTATGTCCAGGTTCATGAGCATCAGCGTGTCCTCACATCCTGATGGGGTGGGCTGGTATTGATGAGAGAGCCCTTGTAGCGCCGGACCTTCTCGAATCTCGAGCCGGTCACCGTGGCCAATTCTCGAGATGTTCAAATGAACGTTCGTCTTGCCGCCTGCTCCAATCGGGGCCCGATCGGCGGTCTTTCGGCATATCCATCTCGTTGCGTCGGCTGCGCGATGGATTTACATGGCGCTTACCTCGGATTGCAACCCTATTCAATTAGAAGCGCTCGAACGACACCCATGCTCCTTGATCCCGATGTTGGGAGACGAAATCGATGGACCACAATCGAGCGGGTGCCCGCTTGGATTTTGCTTGGCGAGATTGTAGACGTTCGCTTGTTGCAAGCATCGCGTGATGCTGAGCTCAATGGCTGTGATCCACAGACGGAGGAACACCGCGCTTGCGGCCAGCAATGGCATGACAAGGATGGAACCCGCGCCGAAGGACCGCTCAACAAAGGAAGAGCAACAGCACGAACAGTGCGGCCGCGGCGGCGATGGAAATGAGCATCTAACCGCGGAACACGATTTGCGGTTGCTAATGGAGTCTGTCCAGCTCGTAATGAACATTTTTCGGCAGGACCTCCGGTACGTTGAGTGTTTGCCGGACTTCGAGACGTTCACGGCCATCTCGACTTCGGATCGGCCGTGACGATCGCAGGCCCCGCCGTTCCGACAGTTCCATGACAGCCTGCAGCTGCGCGACCGCAGCGCGCTTGGCGGCGGGCCTTCCATCGCGGCCCGCACCCACGTGCTCCGACATTACCCTGCCATGATGCCCCTCTCGCTGATTTTCGGAGATCGGGTGGCGGACTCCGGCAATCGCTGCAGGTTTGTGTTGGCGAGACTTCACAACGCTTACCGCAACGCGCGGACGGAGAAACTCGCCGGCTGCGCAAGGCATCGACGTGATGCATATCGAGCCGGACGATCGCCTGCGGCAGTCAGCGATAGCCGGCCGACGTGCAAAAGAAGTACGCTCGATGACCGGTCCCTCGCGGCCAAGCAACGCGACGACGGCTGGAGAAGGCAGAAAGGTCTTGTCGACAAATATCATCGGCTGTTTGCCGATCACGCGGGCGCTGCGCTCGCGGGGACGGGAGAGCCGATATCGAGGTCGTCGATCTCCGTGCTCAAGCCGGCGAGCAATCAACCGGTTGAACATAAGGTGAAACGCTATCTCGGAAACATCCCGTCGCGAATCACCGCGCGCTCCTTATCTTAGACCTTGAGCTGGAGAACCGCTTTCATTTGGGTTGATCCCGCCGCTTAGGTCGTGAGTTCAATCAGCTTTGGTTTACGCGCAATCAAGTTCGTAAATTCCATAATCAATGTTCCGCACGGGAGTGCTGCACGATGGGTGACGAGTCCTGTACCGAAACTCTCCGCAAAATGATTGAGCACCAGATCGAAGCTGTTGCGGCGGCTATCTGTGAAGGCAAGAGCGCCGTCGAAGCCGCATGCCGTCTGGAGTGGCTTACCCGTG
>NZ_PSRR01000637.1 GCF_004296405.1 Bradyrhizobium sp. Leo170
CGGCTTTTTCAGCAGACTGCTAAGTCAGGCCACGCTATAAAGTCAGCCTCAGCCTCGTTCTCTTATACGCGGATGCCTGCGGGGCGACCATCAACGGGACCCCAGCGAACTCTCTGTGAGACGATCATGCTGTTTGCCATGACCGAGAGCCTACAACATCCGTGTGATTTCAGGGTGAATTGTATACATCCGGGCCGCGCTAGGTTCGCATGCCCGATGGAAATGATATCTGTACTTTGCGCCATCGTCGAAACCAAGCCGATTGGCACGCCAATTGCTGGAATATGCTGAGGAAGAACACCAAGATAGCCGAGAGGATTCTATGTCAAACCCTAATTGGTTCTCTTGGTTGAGTTTTCCATTTTTCGCGCCACTCAGCGGGTCGGTGGTGCAGGACATCGCACCGAATTTTCACCGGCAAGTCGATAATGACGTAAGTGCTGAGATTGGCTTAGCTGAACAGCTGGTCATTCTTTGCAATGCCGTTAAAGAGCTTAGGGCGATGCTCGTAGGCATCGAGGAGACACCAGGCGCGAAGCTCAAGATCGCATCCGAGGATGTAACAACAGCAATGGGGCAGCTCGCAGGGATGGAAGCGAAAGTAAACGAGATCAAACAGCGTCATAGCAAGGCCGCCGATCTGGAAGCTGAGCGCGCGCTAGATCGCCTGAAGGAGGTTAATCCGGAGGGATATGAGACGTTCATTCGTAAGCGCGAGAACCGCGCGAGCGCTGGTTAGAGCGCGAGCTCAACCAGCGACTGATGCCGCAACTCTTCTCCCACGCACCTGCCTTTAGATTCGAGGTACGCTGTCAGCATGGTAAAACGGATTGGCTCGTGCAGCTTGTCGATGATCGGGGCGATCGGTTTTGCGATGTGTGGTTTGGCGTCAATCCCGACGACGGCTGGGCCTTTGATGGATTGGTGCACTTCGGAGACCCCGATGCCGATCCGCACGTCTGGCAGAGCTACCAACGCTACTCGGATGGCACCTATCGGCGGCTGCCTTCATTCGCATCCAGCCTCGATCAGTTCAGGCGAGCGACTAAGGGATCATGACAATCGGCCCCGTGCTATACTTCCAGGATGGCTAAGAAGGAGTCCGATTTCGACAAGCTTGCTCGACTTATCAAAGAAGAAGGTGAGGATATTCGAACAGAGATTCGTAACGAGATCGGTCGACTGGAGAAGAAAGTCGACGCTGGCTTCACCCGCATTGATCGCGAGCTTAGTGAAATCCACTCGGAATTGAGAACGCTTCGTCACGACCTCGATGATCTTCGACGAGAAGTCGAGAATATTTCCGGCTACCGCAAGGGGATAGACCACGCACTCGAGAGAATCGCAGCGATAGAAAAACATCTCGGAATTGGCAAGAAGGTGGTTGTGACATTGGCAAGCGATCTTTGAAGCGCTCGCCCGCGGCGGCAAGGACGGCGTGACTTTGTCCATCGACTCCACCTCGATCAAGGCGCATCGCTCGGCGAGCGGCGGAAAGGGGGGAGCATGAACAGGCGATTGGCCGCTCGCGCGGCGGGCGGACCACGAAAATCCACGCGCTGAGCGACCCTGATTGCAAACCTTGCGCATTTCATCTCACTCCGGGCCAAGATGCAGATATTGCCGCAGCGCCGGCCCTTTTGGACCTCGCGCCGCCAATGTCTGCCCTCATTGGGGACAAAGGCTACGACGGCGACGGCTTTCGCGCCGAAATCGTCAATCGTGGTGCGAAGCCCGTCATTCCAAACAAATCCAACAGGGTGACCCTCCACAACTTCAGCATGCGCGCCTATAAAGGGCGCAACGTCATCGAGCGTTGCTTCTGCCGGCTCAAGGATTTCCGGCGTGTCGCAACTCGTTACGACAAACTCGCCAGAAACTTCTTGGCTGCCGTCCACATCGCCGCAGTCATCGCCTATTGGATCAATTGAGTCTGAACCCTAACATTACAGTTGGTGCGCCGGGAGACCGGCAAGGAGTAGGTGGTGGAAGTCCACGACGATGAAGGAGTAGCGACCCACATCGGCCCCGAGCCGTGCGCAGGCATCCGCGAGGATGTCGGCGAAGCGTCGGCAGGGGAGCGCACAGGCCAGCCATTAAGCCGCGAAAGAGTGTTTTCCCGAGAGCC
>NZ_PSRR01000638.1 GCF_004296405.1 Bradyrhizobium sp. Leo170
GAGCGGGTGGGCTTGCCTTCGCCAGCGACGGCAGGACGTCAATGGCAGTCTTGATCTGCGACAAGGCATCGACGATCGCTTGCGCGGCGCGCCGGCGCAGGTCGACCGAGCGCGCCGCGAGATCGAGCAGCTTCGCGGGCTGCATGCAGAAGTCGGTCGCGTGCAGGTCTTGCAGATGTTTCCTTATCTTCTCGACTTCGAGGACGGCGCCTGCGAATTGTTGCAGACTCCGCGTCAGGGAAGCGTGCAGTCCGAGGATGACATCGCGCGCGTCCTGCGGCGCATTCGCGGGTATCTGCAGCTGACCGAGCTGGTCGTTGATGTTTGCGAGTTGCTCGGTGATCTTCTTCGATTTGACCGCGTCGATCTGCTCGGTGAGCCCAACGGCAAGGTTGTTGACAAACGTGTAAGCGTCGTTGGCGGCGGCGCCGCAAAGATCGGTCAATGACTTACCGACTTTCGCCACGCTGACCGCGAACGCGGAACGCAGCGCGGTGTCGATGACGCCATTGGCAAAGGCAAAGGCGCGCTGCGCAAGGCCTTCCGCCGCGGCCTTGGCCTGCTCGCGCAATTTCGCTTCGAGTTCGGCTGCGGCAGAACGAATTTCCTGCTCGGCAACCTTTCGAATTTCGTCGGCAACAGCGTTGACGAGCGCAGTCTTGTCGCTGCTCGTCCCGCCATTGACCGCGTCCACGAGATATTTTTCCGCCAGCTTGTCAAAGGCGTCGGACAGCTTCTTGTTCGAGGCCCACAGAGCGATCAGTCGCTGGTACTCGCCGTCGGTGGCTTCGTCGATTTGCTCGAGCGCTCGATTTTGAGCGTCCTTCAGCGCGTCCTTGGTTGCCTGTTCGGCTGCCGTGCGCCATGTCCTGATGTCATTCTGCAGAGCTTCAAGCTGGTTCTGTACCGATTGCTTCGCCGCCGCCGCCAGTTGCGGCCCGATCTGATCGAGCGGCTGGTTGACGACGATGAGCGGGACCGCCGTCTCCATGTCGACGAGAATCTTCCATCCATATTTTGGAAAGTCTCGCGCCTGCGCTTCGCTGACGCCTCTTCGCAGCACGGCGGTGATGCGGTCGGCGACCACGGCGCGACCCCAGGCAACCTTTCCGGTTGCTTCCTGCTGCAACTGCTGGACGGCGGCGAGCAACCTGGCAAACGGCTCGGCGAAAACTTCGTAGAACAGCGCCTGCTGAAGCCGGGGCAGCACGGCGGCCGGATTTTTCATGACCCGGACGCATTGCTCGTGCACTTGCGCGGCGGTGGGAGGCGTGCGTTGCGCGGGCTCCGGGAACGCGGTGAATGCGCCGGCTGGATCGTCCAGCACGCCGAACACCAGTTGGAACGTGTCGGAATCGAATTGTGCGCAAATCTGCTCGAACAGGGCGTTGGGTTCGATCAGCGGTTTGAGCAGCTCGTTGATCGTCTTGGCAGGGTTGTCGGAAAAGTTGCGCAGCGCCGTCCATTGCTCCTGAAGCGTCGCCAGTTGCTCGCGGACGATCGTCGGCATGGGATCGCTGGCCAGCCGGCGCAGCTCCGTTATCACCGCCTCGACATCGGATTTGAACGCGGTCGCGAGGCCAAAGATCCTGTCGGCGTTTTCCGCCTTGGCATCTGCCGCGGTGAGTGCCCCGATCTTGGTTGCCGTGCTCTTGGTTTGGTCGAGAGCCGCGGTGAATTTCGGATAGAGGGCGGCCAGGTTCATCTGGGGGCCACCCACCTGCTTGAGTTTGGCGTCGGCGGTCTGCTCGACTTGTTTGATTGTATCGACAACTGTGGTCGCGGCAGGCCCTGCCACCGCGACGATGGCCTTCAACGTCTCCTCGATCGCTTCGGTGGCCTTTGACGCGCCATATTGCGCGGCCTCCACCAGTTTCGGCGCCGCCGCAATCAGCACCGCGCGCAGGATGTCCTTCAACGGCACGATGCCCAGTAGCTTGGCGTCCTTCAGCGCGCCGCCGAAAAACTCGATCGGATCGAACCGGCCGGCAAGCGCCGAAACCATGTTGTAAGGGCTGGCGGGCTGTTGCGATCCGGCGGGGGCCGGATTCGCCGCGGCTGCCGCCGGCGCAAGTGGCGGTGCCACCACGAGAGCCGG
>NZ_PSRR01000639.1 GCF_004296405.1 Bradyrhizobium sp. Leo170
AGTCCGTGTTGCGACGACATGCCCCGCTTTCAATCGCCAGATATTGATGCGATTGGCTCGCCTTTGCAATTCGCCTGGCGCAAGAGGCGCAGCCCTGCGAGCAATGCGGTGAAGACCATCGTCAGCAGCAGGATCGCGACCGTGGATTCACGGATATCGTGGACCTGCCAGCCATAGCCTCTGTCGTCGACGGCTTCGCCTCTCTCTCCCATGATCCAGGGCACGATGTGCGTAACGCCGGCGCCGACATAGAAAAGGATGCCGATCACCGCCAGCCTGTGACTAATCCTCAAGTGCTGCCGTCGGCCGTCGCAGCGCAGGTGGAGGGCGAAGGCCTGGCAGATCAGCCAGGAGGTGAGAAGCCAGCCGAGATAGTTGGAGAGTGGAACACCGAACATTCCACCGCCGCCGTGCCATATCCAAGCCTTGGCTATCGTCGCGTTAGGGGCATCCGTCACAAGATTCCACTGGGTCATCACGAAAGCGGCTACGATGGGCAGGGCGACCAAATTGAAAGGTCGATCGAGCTGACGATCGGCGTGATCCAAAAGAACCGACGCGACCACCCATGAAAAATAGCCCACAACGAACCATACCGGTCCCACGATGATCGGGATGAGGCCGATCTGCGGCAAGTCCGCGCCGACCACGAAATGAAAGGTCCCAAATGGAAACGCTGTGGCAGCGCTCAGGTTTTCCATCGCAAACGCAATTGCGTTACAAGTAACGAACAGAACCAAGGCGCTCCGCGCACCATAGGCGAAGGTGGCGTGGATCAGGGCGCAGGCAATGAAAAGTGCCGCAAGCGCTTGAGCAACCGGGGTTGGATTCCAGGAAAACCAAATTGCGGCCGCAAGAATGCCGGCGATGGCCAACCAAAGCGCGGCCTCCTGCGGCACGCGGAGTCGGCCTCGGCCGGCATTGTCTGGGGTCATTGCATGCAATCCTTCAGTTGAGCAACCGGCAGCAAGGCTTACTTAACGTAGTTGCACCGGGTAGGCAGCGCAAGTACGAGCAGCGGCGCGGGGAGAGGTGCATATTTCACTGATAGTGAGCAGCGATCTCGCGCGATCATGAGCGCCGAATTCAGACGATCGTGAGCGGCCCGCTCCGGCCAAGGCGTTGATAGAGTCAGCGTTCTGGCTGCTCGTCAAGGGTGATGGTTTTGGCGTTGCGTTTTCGCATGCTTTCGCCGGCCAGCTGGAGGCGGTGAGCGTTATGGACGAGGCGATCCAGAATGGCGTCGGCGAGCGTGGGATCTCCGATAACTTCGTGCCATGAGTCCACGGGAAGTTGGCTGGTTACGATGGTCGATGCGCGGCCATGGCGGTCCTCGAGGATTTCCAGTAGATCGCGCCGCTCGGCGACGGTGAGCACCGACAATCCCCAATCGTCCAAAATCAGAAGCTGGACGCGGCCAAGGGTTTTGAGCAAGCGGGCATAACGTCCATCTCCCCGCGCGAGCGCCAACGCTTCGAACAATCTTGGGACGCGATGGTAGAGAACCGAGCGATTGTCGCGGCAGGCCTTGTGACCGAGAGCACAGGCTAACCAGCTTTTGCCCAATCCGGTCGCCCCGGTTAGAAGAAAATTCTCGTGGCGATCGATCCAGTCGCCGCTGACGAGCTTGGCGAAGACGGCCCGGTCGATACCCCGCGGCGTGCGCAAATCGACGTCCTCCACGCAGGCATTCTGGCGAAGCGCGGCCAGCTTGAGGCACGTGGTGAGCCGCCTGGTGTCACGTTCTGCGGCTTCCCGGTCGACCAGCAGGCCGATGCGATCTTCGAACGGCAAGGCTTCGAGATCAGGTGATCGTCGCTGCTCCTCAAAGGCCTTGGCCAAGCCGCTCAAGCCGAGCTCGATCAGGCGTTCGTGGGTGGGATGGTTGAGCATACAGGTCTCCTTGGCTTCAGTGGAAATAATCCCAGCCGCGGATGTTGCCGTGGCGCAGGGGTTGGTGTTCGGAGGGTTCGTCGAGAAAGGTGCGATCCAGGCCGTTCTGGAGGATGGAGCGGATCGAGGCGACGGATCGTGCCTTGATCAGAATGCCGCGCCGGCAGGCCGCGTCGACGCGCTCGGCGCTGTAA
>NZ_PSRR01000640.1 GCF_004296405.1 Bradyrhizobium sp. Leo170
AGCGCTGGCTTACAGCGCGCCGCTGGCGCTGGCGCAGTTGGTGCCGGCTGTGCCCCCAATGGCGATTCGTTCGGCGCTGGAGGGGCTCAGGTACTTGTTCCTGATCACCGTCGCATAACTAGCCGGGACGGGGTTAAACCCGACGTTCTGGATCACGCGGGTGAGCAAGGGGTTGCTGGCAGTGTAGTGCCAGCTCAGGTAGTTCGTCAGACTGGTGACGCGATTGACGGGGTCGGTGGGTAGCTCTCCCGCCGGGAGGCTGTAGCAGCTATAGAGGAACATGAACGCGGTGCCGCTGAGCGGATAGGCGTTCGCCCTGTTGGTGAGCGGCAGCACAGACTTGCCGGTCACGCTCACACCGCCCTGGGTCACCCGGCCGAAGACGGTGTTGTAGATGTTGAAGTCAGCCCAGGTCCAGGTCGTGGCCGGCACCCGCAGCCGGGTGTCGGTCCACGCGTTGAGGGCGCCGGCCGGCGTCGGCGCGATGAACTCCAGGGTTGAGGGTGTCGTGTTGTCCGGAACATAGATGCCGGCGATGCGCAGTTGTTCGTTCTGCAACGCTGCCGAATACGGTGCGTCGACATTGGTCAGGCCCGCACCCGACACCGCCTGGGTGTAAGGCTTGGTGAAGTTGGCGCCGACATATCCGATGGTGCCTCCCTGGGCTGCACCGGTGCCGATCGTCGCCGCCACCCCGCCGCTTCCAATCGCGCCGATCCATTGCGACGTGATGGTTGTGCTGCCGCGGAAGGCGTTGACGTTGTCGATCAGGGTCTGGAAGCTCGTGCTCGGAAGATTCGTGGCGCCGAAGATCGATATGTACCCTGCGTTGTAGTCGATCAGCGGGCAGACAGCCTTGAGATAGTTGGTCAGGATGTAGGTTTCGCCACTTTCGTCAGAGTTGTACACCACCCTGATGGTCTTGGAGGTCGCCGAGTAAGGCTGCGCCACGCCCGAAGAGTCTTTGTTGGCCTCGTTGAAAGCCGCGAGCATTATCATGCCGGCACTGTCGAGGTACGGGATCTTGTTGGGAGTGGTGTCGCTCCAATCGGTCACGAAGCCTGAGAAGATCGCGCACATCTGCGCTGTGGTGAGCTGGATGGCGGCGCCTTGGTTGGCCTGGGTGCCTGGCGTGGTGCCCGCGCCTGTGACCGCCGAGTTGACGGTGAGACCGGACGTGTTGACCGCGATCGCGACGTTGACCTCGAACGCCGGAACCTGGATCGGCTGGCCATAAGCAGTGGGATGTAGGTGGCCACCGCTGTGCCGTTCACTGTGACTTGGCTGATCGCGCCGCCGATGGTCGACCAGTTGGTCGCCGGGCTGAAGCTGAAGGGCACTGTCGTGAGGGTTGTTGCAGGCCAGATAATGGTCAGTGGTGCGTCCGACAGGCTGATATCCAGGCGCGGATATGGATAGCTGCCGAAATTGGTCGCATTGGCGCTGTCCACGAACGGTGGCTGAACCGCAGGGAAGGGCGTGGCAATCGTAAAGCTGAACGGTCTCCGGAAGTTGGGGCCTCCATACCACTGCTCCGGCCTGTTGCTGATGTACCCGCGCATGCCGTTGCCTGAGCCGACACCGGCAACCATGCCCTGCACTGTTGACACCACCGTGCAGGTGGTCGGCAATAAGCCGGCGCCCGGCAAGCCAGTCGAGAACGTGACGCCGTCGCCGCCGACGGTGGCGCCGCTATAGCAATCGAAGACCTGCCGGAAAACCAGCGACGCCAGCGTGCTGCCGCCGGCATAGATGCCCTGGGTGGCCTGCGCGATCGCAGGCACGCCCGACGAGGCGAGCAGGGCCGCCGTCGACAGCGCCAGGATGGACGTCGTGTCGCGCAGGTGCCCTGCAAAAGAGTGTTTCTTCATTCTCATGCTCCGGTTTGTTGATCAGGCGGGCGCGGCGCTTACGGCACGCGCTGCTTGCATCTCTAAGACACTTTCACGCGGCGCGAGGCGCAGGCGTCTTCGCGGATTTATTGCGGTGATAGCGGTGACGACGAAGAAAAAAGCTCGCGAGGTGCTGTTGCGTCGCCACCATCGGCCCCGTCCAAAAAAACCGGGCGCCTCGATCGAG
>NZ_PSRR01000641.1 GCF_004296405.1 Bradyrhizobium sp. Leo170
CTCGCGGAAGAGGATCGCAACCATGGCCGAGGTGTCGATGATCATTTCGGCAGGCCGTTCTCGTCATAGAGGAGTTCGGCATGATCGATGCAAGGCCGCTTCACATGCACGGCTGTGCGATCGGCGATCGCCAGCAGTTCTTGCACGTGTTCGACGAGCTTCGCCGGCGCGTAGGCGAGATAGAATTTGCTTCCGACCCAAGTGTGGGAAACATTCGGATCGGATGTCCCGAGTCCAATAGCTCCGGAGCATTGGCGCTCAGGCGCAGGTGCCTTCGATCAGGTGGATCTGCGTGCCCGTCGGTAGCACGCGCGTCAGCGCGTATCCGGCGGCCGCGAACAAGCTGACAAATTCGTCGTGACTGCGTTCTCGGCCGCCCGCAGCAACGAGCATATTGAGGTCACTGAACTTTTCGGCGGGCGCAATGTTTGGAGCACCGATGATCCGCTCCAGCACCAACACCGTGCCCGCGGTTGCCTACGTAATTGGACGCAGCCATGCAGTCCCGATTATGCCGATACAGCCCGCCGGCGCTGCGCACCTGACCCCAGGAACGCTGGCTGGCGGGGCATAATTCGGAAGGCGGCATAATAGATTTCTCTGCAGTTCAACCTGGAGAAGCGGCTGTCTGACGCTGAGCTGCCGATTGCGGGACTATTTCTCTGGGCGCTTGCGCATGGTCTTGAACTGCTACTCATTGATGGTGAAGTCGTGCCAGATGAATACCGCAAAGACATAGTTCATCGGGTTCTCCAGCTTGCTGGGACCGGTCTCGACGGCGCTCGGGCGTGAAGGTCTCGCTCGAATCCTTAAGGTCATGGGGGCCGACTTTGCTCGATTTTCCACCTCGGCTTGGGGTCAAAGGATATTTGTTGGCCCGGGCGCACCGCGGACGCCGTGCACAGAATTGGAACAATGGGTATTTCTGGAGAAGATCGCACGGGAGAAGCGCAGACAGCCTTGCGACCGATCGTCGGACTGACAGCGAACCTTCCGAAAGACATCCTCGAAACGATTGTCGTCGAGGCAATCCACAAGCATCGCCTCCTTCGCGACATTGCCGAGTTATACGTACCGACTATGCCGGCCGATTGAGGATGCGGTCAGATCAGGCCGAGCTTCGTCGCGAGTGCCGTGGCTTGGGCGAGACTTCCCGCATCGAGCACCTTGCGGGCGTTGTTGAGATGAAAATTCACGGTCGCGAACGACATGTTTTCGAGGGTGGCGATCGACTTCATCGGCTTTCCCTCAGCCGACCATTTGAGGCAGAGGGTCTGCTTGGCCGTCAGCTCGAAAGTTGGCTGCGCGGTCGGCTTCACATTGTGTGCTTCAAGCTTGGCATGCAGGAACGCGACCGCCGTGACGGCGGCGATCTGATCGATATCCTTATCGAGGGTCAAGGACGGTTTGCTCGATGCGAGCGTCAGCATTGACATGTGCCGGCAGGCGGTCCGTATCGGGATGCTGATACCCGATCTGATCCCGAAGTCGCCGGCCTCGGAATAGAAGCGCCGAACCTCCTTCGTTTCCGAATGGCGGGAGCCTCCGGAGCACCAGGTGAATGCGCGCAAAGTCGTGCTGGCGGTTTTTACGACCGGATCAATCGTCGTGTAGTCGCTGTCGAAATAGTGCTTCAGCCACTCCGGCGAATAATTCGAGTAGGCATAAGTTCTGGATGGCTGGATGTAGAGATAGGCGTAGCAGTCAAAGCCCAATTCCTCCACGAGATCCGGCAGCGCTTCCCTCAGAACTTCCTGCGTTCTCGCGGCAGAAGTGACGTCCGTCAGTCTCTGAAACCAGGTTTTTAGGTCCATTCTCCTCGTATCCATTGTTTCTCTGAAGACTTCTTTCCGGCGGCGAGCACCCGGCTCGATTCGGCGCAGGACGCAGTGATGGTGAGATTGAGGTCGGGTGGCGGTGCCGGCTGTGAACGGTAAAAGCTGGCGATCTTCCCATGCCCTACAACGATTTTCGCCGCGCCGCTTCTTGTGTGCACATTGTCGCGAGGGTTCCACGTGAAGCGCTACGCGGTTCGGTTCACCGCGAGATCCTCGCGACACATCGCGGACAGAAAGA
>NZ_PSRR01000642.1 GCF_004296405.1 Bradyrhizobium sp. Leo170
GATGAATCCCAACAGACCCTGGACATTGATGCGCCTGTCCCGGGTTACGCGTTCCGCTCCACCCGGGCTACGAACTACTTGCCGTTACTGCCCGTGAGTGGTCAGCGTCTGTTGGCACGCCTTGGTGAGGCGGCCACGGTGCTCCTTCAGGCAGGCCAGCACAGCATCATCGCCCTTGTCGAGATACGGCCGGCAGAACCGCGACGCGTCGCGTGTACAGGCCTCCCGCCCCTGCTGCTGCGCCGAGGCCGCGGATGCCGCCAGAAGCAGCGGAATCACGAACAGCAATCTGGTCATTTCTCAAGCCTTCGTATTGGCAATAGGCGAGACAACGGCGTTCTATATTGTTGCCTCACGCTGAAGAAGGTTCAAACAACCGCACCCGCGGCCCAGTTCCGGCCAAACGTCGCGGCGAACGGATGTGATGATCATCACGCAGAACAAAGGCCGAATTTTCTTCGCCAAAGCGGGGCGCGTTGGGATCGCGTTAAGACCTCGTTGGCACTAATGGATCGTTACGAGCGAGCCCCAAGTTTCCCAAGAGAGTAGCGATGCGTAATCCGATAGGCCTGATGCTGGCCGTTGTTGTTGCGGCGGTCGTGATCGCCGGAGTGTGGTTCTGGACTGCTGCGCCGCGGGCCGATGCGGCCCCGCCGCAAACCGTCGCCGCCCGGCCGGCGGATTCGCTGCCGCCAGCCGCCGCGAAATCGGCCGCCAGGGACGACGTCGAGACCACCGCCACGGTGTCCAAACAGGCGGCTGCCGCCCCGGCGCCTGCTCCCGCACCGGCACCCGCGCCGATGCAGGCGAAATCCACCTGCGCCAATCCCGATGCGCTCGGCGTCAGCCGCACCGTCGTCATCGACACCACGGGCGGACCGGGCTTCGGCTTCCTGCAGTACAAGCAATTCGACTTCCTGACCGACAAGGAGGTCGTGCTGACCTTCGACGACGGCCCGTGGCCGACCACGCCGGCGGTTCTGAAGGCGCTCGCGGACGAATGCACCAAGGGACTGTTCTTCCCGATCGGCCTGCACACCACCTATCATCCGGAGATCCTGAAGCAGGTCGCCGCCGCCGGCCACACGGTCGGCGCGCATACTTGGTCGCATGCGCATCTCGACAGCAAGAAGCTGACGGAGCAGCAGGCCAAGGACGAGATCGAAAAGGGATTCAGCGCCGTGAAGATGGCGCTCGGCACCGCGCCCTCGCCGTTCTTCCGCTTCCCGGCGCTCGCCCACACCCAAGCGACAATCGCGCATCTGGCCAGCCGGAATATCGCGATGTTCTCCGTCGACGTCGATTCCCTGGACTTCAAGTCCAGCTCGGCTGACCAGGTGATCCAGACCGTCATGACCAAGCTGGATAAGCAGGGCAAGGGCATCATCCTGATGCACGACCTGCAAAAGCACACCGCGCAAGCCCTGCCGACGCTGCTGCGTCGCCTGAAGGCCGGCGGCTACAAGGTGGTCCAGATGAAGGCGAAGGAGCCGCTGGAAACCCTGCCCGAATACGATGCCCTCATGGTCAAGGACATGAAGGTCCCCGCCGTGAGCGCGCGTCCGCTCTCCAGCGTGGTGCAGACCGTTTCGCAGCAGTAGCTGGTCGAATAGCGTCCTATCCGCGTTCGTCGTCATGGCCGGGCTCGTCCCGGCCATCCACGTTTTTACGGGCGGCGGGTCATATGGAAGGGATCACGAAATGCGCGCAGCGGACGCTCACCGCTGAGTTCGTCGCGGGAATGCTGAGCGATGGTGCCGCAAGAGGGACTCGAACCCCCGACCCCGTCATTACGAATGACGTGCTCTACCAACTGAGCTATTGCGGCGGACCCGTTCGGCGACTGGCCGGAAAGCGCGTGCGCACTGATATCGGGCGTGGCCTCGATTGGCAAGGTTGACGCGGTCATTTGACCGCGCCTCAGCTCCCCCAGCGGGACAGAAACCCGCGCCAGCCGCCGGCTTGGGCCTTGGGCGGGCCGATTTGCTCGGAAAATTCGTCGCGGGTGCCGTCTTCCTCGATCCCGGGGTCGTCGGGGGCGCGGACGATGGGAATCACGGCCGGAATCGG
>NZ_PSRR01000643.1 GCF_004296405.1 Bradyrhizobium sp. Leo170
TGCAACCGGCACCCGGCTTTCCCTGCGCCCTCCGTATTCGAGGAGGGTGGAAAGTGACGCAAAGCTCGGGCGTAACGCGCCGCGAGAACGCAGATTCACATCCTCATGCTGTTTGAAATTCAAATGAGAGCCCCATCCCCGTCATTGCGAGCGCAGCGAAGCAATCCATCGCGCCGCTTGCGGAGGCATGGATTGCTTCGCTCCGCTCGCAATGACGAGTGAGACGCGTCCGCTTAATCGTCCACGTCTTCCTGCGGGCGGCCGAACAGGTGCACGATGCCGGGTGTTGCCAGCGTCACGAACACGAAGCGCGAGAGGTGGTGGGCGCCGACGAAGATCGGGTCGATGTGCAACGTCAGCGCCAGCGCCAGCATGGCGTCCATCGCGCCGGGGGCAAAGGCGACGACGACGTCGGAGAGATGGACCTGCGTAGTCAGCGTGATCGCGGCAACGAAGATCGCGGAGATCACGATCGCGACCGCGAACGAGCCGAGCCCGGCATTGATATGGCTGCGCAAGGTCGAGAGCTTCATCCGTGCAAAGCGCGACCCGATCAGGGCGCCGATGCCGACCAGCGCGACGCCGCGCACCCAGGGCGGCAGGCCGCCCTCGATCGCGCCGATCCCGTGCAGCAGGCTGGAGGCGAGCATGGCGCCGAACATCCAGCTTGCCGGAAATTTCGCCCAGCGCAGCACGAGCGCCGCGCCGATGGAGGCCGCGATCAGCGCCGCGAGCTCGAGCGGCGAGGCGCTGGCGGAGGCGATGGTCGGCGGCGCCGCTGGCGCTATTCCGAGCATCGCCAGCATCAGTGGCAAAGCGGCGGTCAGGATGATCACGCGCATGGTCTGCACCACGGCGATCGCGGCGACATCGGCATTCTTTTCGATCGCGAGCATCGTGATCTGAGACAGCGCGCCGGGGCTGCCGGCGAGGAAGGCCGAGGTCTGGTCCCAGCCATGCACGCGCTGCAGATAGTAGCTGCTGCCGAAGATCGAGCAGACGGTGGCGAGCGCCAGCAGCGCGATGGTGAGCGGATAGGCGCTCACATGCTGGATCAGTTGCCGCGACACCAGGGAGCCCAGCGAGATGCCGAGCAGGATCAGCACGGTCTGGGTCACCACCGGCGGCACGGTGAGCGGCCGGCCGGCGAGCGCGGCGATGCCGACCGCGATCATCGCGCCGGAAATCAGCCCGCCTGGCAGGTTCGCCCACAAAAACAGCAGGCCGCCCGCGGCGCCGATGACGAGCGTCTCGGTCGTATTGAGGATGTTCGCGCGGCTGGGAATGGCAAGCGCCATCGATGCGGGGAGCAGGTTCACGATGGCGTTATGCCAAATCCGCAGGCCCGCGACAAATGCATCTCGCGATTGCAGCAATGCGCCGGATTTTTGGAGGCCGGGTGCCGCCCTTACTTCGCGCCCGCGCTCTTGTCGGCGGCTTCCTTCAGGCATTCGCGGCGGAATTTCTTGCGCTCCTTGCCGTGCAGGCTTTTCGCATCGGCCTGCTTGGAGCATTCCAGCGAGGCGGCGCTGCGTGCCTTCTTCTCGTCCGGTGACGGCGGCGCCTTGGTCTCGGTCTTGGCGGTGTCCTTCGGCGCGGGCGCAGTGGTTTGCGCAAAGGCGGTGCCCGTCAGCAGGAACGCGGCGAGGGCGGTTGTGGTGGCGAGGGAGGAAAACTTCGGCATGAGGCACACCTCGAATGATTGGATGTGAAACCGTCGTCGCCCGATGCTGAACCGCCGATGAATATCGCCCGTGTCGGTCGCCACAATATTTTGACGGGGCGGTTCGCCAATGCGTTGTCGCAAGTTCCGGTTGCGTTAGGATGCGGCCCTCGTCAACGCGCTGAGGTTTGACGGAAAGGGAGAACAACCATGACAATTCGAGCCAAACTGCTTTGTGCGATGGCGGCCTCGGGTCTCGCCGCATTCGTGATGTCGGCGCCGGCTGAGGCCCTGACCGCGCAGGAATGCAGCGCCAAGTACCAGGCGGCCAAGGCAGCCGGAACACTCGGTGGCCAGAAGTGGAACGACTTCCGCAAGGCCGAGTGCGGCGCGAACGCAAC